>NZ_BAAAQN010000049.1:0-99443 GCF_039531695.1 Catenulispora yoronensis
CCGCGAACAACCAGACCACCTCCGACAACGACTCCCGTGAACTCGGCGAGGCGTCCGTCAAGGCGGCACAGCTGCTCGGCATCCCCAGCAGCGGCACCACCGGCGGCGTCGACAACGGCGTCACCGTCGTCATGTTCTCCGGCCCCTCCTGGGTCGTCAACGGCACCAACTCCACCCTGAACACCAACGCCCAGGCACTGGTCCAGAAGGCGCTCGACACCCTCGGCGCGGCCATGTCGGGCGGCACCACCCCGCCGCCCGGCGGCACCCTGTTCGAGGCGGAGACCGGCACGCTGTCCTCCGGCGGCACGTTCGACTCCAACCACGCGGGCTTCACCGGCTCCGGGTTCGCCAACACGGCCAACGCCGTCGGCGCGTACCTCGACCTGCCGGTCACCGTGTCCGCCGCCGGTACCAAGACTCTGACGATCCGGTACTCCAACGGCACGTCCTCGGACCGGCCCGCGACCATCTCGGTCAACGGCTCCTCGAAGGGGACGGTCAGCTTCCCGGTCACCGCGGACTGGGACACCTGGTCCACCGCGACCATCTCGGTGCCCCTGAACGCCGGGTCCAACACCATCCGGATCGCCGCCACCACCTCCGGCGGCGACGCCAACATCGACTCGGTGACGGTTTCGTAAGGAACCTGGACCAGTAGCTCCACAGTTCAAGCACGTCCCGGCGCCGGCCGGCGGGCCATCCCCGCTGTCCGGCGCCGGTGTCGTCCTGCGAGCGGCGCGCGCCGCCTGGTCACTGACGCCGTCCGCGGGTGACGATGACGACGTACCGGCACTCCGCGGTGGTCGAGTTCTGGAAGGTACACGGCGCCGGTTCGCCGAGTTCGAGGGTGTCGCCGGCGTCGAGTTCGTGGACGGTCGCGCCTTCGTGGAAGGTCAGGCGGCCGTCGAGGACCCAGACCGTCTGGCGGATGAAGGCGAAGGCGGCCGCCGGGTAGGCGACGCCGGCTCCGGCGGGCAGCCGCACCTCGGTGATGTCGGCGGGGAAGTCCGGCCCGGTGATCTGGCGCCGCCGGTACCCGGTGTCGGGGTCGCGCCACGTGGGGAGGTCGGCCTGCCGGGTGAGTCCGGTCGGGCCGGTCCGGTCGGCCGGATCGGTCGTATCCACCCCGGTCACAGAACCCTGGTCCGACTCGCGCTCGGCGCGGGCGAGCAGCTCGGAGACGCTGAGCTGGAACGCCGCCGACAGCTTGCCGAGCACCACCGCCGTCGGGCTGCTCTCGCCGTTCTCGATCCGGCTGATCATCGCCCGCGACACCCCGGAGGCCTCGGCCAGCTGCACGAGGGTCCAGCCGCGCCGGTCGCGCTCGGCGCGGATCCGGGTTGCGATCTTCCCGACCAGTGGTTCTACTATATTGGACATGGATCTAGCATATAAGAATCGGGCCGGGGTCGCGGTCCGCCCCGCCGGCCCCCAGGACGCGGAGGCGATCCGCGAGATCCGGAACCGGGCGATCGAGCGCTCGACCGCGCTGTGGACGAACACGGTGCTGTCGGCGACCGACGGCGCGGCGTGGCTGGACCCGCACTTGCGACGCGGCTCGGCGTTCGTCGCCGAGGCCGACGGCGCGGTGGCGGGGTTCGGTGCCTACGGCCCCTGGCGTGACTTCGAGGGCTACCGCCACACCGTCGAGGACTCCGTGTACGTCCACGAAGACCACCACCGGCGCGGCGTCGGGGCGGCGCTGCTCACCGCCGTGATCGACGCCGCCCGCCACGCCGGCCACCGCATCGTCATCGCCGACATCGAGGCCGGCAACACCGCGTCGATCAAGCTGCACGAGCGCTTCGGCTTCCACCACGTCGGCACCGTCGGCGACGCGGGCACCAAGTTCGGGACCTGGCTCGACCTGACCATCATGCGGCTGCCGCTCAGGTGACGGAGCCCGCCTCCAGCGCGGCCCGCAGCGCGGCCATCGTCGCGGCGACCCGCGCCAGGTCCTCGCTCGACACGGACGCGGTCAGCGCCGCCAGCTCCGCCTCCACCACCGGCCGCGCCGCGGCCAGCGCCTTCTCCCCCTCGGCCGTCAGCCGGAGGATCGACGACCGTCGGTCCTCCGGGTGCGCGACCCGGACGCACAACTCCGCGGCCACCAGGCGGTCGACCGCCTTGCTCACCGCCCCGACGGTGATCCCCACGTCGTTGACGATGTCGAGCACACGGCAGTCCGGGACCCGGTCGATGATCTCCAGGAACTCGAACTGCCCCAGGCTCAGGCCCTGGGCCGCGCGCAGCCGGGCGCTGACGGTGTCGTAGAGCCTGGTCTCCACCCGGACCAGATCGATGAAGACCGGCGTGACGTGCCTCACAACACCTCCATTAGATTCCTAGGAATCAGCTTCCCTGGAATACAGTTATGGCACCGGGAAGGATTCCTCGGAATCTATCTCCTCGGCCCGCCGTTCCGCCATTCCCGCATCGTGGAGGCCCCCTCATGTCCCGTCAGCAGCGCGAAGAACTTGCCGCCCGGCTCCGCTCCGTTCCGCGCGGGGCGACGCCGCCCGGCGTCGAGGAACAGCGCGCCGGCCTCGCCGCCGCCGTCTCCCGGCCGATCCGGCCGGACGTGGCCACCCGGCACACCGTGCTCGGCGGCCGCCCGGCCCTGGAGCTGACGCCCGCCCGCGCCACCGACCGCGGCCACCTGCTCTACCTGCACGGCGGCGGCTACGTCAGCGGCTCGCCGGACACCCACGCCGGACTCGTCGGCGAACTGGCCGCCCGCGCCGGGCTGCGGACCACCTCGCCGGCCTACCGGCTGGCGCCCGAGCACCGGTTCCCGGCCGCGCTCGAGGACGGACTCGCCGCCTACCGCGAACTGCTGGACCGCGGCACCGACCCCCGGGACCTGGTCCTGGCCGGGGACTCGGCCGGGGGCGGTCTGGCCGTCGCCACCCTGCTCGCGGCCCGCCAGGCCGGCCTGCCGCAGCCGGCGGCCGCGGTCGTCTTCTCCCCCTGGCTCGACCTCACTCTCGGCGGCGCGAGCTTCCAGACCCGGCGCGACGCCGACGCCATCTTCACCGAGGCCGATTTCGAGAACTACGTCGAGCACTACCTCGGCTCCGGCGACCGGTCGCAGCCCCTGGCCAGCCCGCTGTTCGGCGACCTCGCCGGCCTGCCGCCGCTGCTGGTCCAGGTCGGGACCGACGAACTGCTGCTCGACGACGCGATCCGGCTGGCCGCCCGGGCGGGCGCCGCCGAGGTGGAGGTCACCCTGCAGATCGGCCCCGGCCTGCCGCACGTCTACCAGCACCAGTACGGCCGGCTCGACGAGGCCGACGCCGCCCTGGACCACGCCGCGCGCTTCCTCAACGACCAGCTGGCCAACGCCCGGGCAGAGGCCGCGGCCAGCGAACCAGCCCTCTGACGCCTCTGGAGACGCGCACGGAGACGCCGCCGGAAACGACGGTGGCGCCGGACAGCATCCTGCGATCCCCTATCGTGTGGGGCATCGAAGGGGGTGGGCGTGCATTCTGGAGAGCTGTTCGCCGGACGCTACGAGATCGTCACCCGGCTCGGCCGCGGCGGTATGGGCGAGGTGTGGTCCGCCCGCGACCGGAGCCTGCGGCGAGACGTGGCCGTGAAGCTCCTCTATCTCGACGACACGGGGTCCGACGACGCGGTGCGGCGGTTCGAGCGCGAGGCGGTGGCCGCGGCCCAGATCAGCCACCCGAACGTGGCGGTGGTGCACGACCGGGGCGTCCAGGACGGCGTGCTGTTCCTGGTCATGGAGCGGATCGACGGCGCGACGCTGTCGCAGGCGCTGCGCGGCGGAACGCCGCTGCCGCTGCCGGAGGCCGTGCGGATCGGGGCCCGGATCTGCGACGCGCTGCTGGCGGCGCACCGGGCCGGGGTGATCCACTACGACATCAAGCCGCACAACGTCATGATCGCCACGGACGGCACCGTGAAGGTCGTCGACTTCGGCATCGCGGGGTTCGCCCATTCGCAGTTCACCGTCGCCCGGACCTCGCAGCTGGCGCCGGCCGGGACGCCGGAGTTCGGCGCGCCGGAGCAGTTCCTGGAGGAGCGCGGCGACGAGCGCTCGGACCTGTACGCGCTCGGCGGGGTGCTGTTCTGCATGCTCACCGGACAGCCGCCGTTCCAGGGCCAGAACGGCATCGCGGTGATGATGCGCAAGCGGGACGAGGCGGCACCGCGCGTCGACAGCCTCGTTCCGGGCGTCCCGCCGGCGTTGACGGACTTGGTCGCCGAGCTGCTGGAACGGGACGCGGCGCGGCGTCCGCAGACTGCTGCCGAGGTGTCTGCGCGGTTGGCGGGTGTTGAGAGGGAGATCTCTGTCGCGCCGGTCCTGGATCCGGGGGCCTCGGGTTCGCAGAGCATGCATCCGGGGGTCGCGGAGACCATGCGGGCGATGCCGGTCGAGCCGCGGTCGACGGCTTGGGCTGCGGGGTCGGCTGCGGGGCCGGCTTCAGGGTCGGCTCCCGGGTCGGCTGCGGGGCCGGCTTCGGCGTCGGAGACGGCTTCGGCTCCGGCTTTGGGTTCCGCGTCGCCGGCCGCAGCGGCTTCGGCTTCGGCATCGGCATCGGCTTCGGCTTCGCGGGCCGCAGCGCAGCACCCGACGTGGTCCGCCGTCGGCGCCCTCCAGCAGCCGACCGTACAGCCGGTCCGCAAGGCGTCGGCGTGGGCGCCGGGGTCCGCGGTGGCCTTCCTCGCGGGCATCATCGCGGCGACGCAGCTGGCCGGCATCGGCGCCCAAGTGATCGCCACGGAGGCCAAAACCGGCAGGCGCTGGACCGACGAGGTGTGGCAGTCCACACAGTCCTGGTCGGGCTGGACCAGTCAACTCTTCACGACCTGGTCGCACGGCGCCGCGATACAGGTCGTCCTGTTGGGTGTCTTCCTGGTGTCCATGGCGCTGCTGGACACATCGGCCGCCGCCAGAGTCAGGCTCGCGGGCTACGCCACCGGTGTCGCCTCGGCCATCTGGCTGACCGTCGCGACCCTCGCGCTCGCCGGGGAGGATCAGCGCGAGTCGTCGCTCCATCTCGCCGCGCGCGTGAGCAAGATCGCACCGCCGACCGCCAGCGTGTGGTGGCAGACCTACGTCATGGCCGGGCCGATCGTGCTGACCGCCGTGGCGTGGATCGCGGTGGCCGCCTACGCGGTGCTCGACACGGGATCGCGGCGCCGACGCGCGGCCATCCGGCGTAGCTGACCGAGCGGACTTCCCTGGTTCTTGGCTCCCGGCCCGGAAACGAGTTGTCCCCGCGCCCTCCGTGGAGGACGCGGGGACAACTGTGTTCGAGCCGAGTTGCCGGCGCTTTAGACGGCGCGGACGTCCTCAGCCTGCGGGCCCTTCGGGCCCTGCGTGACGTTGAACTCCACAGCCTGGTTCTCCTCCAGGTTGCGGTAGCCGCTGCCGCTGATCGCGGAGAAGTGGACGAAGACGTCCGGGCCTCCACCGTCCTGCTCGATAAAGCCGAAGCCCTTTTCGCCGTTGAACCACTTGACCTTGCCGGTTGCCATGAATCTCCTTGAGACCTGCGGCCACACCCACCTGGTGGGGACGCGTGCGCTGAACAACTATTGCACGGTTTGCAGCTTCCGCATTACCACTTGTCATCGTTCTCACCGTATTCGGGGTGAGTGGCGACCAAACAGCCCTATAATGAAGGAATTTCTATGCTTGACACCCCATTCGACCGATCGGGCATCGCCGGACGAAGACCGCCCAATTCCTCCGATTGGCTGTCAATCCGCTTCAGATCGCGACCGCCGGGCATAGGGATGGGTGTTCGACAGGCCGACACACCGACAGGCCGGGAAGGAACTGTGCGATGTTCCAGCTCTTGTGGATCCTCATCCTGGGCCTCATCCTGGGCGCCCTCGCCCGCCTCATCCTCTCGGGCAAGCAGGACATTCCCGTATGGCTGACCATGATCGCCGGCGTCGGCGGCGCCTGGCTCGGCAACGCCGTGTCCGGCTGGATCGGCGTCCGCCACACCGGTGGCGTCGACTGGATCCGCCACGCGCTCCAACTCGGCTTCGCCGTCGCCCTGGTCGCCCTCGCCGCCTCGCTGTGGGCCGGACGGAACGCGGCACGGCATTAGGGAGCTCCGGCGGCTCCGGCGGCTCTGGCGGCCCCGACAGCTCCGCGGCGCCTCGGCCCGGTCCACCACATCGCCCCGCGCACCACGACGGTGTCAGCGGGGCGATGTGCGCTGTCAGGACGGCGTCAGGGCCGTGTCAGGCGGGGCGGCGAAGGTAGCGGTGTGAGGACGGGCCGCCAGGGTCCGCGCAACCACCGCCCGAGGAGCACATCATGCAGAAGTTCGACACCGCCGGTCCGGTCTCCGTCGTCCTGGACATCCCGGCCGGGCGCGTCCGGCTGATCGCCACCGAGCGCGCCGACGCCGCCGTCGAGATCCAGCCGAGCGACACGTCGAAGAAGCGCGACGTCAAGGCCGCGGAGCAGACCGGCGTCGAGTACCGCGACGGCGTCCTGCGGATCACGACCGCCGACCCGCACCGCCTGTTCGGCAGCTCCGGATCGCTGGAGGTGACGGTCGAGCTGCCCTCCGGCTCCCGGCTCGAAGGCAAGGCCGGCGCCGCCGAGCTGTACACCACCGGGCGCCTGGACGAGGTGGCCTTCGACGGCGGGTACCGCACGGTCCAGATCGCCGAGACCGGCGGCGCGCGCCTGAAGGTGCACACCGGAGCGGTCTCCGTGGCCCGGCTGACCGGCCCGGCGTGGATCAGCAACGGCATGGGCGACATCACCGTCGCCGAGGCCGTCACCGGCAAGGTCACGCTGCGCACCGGCTCGGGCAGCCTGTCGATCGGCACGGCCCCGGGCGTCTCGGCCACGCTGGACGCCAAGACCGGCTACGGCCGGATCGCGAACGCGCTGACCAACACCGACGGCCCCGCCGCCGCTCTGGCCATCGAGGCCACCACCGACCACGGCGACATCGACGCGCACAGCTTGTGAGGGTGGGTGGGGGCCGCTCGGGGAGCTCCCGGGCGGCTCGGGCGCTGTGGACAACGAAGTCGGTCCGAGCGGTGCGAAGCTCACCGTCGCCGATTCCGCGCCTCCCGGGCCCTACGCTCCGGCGGTTCGACATTCCGCCACCACCGCCCCAGCACCACCAGCTCGCGCAGCACGCCTCCGACCGCGGCGACCGCCTCGGCATGGCCGAGCAGGTTGGCCCCGCCGCCGTTGTGGAACAACACCCAGGCCGCGGCGGCGGACGGCACCACGACAAGAAGGTTCGACAGGATCCGCGATCGCAGAACCCTGTCCACGGGGCTCCAGCAGGTCTGCACCGCGTGGTCCCACCGCCGCCACAGCGCGGCCCGCACCATACCGCCGGCGTTGGCCACGATGTCCGAACACTGCGATCCGGAGAGCACCGCCCGCCAGTCGCCCTTGAGGTCGTCGGAGCCGGGGACGCCGCAGAGAATGCAGCCCGCCAGCCGGAACAGCCACAGCGCGGCGCGACCGCGCGGGCCCGGCACCGCGATCGGCGGGGGACGCCAGGTCTTCCGGCGCCGCGGCTTGTTCGGCGGCTTGAAGAACCAGTCGGTGAAGTCGTAGAAGGGGAAGGGCAAAGTCGCCTCGCCCCGGCGGGCCTGGCCGGCGGAGCCTTCACTGACCTTCAGCGCGACTTCTTCCCAGGTCATGGGTCACCGCTCGCCATTCCCGGAGCCGGTGGTGTCCAGGCGAGTTGCCTGCGGCGCCGCTCGCTCAGCTCGCTGTGCAGGGCCGCGCGGCCGCCGGTCGTCAGCTCGAAGTAGCGGCGACGGGGCCGGTCCGCGGGCTGCGGGTCCTCCCAGGAGGAGGAGATGAGGCCGGCCTGAAGCAGGCGCTCCAGCGCCGGATACACCGTGCCGGTGCCGTAGCCGGTCTTGCGGCAGATGGACAAGCCCCACTCGGGCTCCTCCGGCGCGGCGGCGGCGAGCAGGCTCAGGACGTCGAGCACAGTCGTCGTCATCCTGATCCGCCTCGGAGCCACACTCTCAGTGTACGACGGTGCGCCACCCTATGTCGATAATCAGAAATTGCAGCACAGAGCCTTGCGCTGCCAAGGATTACGACTTACGGTCACGGCAACGTCGCTGAGCGCGAGTCTTCAAGGGGTCAGCCATGACCGGAATCCGAAGCACCTTGGCCATCAGTCTTCTGACATGCACAGCACTGACCGCGACGGCCTGCTCCGGCAGCACCGCGAACCACACCGACGGCCGGCGGACCGGGCCCGTCAAGATCTGGTACTCCAACAACCCCCAGGAAGTCGCCTGGGGAAAGGCCGAAGTCGCCGCGTGGAACAAGCTCCACCCCGACCAGGAGGTCACCGGCGAGGAGATCCCCACGGCCCACAGCTCCGAGGAGTCCATCACCGCCGCGATCAGCGCCGACACCGCGCCGTGCCTGGTCTTCAACGGCTCGCCGGCCGCCGTCTCGGGCTGGGTCCGGCAGGGCGGGCTGGTCCCGCTGAACAGCTTCCCGGACGGTGCCTCCTACATTGAGGACCGCTCGGGCCGGGCAGCGGCCGCCGAGTACCAGAGCCCTGACGGCGACTACTACCAGCTGCCCTGGAAGTCGAACCCGGTCATGATCTTCTACAACAAGGACATGTTCCGCGCCGCCGGCCTCGACCCCGACCACCCGGCGCTCGCGACCTACAGCCAGTTCCTCGACGCCGCGCACAAGCTGCACGACTCCGGCAAGGCCGCCCTGGCCATAGCCCCGTCGGCGAACGGCGACTTCTACCAGAACTGGTTCGACTTCTACCCGCTCTACATCGCCGAGAGCCGGGGCCGGCAGCTGGTGTCCGACGGCCGGCCGACCTTCGACGACGCGGCGGGCCGGGCCGTCGCCACGTTCTGGGCCGAGATCTACAAAGCCGGCCTGGCCCCGAAGGAGACCTACAACGGCGACGCCTTCGCCGACCAGAAGGCCGCGATGGCCATCGTCGGCCCCTGGGCCATCTCCGTCTACGGCTCGAAGGTGAACTGGGGCGTCGTCCCGGTCCCGACCTCGACCGGCCTGCCCGCGGACCAGATCCACACGTTCGCCGACGCCAAGACGGTGTCGCTGTTCACGGCCTGCCGCAGCCGGGACACGGCGTGGGCGTTCCTGAAGTTCGCCACCGGCCCGGACGGTGACAGTGCCCTGCTGGAGAAGACCGGGCAGATGCCACTGCGCGCCGATCTCGCGACGGTCTACGCGCCCTACTTCGCATCGCATCCCGCATACACGCTGTTCGCGCAGCAGGCGGCCCGGACCGTCGAAGTCCCGAACGTCCCGCACGGCGTGGCCATGTGGCAGGACCTCCGCAACGGCTACCTGCGGTCGGTGGTCTTCGGCGACGAGCCGACCGCGCAATGGCTGCATGAGGCGGCCTTGAAGGTCGCGGCCGATATCCAGCCGTAGGCCGGCGGGTCGAGAGGGAGGACACGCTCATGTCCAGTGCCACGCGGCCCGGCCGGAGTCCCAGAACCCTGATCGGCCTGTGGCTCACCGCGCCTTACGCCCTGTATCTGATCGCGGTCTACGGGGCGCCGATCGTCGAGGGCTTGCGCATATCGTTCCTGAACTACGTGTACGCCGCGCCCGGGGCCTCTATCCCGGAACCGTTCGTCGGCCTACGGAACTACCGGACCGCGCTGGCCGATCCACAGCTCCGGCAAGCTTTCGTCAATATCCTGGAATACCTGGCGGTCAACGTCCCGCTGACCGTCGTCCTCGGCCTGTCCCTGGCAGCGGCGCTGGCCCGGCTGACCAGGAAGAAGACGTTTCTCCGGCCGACCTTGCTCCACTCGGTCTTCTTCGTGCCCTACATCACCGCCGGCGTGGCCGTGATCGGAGTCTGGTATTACCTCTTCAGCCAGGGCGGACTGATCAACCGCCTGCTCGGCACGCTGGCGCCCGACCCCTCCTGGCTGGTCAATTCCAAGCTCGCGATGATCGTGATCGCCCTGGAAGTCACGTGGAAGCAGCTCGGCTTCTACATCCTGCTCTACCTGGCAGGCATCCTGCTCATTCCCCGCTCGCTCTACGAAGCCGCCACCATCGACGGCGCCGGAACCCTCCGCAGGTTCCGCTCGATCACTGTGCCCGGCGTCCGCGACATCACCACACTGACGATCACGTTCTCGGTCATCGACGGCGCGAGCCTGTTCACCGAGCCGTATCTCCTGACCGGCGGCGGGCCCTACGGCACGTCCGTCTCACCGGCTCTGCTGATCTACCAGAAGGGCGTCGAGCAGGACGACCCGGCCCTCGGCGCGGCCATCGGCATGCTGCTGACGGTCTTCGTCCTCGTCGTGGCGGGCATCAGCCGCAGACTCCAACGTCGTCTTCAGACCGGAGGCAGGTCATGAAGCGGAGGCAGGTCATGAGACGGGCAGGCACCTACGCCTTCGTCCTGCTGGGCGCCTTCATCAGCTTGTTCCCCTTCTACTACATGGTCATCGGATCGCTTCAGCTCCACGCCGACAGCGCTTTCAGCGGCCTGCTCCCCCGGCCCGGCAACCTCGGTCTGCAGAACTACCGCGACATCAACCACGCGATCTCGCTACTGCCCGCCCTGGCGAGCTCGGCCATCTTCACTCTGGGCACGGTGACCCTGACGATCGTCATCGGCCTCCCGGCCGGCTACGCGTTGGCCCGGCTCCACTTCCCGGGCCGCCGCGCCCTGAACAGGGTCCTGATGCTCGTCCTGGTGCTGCCGTTCCAGGTCCTGATGATCCCGCTCTACGTGCTCGTGGCGCGCGACTACGGCCTGGCCGACTCCTACCTGGGCATGATCCTGCCCTTCGCCGTCAACGCCACGGCCGTCCTGATCTTCCGCCAGTTCTTCGCCTCGCTGCCCGATGAACTCTTCGACGCCGCACGCATCGACGGCGCCGGGGAACTACGGACCCTGCGACTGGTCGCCGAGCCGGTGACGAAACCGGCGATCATCACGGCGTCGGTGATCACGTTCGTCGGGCCGTGGAACGAGTTCCTCTGGCCGTTCCTGATCACGAAGAAGCACTCCATGCAGCCCTTGGCCGTGGCGCTGGGCAACTACATCGAGACCAACGCGTCCACCGCGGCCAACCCGTACGGCGTGATCCTCGCTGGGGCCTGCGTGTTGGCGGTGCCGGCCATCGCGTTGTTCGTGATGGCGCAGCGGTACTACACGTCCGCGGCGTTGGGCGCGGGAATCAAGGACTAGGAAAGGACCAGGGAAGGACCAGGAGCAGAGCAACCGCCTCGGCCGCCGCGGCACTGTCCGCAGCGGCCGAGGCGGAGATTTCACCCGCAGCCTTTATGGGCTAGTACGGCCTGGGGGAATACCGCAACGACTTGTAGTCGCATATGCCGTCGTTGCCCCCACCGGTGACGATCCAGTACGCCGGCGCGCTGTAGCCCCAGACGGTGCCGATGGAGGTCTGGCACGACTGGTCCATCGTCTGCGTGATGCCGTTCGGGATCACACCGCCGAGGTACTGGAGGATCGCTGTTCCGCTGGGGTAGACGCCGGCCAGGACCCAGTTCGCGGGAGCGGCCTGGTTCGGCAGGACGTAGACCTGGGCGCCGAAGATGGCGCCGCCGAGGTACTCGATGTGCTTCGTCCCGGCGGCCGGGTTCTGGCTGTCGACCAGCCAGCCGGACGGCACCGGGGCGGACAGGGCGATGGTCTGCCCCTGGCCGAACGTCGGGTCCGCGTTGGCCGCCGGGGCGGTGAGGACGGCGGCTCCGGCCGCCAGTACGGCAACCGCGGCCGGGACCAGGTGCGAACGTGCTCTCGGCATTCCCATTCCTTTCCGAGATGGTGGTGCGGACGCACCGGGTATTACCCCGCGCCTGAACCAATACTCTGATTTGTCGGTCAGGTACCACACCCTGGAATGCCCCCCTTATGTGCGATGATCACCGCGTGACGCACCCGATATCCGAGCCCCGCCCGGGGATCCCCGACGAGCGCAAGCTGGAGATCATCCGCGCGAAGCTCGACGAGCTGACCGGCCCGCAGTGGACGCTGACCGACGACGGCACGATCACCGGCCGGGGCAGCGCCACGGTCCGCCTCGGCGAGCCCCACGACGACCACCCGAACCATCTCGACATCGACCTGATCCTCAGCCGCACCCACCCGGCCGAGACCACCTTGTCCGACTGCGCGACCGGCTACTCCCACGACCCCGACGAAGCCGTCCGCCAAGCCGTGGACCAGTGGGCCCAGACCACGGCCCAGGCCGCCTTTGAACTCATGGAACAGCGCGGCCAACGTGCCGGCCACTTCCCCGGCCACGCCCCGGACGGCGTCCCGGGCTGGCACGCCATCTGCGGCGCGGCCGTCGGCTGGGGTCTCGACGACGGTACCGGCGCCAAACAACGCTGGCTGGCGGAGAACCCGCCGTGGATCCGCATCGGCCCCGAGATCGCGGCGGCGATGAACCGCGAACTCAATACCCTGCGGATGTTCATCGGCAGCGACGCCGACACCGAACTCGCCGAAGTCCGCGTCAACGGCCAACTCCATGACGAACTGTCGGCACGCCTGCTCGGCATGGACTGGCCGCGCTCGGCGCGCATGACTACTGCGCGGACGTATGTGCTGCTGATTCCCGAGCGCGGCGAGCCTGCCGGCGACGAGTAGTCGGCCGGTCGGCGTCCGGGTCGCCGCAGACCCGGACGTTCGTCCTTATCCGAGCAACGATCCGTACTGATGCGCGCCGTACACCAGCAGCATCCCCAACGCCGCTCCGCCGAGCACCGCGACCGGCAGCCATCGCCGTTCCATCAGGCCCTCGCGGTAGAGGCGGCGCAGCATCAGCGCGCCATAGGCGACAACGACCGGGCCGGCGGTCACCGACCCGAAGGTGTACCCGTGCCCTGATATCGCCTGCACAAGGTGCATCACGCCGTGGAGCGTCCAGCCCCAGATCAGCAGGCCGAACAGCGTCATCGTCCGGCCGGGGCGGGCCGAGCGCGCGGCGGCCAGGATCGCCAGCCAGCCGAGGCCGAGTTCGAAGATCATGCCCGCCAGGCACTCGGACGTGGTCTGGAAGACGCCGAATTCCTTGAAGCCGTTGTGCCGGACGATGTAGAGGGCTTCTTCGCCGTCGTGGATCACGAACGACAGAATCCAGCCCCACATCCACAGCCGGGTCGTCGTCGTCAGTCGGGACACCGCGGTCGGCGCGTCGGCCATGGTGCCGCTCGCAGTGCTCGTGGAAGCTGCTGACATCTACCCCACCCTTTTCCATACGTGCGCGTACGTAAACCCTGACGCGATTAATGTACGCACCCGCATGGAATACTGTCCACCATGACCGACAAACCCCGCCGCGGCCGCCCGCCGAAGACCACCGCCGAGGACTGGGAGCGCGCCGCCCTCGACGCCGTGGCCGCCGGCGGCGTCGCGTCGGTCTCCGTGGAGGCCCTCGCCGTCGGGCTCGGCACGACGAAGGGCAGCTTCTACTGGCACTTCGCCAATCGCGAGGCCCTGATCGAGGCCGCGCTGCACCGCTGGGAGGCCGAGCACACCGAGCGGCTGGCCGGCTACCTGGACACGGTCGCCGACCCCATGGAGCGCCTGCGCTACACCTTCCCCGGCTCCCTCGCCGACCAACGCGGCTCGGCGGTCGCGCTCACCCTCCTGGCCGACGCCGAGGATCCGTCGGTCGGCGCCGCGATCGCCCGGGTGACGGCCCGCCGGGTGGCGGTCCTGGAACGCGCCTTCGCAGACCTCGGATTCACCCCGGGCCAGGCCCGCACCCGCGCCCAGACCGCCTACGCCATCTACCTCGGCACCGCCGCCCTGCGGCGCGGCGCGCCCGACTCGGCGCCCGAGCCGGACGCGGACTACGCCGCGACGGTGCTGGAAATACTGACCACCGCCGAGCGCGGCTAACCCGCCATGGCCCGCTCGACATTGGCGATGACCAACGACAGATTCGGCGCCTTCAGGATCGCCATGGCTTGCTGCGGGGTGAGCCCCGGACCCTCCGGCGCGGCCTCGGCATCGGCTTTCCCCATGACCGCGGGGTCGATGTTCATGCCGAGTGCGGGCTTTCCGAGGACAGTCAGATAGCCGGTCTTGCCCGACCCGTCGGAGGCGGCATACACATACCTTCCCATCCGCGGCTTGCTGTCAGGAGCGACCTGCTTCAACGCGCCGGACCCGGCGTCGTAGCACAACGTGGCCTTCCGGCAGGTCGGGTCCGGCGCACCGTCGGCCGTGTCCGCCCAGCCGAAGGTGTTGACCCCGCGCGGGCCGACGAGTTCGAGCGCCCAAGGAATCGCCGGACTGAGCTTGAGACGAAAGCCCGGAGGCAGAATCCAGGCTGTCTCGGCGGCGATCCGCGTCTCGATCTCGTAGCGCTGCCGAACCGCCGTCGCGGACGCGGGGACGGACGGATCCAGCAGGTCGGCCACGGCCTTGAATCCCGGCGCGTTCACAAGCTTCTTGAAGGCTTCCACGTCCAACGGTCCCTGTGCGGAGGCGCTGACGCTGTCTCCGTAGATCAGGATCCGGATCGGCGGCTTCGACGTGTCCGCGGGCAGGTATTCGAACCACGTCGAGAAGGCCGACCCGCCGTCGTCCGATCCCGACGATGGCAGTGTCCGTACCCTGATGGTTCCCCCCACGACCTGGACCGGGACCGTCGCCGGGTTCCGAGTAAAGGCATCCTCGTACCCGGTGTTGTCGGCATCGATCTGCAACACGTAGTCCTTCGCGCCGACCCGCACCATGAAGTCCGGCGAGACGTCGCCCGTCCGGCTCGAAATCGGGCCCTGCCGAGTGGTGTCGTACCGCACCGTCAGCCCCGCCGGCAGCAGCGGGGTGAGCAGCCCCGGCAGCTCCGCTTGGATCTCCCGGATCTTGTCCGAGTACGTCGGCGCCTGGTCCTCGAACGCCGACGCCGAGGTCGGCGGCACGGTTCCCGTGACCAGCGACCAGTCATCACGGTTGTCCGCGCCCCGGTTCGCGACGACGACCGCGCCGGCGGCGATCGCCAGCACGCAGACCGCCGTACCGGCCACGGTGTAGACGCGGCGCCGCGAGACCTCGGCGCCGTGCGTGATGGAGGACTCTGCCATGCCTGCGCGATGCGGCGGCTCGACGCCGTCGAACAGGCGGTTGATCAAGGCCCGAGCAGCCAGCTCCGGGATGTCGTTCTCTGATGTGTGCTTCATGTATCGCCTCACCTGATGTCCGTGGAGTCGGGAAGCAGGGTGCTGAAACTCTCGCCGAGCCGCTCCCGGAGTTGGGCCAGGCCGCGCGCGGCCATGCTCTTGACCGTGCCGGTGCTGATCCCGAGCATCGCCGCCGTCTGCTCGACGCTCTGGTCCTCCCAGTAGCGCAGCGCGACGACGGCCCGCGTGCGCGGGGCGAGGTCGGCGAGCGCCGCCAGGATGGTCAGGCGGATGTCGGCGTCGTCGGCCGGCGCGGTCGGTCCGTCGCCCAGAGCGTCGAGCGTCGTGGACTCCCGCTGCCTCGCCTTGCTGTCGAGAAAGCAGCGGTAGACCACTTTGCGGGCGTAGGCGTCGGGCAGGTCCATGGCGCGGACCCGGTGCCACGCGCGGAAGACCCGGTCGTACGCGCTCTGGACGAGGTCCTCGGCGAGGTGCCAGTCGCCGCAGAGCACGTAGGCCGAGCGTCTCAGGTGGCCCTGGCTTCCCATGACGAAGGCCCGGAACTCGTCGACGTGTTCGGGCTTCATACCGTTCCTGAGAGATCTCACACTGGTACAACACGAGGTGAGTGCTGATGGGTTCTACATCTTGCCGGAGAAAGTCTCAGACCACGGTCTGCTGGTGCCAGATCGACGTACTGTTCGCCTGCCAGAAGTAGTCCAGGTGTTCGAAGGTGTCGCCGGCCAGGATGATCACGGCGGCGCCGGTCGAGGCGATGGCCGGGAAGTAGTATTCGATCACCGGTCCCGACGCGACGGTCTGCTGATGCCAGGTGGTCGTGCCGTTGGCCTGCCACCAGTAGTCCAGCGGGGCGCCGGGGAATTCGCTCTGGGTGATGACCACGCCGGTGCTGGTGAAGGTGATCGAGGGTCCGCCGCCCCCGTTGAACGCGCTGAGGGCCACAGTCTGCTGATGCCAGGTGCCGCCGGAGTCCTGCCACCAGTAGTCGAGGTTGCCCGCCGAGTCGTCGGCGGCGATGAGCACGCTGGTGCCGTTCCAGGCGATCGAGGGCGGGCCGGGGTAGGTGATCTTGCCGGCAGTCGCGACGACCTGTTTGGTCCAGGGCGTGGTGCCGAAGGTCTGCCGCCAGGAGTCCAGGTTTCCCAAGGAGTCGAGCGCGGCGATGACGACGGCCGTTCCGGTCGAGGTGATCGTCGGGGAGTAGTAGCTGAGCGTGCCGGCGGCGGCGACGGTCTGCTGGTGCCACGTCGAGGTCCCGTTGGCCTGCCACCAGTAGTCCAGGTTGTAGGAGTTGTCCGTCGAGGTGATGATCACGGCGCTGCCGTTCCACGCGATCGAGGGTTCCTCGTACTGGAAGCCGCTGGCGGCGACGGTCTGGTGGTGCCAGACGGTGTCGCTGTTGGCCTGCCACCAGTAGTCCAGCCCGCCGCCGGTGTCGGAGGCGGCGATGACGACGCCGGTGCTGGTCGACGTGATGGAGGGGTAGTAGTACGAGACCGCTCCCGCGAGCGCGACAGTCTGCTGATGCCACGTCCCGCCGGAGTCCTGCCACCAGTAGTCGAGGTCCCCGTCGAAATCCGTCGCGGTGGCCAGCGCCGAGGTGCCGTTCCAGGCGAGCGACTGCCGGCCGAGGCCGTAGTCGCCGCTCAGGAATTTGGTGGTGGGGGCCTTGGGTGTGGGGGTCGGTGTGGGTGCGGCCGTGACCGTGGGGGCGGCCGAGGTCGCGATCGCGAGCACGGCCGCGCTCACCCAGACCGGTACGCGTCGGAGGATCCGTCGTAGTCGAGACATCCCATTCCTGCCCTTCGAAGAACGTCGTTCCTTTATCAGGGGGCGTGTATCAGTGAGCGAGCTTTCTCGGCGGAGACTAGGACTCCGACCACCGGCCGGCGGCGGGGAGGCTCCCTACCTTTCGCCGGGCCTTCGTGGCGGGATGGGTGAATATCAACCGGTATCGCGCTACCCTGCGAACGTGAGGGACGGCGCGGCGCGGGTGCCGTGCGCCACCGGCGTGTAGGGGGCTCTCGTGCAGCTGTACGAGCGGCACGAGGTTTTGGACGCCGTGGGTGCCGACCTGGCACGGGCTGCTCGGGGCGCCGGCGGCGTGACGGTGGTGCTGGGCTCGCCCGGCATCGGCAAGACCCGGCTCGCCGCCGAGATCGCGGCGCGGGCGCGGGCCGCTGGGATGACTGTGCTGAGCGCTCGGGGGCACGAACTCGAACAGGATTTGCCGTTCGGCGTGGTGCTGCAACTGCTCGAGCCCGCACTTGCTGACGGGGTGGCCGGGAGCGTGGCTGGAAGCGCGCACGCCGAGCGCGCCGCGATGTTCGCCGGGGACGCCAGCGGGGCGCAGACGGTGTTCGAACCTGGATCAGCGAGCGTGCTCACCGATCCGGCAAGCGTGGTTCATGCGCTCTATCGGCTCACCCTGCGTCTGTCGGCCCGATCGCCGCTGGCTCTGCTTGTCGATGACGCCCACTGGGCCGACGCCCCGAGCTTGCGTTGGCTCAACTACCTGGCGCGTCGTTCGGATCGCGCGGCGGTCCTCAGCGTAGTCCTTTCGCGTTCGCAGGAGCCCGGGCCCGCGCAGCCCTTGGTGGAGGCGCTCGCTCAGGCGCAGGCTGCTCGAACTGTAGTGCTCAGACCCCTGACTCGCACTGCGGTCGCCGCCCTGCTGCTGAGCGCGCTCGGGCCGAGCTCGGAGAGGTTCGTCGATGCCTGCCGCCACGCCACCGGCGGCAATCCGTTCCTGCTGACCGAGCTGATCCGGCACCTCGCGCAGTCCCCAACACAGGCTATTGATTCAGATGCCGCCGAGCTCGCTCCCATCGTCCCGGAGACGATCAGCCGATGGGTACTCGCCCGCGTGAACAGGCTCGGCCCTCAGACGCTCGCCGTGGTGCGCGCCGCGGCGGTCCTCGGCGAACACGGCCGCCTCGACCAGGTCGCGTCCCTCGCCGGCCTGTCGACCAGCAACGCCGCGGACGCCTGCGATCTGGCGCGCGCCGCCGGCATCCTGGCCCCGAGCGCAGCATTCGCCTTCAGCCACCCGCTCGTGGCAGGCGCGATCCGCGCGGACATCCCAACCTCCGCCAGAGGCCTGATGCACCGCCGCGCAGCCCGAATGCTGGCCCGATCCGGCGCCGCCGCACCCCAGATCGCCGCCCACCTGCTGGCCGCACCCCCGATCGGCGACGCATGGACGGTGGCCAGACTGCGCAAAGCCGCCGACCGGGCACTCGCAGCAGGAGCACCGGAGATCGCCGCCGAGTACCTCCGCCGCGCCGCCGAGGAACCTCCGCCACCACAACTGCGCGGCCAGGTCCACCACGAGTGGGGCATCGCCGCCTCACACCTGGACCCACGCTCCGCGCTACCCCTCTTCCAACTCGCTGTCGAGCAGTCCACCGACCGACACGCCCGCTGCGAGGCAGCACTCGGCCTCGCCAAAGCCTTCTCGCACTGCGACCAGGTCGGCTCCGCGGTCGCAGTACTCGATGCGACAGCGGCAACAATCGGCCATCCCGGCGACACCCGACGCCTCCGGGTCGAGCAGTCGGTGTGGAGCGCCTGGTGGGCCGGCCATGCCGACCCGGGAGGGCGGCGGGCGCTGCTGGAGTGCTTGGGTGGGTCGGGTAGTGGCGATGGTAGGGGCGCTGGTAGCGGCGGAAGTTCGGGCGGAGGTGCGGGCGGCGATGAGGTTGCCGGTGCGAGCGGACGCCGCATCGGTGGCGGAGGCGGAGACCGTGGCGGAGACGGCAGCGCCGGTGGCGAGGGCGACGGTGCCGACGGACGCAGCATCGGTGGCGGAGGTAGCAGTGCCGATGGCGGTGCGCGTACCGGTGCCAGTGGTGGCGATAAGAGCGGCCGTACCCGTGCTGGCGAACGCGGCATCGGTGGCGGAGGTGCCGGTGCCGGTGCCAGCAATGGCGGTGGCGATGAGGGCGGCCATGCCGGTGCTGGCGAACGCTGCATCGATGCCGGTGGCGGAGGCAGTGGCGGTGCTGCCGGTGGCGGTGCGCGTTCCGTTGTTGGTGCCGCTGGTCGCGATGAGGCTGGCCGTGCCAGTTCCGGCACCGGCGGGCGCTGCATTGGTGGCGAAAGCGGTGCTGGTTACCGCATTGAACATGGTGGCGGTAGCGGTGGTGCCGATCGCGGAGGCGGCAACGCTCGCGATGTCCGCACCGTTCTGGTGTTGCGGGCGTGGGAGGCGATGATCGCGGGGGATCCGGTGGCGGAGGTTTGTGGGGCGGTGGAGCGGGCGGTTGCGGTTGGGGCGGACTGGGCGAGTGAGGGGCATGACTTTGAGAATCCGTGCATTTTGGCTCAGGTCTACATCTTCACTGATCGGCTCGATGCCGCGACCGCGCTGCTCGATCGGGGGGTCGCGCATCTCGATCGGCATGGTTGGCGTGGGACGCACTACAGCTTCGTGCAGACTCTGCGTGCTGTCGCCGCCTATCGGCGGGGCGATCTGTTGGCGGCTGAGCGTGATGCCCGGGCGGCGTGGCGGCTTGTTGCCGAGTTGGGTTCGGGGGTGCCGTCGTGGTGGTGGTCGCTGGGGACCCTGATACAGGTGCTGACTGCTCGTGGGCGTTTGGCGGAGGCGCATGGTCTGGCCGCGCAGAATGGGCTCGGCGAGCGTCCGTGCGACGCGTTGTTGTTGCCTGATCCGCTCACGGTGCGTGGGGAGCTGCGCCTGGCGCAGGGCCGGTCCGCCGACGCTGCCGCGGATCTGGAGGCTGCCGGGAGGGTGCTGGAGGCGCACGGTTGTTTGAGTCCGTCGTGGAATCCGTGGCTCATGGACCTGGCGCTGGCGCGGGGATCCGCGCGCGCGAGCGCGCAGGAGGCGCTGGTCCGCGCGCGCCGAGCGGGCACTCCTTGGGCGATTGGCAGAGCTTTGCGAACCGTCGGGCTCCTCACACCAGGGCCCGAGAGCATTGAAGTGCTCGAACACTCGGTCGAGGTCCTTGAACGTTCTCCGGCCCGCTACGAACACGCCCGCAGCTTGGTCGCGTGGGGTGCGGCGCTGCGGCGTGCCAACCACCGCAGCGCCGCCCGCGCTCCCCTGCGTACCGGGCTCGACCTGGCCACGCAGTGTGGTGCGGACCATCTCGCCGACCAGGCCCGGACCGAGCTGGCGGCCACCGGCGCCCGGGCGCCCCGCGCCCGCCTGACCGGCCCCGAGGCGCTGACGCCCAGCGAGACGCGCGTCGCCGCGCTGGCCGCCGGCGGCATGAACAACCCGCAGATCGCAGAGGCCTTGCACATCTCCCGCAAGACCGTGGAGAAGCACCTTGCCGGGACGTTCACCAAGCTCGGTGTCCACTCCCGCCATGATCTCGATCAGGCTCTGGCTTCGGATCCGGCAGCCGGCGACTCTCCCCACCGGGCTGCATAAGCGCGCGCACAACCAATCCGAGTCCGTCACACAGTCGGGAGACTCCACGTCTGCCGAAGCTCCTCCAGCTTCTCGTGGAAACCCGGGAAGGTCTTCTTCACGCACCCCGGCTCATCCAACGTAATACCGGGGACGCGCAGCCCGGTAATGCTGAACGCCATGGCGATGCGGTGGTCGCCGTGGCAGGTGATATGCGCCGGCCCGGGCTCAGCCGGCTCGATCTCGATCCAATCCCGGCCGGTCGTGACCGGGACGGCCAGCGCCCTCAAATTCTCGGCGCAAGCGTCGAGGCGGTCGCACTCCTTGACGCGAGTGTTGTAGACGTCTTCGATCCGCACCGGCCCATCCGCGAACGGCGCGATCGCGGCCAGCGTCGGCATGGTGTCGGAGATGTCCCGCATGTTGACCGTGATCCCGCGCAGCCTGCCCTCACGCGGGCCGGTGACGGTGACCGAGTCCGGCCCGAGTTCGACCGCGGCTCCCATCCGCTCCAGGACGCCCGCGAAACGGACGTCGCCCTGCAAAGCCTGGGAGCCCAGGCCGGGCACCGTGACCGTCCGGCCGGTGACGGCGGCAGCGGCCAGGACGTAGCTCGCCGTCGAGGCGTCCGGTTCGATCAGGTAGTCGGCGGCCTGGTAGCCCCCGGGCGCGACGCTGAAAGTGCTGCCGTCGTGGTCGACCGTGGCCCCGAAGCGCCGCATCATCGCCAACGTGATGTCCACATAAGGCTTGGAGACCAGGTCGGTGACGGTGATGGTGAGGCCCTCGGTGGTCAGCGGGCCGAGCAGCAGCAATGCACTGAGAAACTGCGACGACAGCCCGGCGTCGAGCTCGATGTGGCCGCCCTTCACACCGGCCGCGTGGATCGTCACCGGGTGATGACCGTCGACACCCTCGTGGACGAGGTCGACCCCAAGTTCGACCAACGCCCGGGTGAGCGGCCCAATAGGCCGGCGGCGCATCTGCGCGGAGGCGTCGAACCGGAAGACGCCCTCACCAGCCGCGACCAGCGCCGGCAGGAACCGGGCCGTGGTCGCGCCGTCGCGGCAATAGACGTCGGCGTCACGAACCGCCGGCCCGTGCGGCCGCCCCTCGATCCGCCAGAGGCGCTCCTCCTGAGCCAGCTCGTAGCCCAGGACGCGGAGCGCCTCAGCGAAACCCTCGGTGTCGTCCGAAGACAGCGGCCGATGCAGAGTGGTCACCCCCTCGGCCGCCGCGGCGAGGAACAACGCTCGCGCAGTGATCGACTTGGATCCGGGGATTTCCACAACGGTCATGGTGAGAAGCCTATGGCTTGCCTCCCCGGCGATCACTCCACGATCAGTCCTCAGCGAGCTGTGTCGCCGCGACGTCAGGCAACCGTCAAGACCGCGTTGCCACGAATACCCCGGTCCCGCAGCCGGTCCAGGACGGCGGCGCTCTCGGTCCAGTCGGCCACCTCGCCGATCTCAGGGTGCAGACGCCCCGTGGCGACCAGTCGCACCAGGGTCGCCAGGTCCTCGCCGTCGGAGACGTCCGAGTCGGCGTAGTGGAAGTGGCGGATCGTGGCCGACTCCGGGCCGGCGAAGAAGTCGAAGAAGTTCAGCGTCGCGGGCTGGCGGCTGACCTGGCCGAACCACACCAGGCGGCCGCGGTGGGCCACCTTCGCCAGCGCCAGCGGCAGGTTCGCCCCGCCGGTGCTCTCCAGGGCGACGTCGAACGGTCCGGCGGCGTCGGCGACGTCCTGGACGATCTCGGCCGCGCCGAGCTCCGTCAGCCGGCGGCCGCGCTCGGGCGAGCCGGTCACCGCGGTGGCCCGGGCGCCGGCCGCGGCGGCCAGCTCGACGAAGTAGTGGCCGACGCCGCCGGACGCCCCGGTGATCAGGATCCTGCGACCCGCGACGTCGCCGACGACCCGCAGCAGGCGCAGCGCGGTCAGGCCGGCCAGCGGCAGCGCGGCGGCGGTCACGGCGTCGACCTCGTCGGGCAGCTCGGCCAGCGCGTGGGAGGGGACCGCGACGTACTCGGCCCAGCCGCCCTGCGGCGGGTGCCCGACGACCCGCCGGCCCACCGCCGGGCCGCTGCCGTCGGCCGCGGCCTGGACCACCAGCCCCGCGACGTCCTTGCCCGGCCGCCAGCCCGGCGGCGGGGATTCGAGCTGGAACGTCTCGCCCCGGTTGACCGAGTACGCCTCGACCTTGACCAGCACCTCGTCCGGGCCCAGCTGGGGGTGCTCGACCTCGGCGAGCTCGACGGACGGGGTGGCGTTCCCGGTGGCGACCATGGCCTTCATGGCGGTTTCCTCTCTGTTCTCGCGGCCGCCCTGGGGTGGCGTCCGGCTTCGAGATCAAGGAAACCGCCGGGGAGGCGGCATGGTCCAACAACCGGCGGGACGGTTCGACAACCATCGGTGGTCCGCCGAGGCAGGGCCCTTGCGAGGCGCCCGGCTAACTCGCCGTCGGCTCCTTCGCCGTCAGCTGAAACTGCTTGGCCTCCGGTGCCTTGACCCAGGTGACGCCGCTCGGGGTGAAGGTGCCCAGGCCCTGGACGGTCACGACGCCTCCGGTGATCGAGTCCGGCGCGTCGAAGGCCAGGGTCGCCCCTTGCGGCTGATGCACCATGTGGTCGGCCCCCTCGGCGATCCGGCCGGGCGAGACAGTCCCGTCGGGCAGCGTCAGGGTGAACGACTTCGCCGGGTCGAGCGTGAAGGTCACGTCCATCAGGGTGTGCAGGCCGGGGTCGACGTCGATGAACGCCGTCGTCGACACCCAGATGCGGCCGGGCGGGGCCCAGCCCAGACGCGGCAGCCAGGGTTGAAGGTCGATGGTGCCGCCGAAAAGCGAGAACGACACCTCGAATCCGCATGCGTCCTTCAGGCCCGTCCCGGCCGTGCTCGGGTCGTCGCACGTTGCCCGGCTCACATAGAAGTCGGCGTTGTCGCTGTGTTTCGGCCACGCCAGGGACCGCGGCGGGTAGTACCCGACCACGGCGTCCGACCCGCGCCTGCCGGCACGCATGTCAAAGGTCTGCGCCCGGCCCTCGTCGACGACCTTCAGCAGCGCCGTGTGCCCCACGGGCACGCTGACCACGAACCCGAAGGCGCTGCCGGCCACCGGCACCGGACGCTCCGCACCGTCGATCACCACGCTGACCGCGATCTTCGAGGTGTCGTAGATGTTCACCGTGTCGCTGCTGAGGCCGATGAACTCGTGGCCGTTCGCCGCGGCGTGCGGCTGGTTGTCGGTGTATCCCCGGGAGTCGACCATGCCGTAGGTCGTCCCGCTGACGGTCGAACGGTCGAACTTCAGCCGGAAATGCGGCCCGGTCAACGCCCCGTCGGCCTGGCTGATGGGCGTGACCACGCTGCCCGGGACCGCGGCCACGGCCTGATCGAGGATCTGGATCCGGTCGGCCGGCTCGACGGCGGGTCCGCGCGCGCCGCCCCCGCACGCCAGATTCCCGGCCAGGAGCGCCGAAAGCACTCCGATCGTTGTCAGAACCCGTACTCCCATGGTGCCCGAGGATCGCGCCATCGCCCCCACCCGCCCCCGTCGAGCACGCCCCCGTGGCGCGCGACAGAAGCACCCTGATTCATCGGGACGCCGGCGTCAACCCCGGGCCCGGAACCGGGCCTTACCGCACGGCCACGGCCGGAAGCACAAGGCGGAAACAGGCGCCGTCGGGCACCGGGACGGTCTCCACGCTGCCGCCGTGCGTCTCGGCGACCTGCTTGACGATGGCCAGGCCGAGGCCGGAGCCGGGCAGCGAACGGGCCGCCGGGGACCGGTGGAAGCGGTCGAAGATGTAGGGAAGGTCGGCGGCGGGGATCCCGGGGCCGTGATCGCGGACGTCGACGACCGCGCGGGACTCCACGTGCCGGACCGTGACCAGGACGGGCGGCGGGTCCGGCGAGCCGACCGCCGCGACCAGTTCGGCGGCGGCCACGAACTTCACCGCGTTGTCCACAAGATTGCCGACCGCCCGCTCCAGCGCGTCCGGATCCCCGTGCACCATCACCGGCTCCTCGGCGACCACCTCCACCGCGACCGCCGCCCCGCTCGTGTTCCGCCGCTCGGCGACGGCGGCCGCCAGCAGGTCCAGCCGGACGTCCTCGGTGTACCCGGGAGCCTGTCCGCACCGGGCCAGCTCGACCAGGTCGTCGACCAGTCCGCTGAGTTCCCGCGCCTGCGCCAGGGCCTTGTCGGCCAGCACCGGCGTGTGCGGGTCCGCAGGGCTCTCCGCGATCAGCTCAAGGTTCGTGACCAGCGAGGTCAGCGGCGTGCGCAGCTCGTGGGACGCGTCGGCGACCAGGCGGCGCTGCGCGCCGACGGTGCCGTCCAGCGCGACCGTCATCGCGGTGAACGCCCGCCCCAGGCGGCCCACTTCGTCGCGGCCCCGGACCTCCACGGTCCCGGTCAGGTCGCCGGTCGAGGTGATGTGCTCGACGGCCGCCGTCAGCGTGCCGACCGGGCGCAGCACGCGGCCCGCCAGCAGGCGCGCGACCGCGGCGGCCAGCAGTCCGGCGGCTGGGGTGAGCAGGACGAGCAGCCACAGCAGGGCGTGCAGCGTCGGCGCCGGATCGGATTCCAGCCGCGCCGCGCGGATCACCGAGTCGGGGTATCCCGGCATCGCGGCGGTGTAGACCCGGTACAGCTTGCCGCCGTAGACGGCGTCCTGGAAGTACGCGGCGGACCGCCCGGCCGCCACGTCGACATCATGGGGCGTCACGTCGGTGAAGCGGTCGCTGGGGCCGACAACCGGCGCGACGACGAGTTGGAGCAGCCCGGTGCCGACCCTGAGGACGTAACCCTGGACGGGAACACCGGCCGGCGGGGCCGACTTCTCGGTGTCCTCCACGCCGTTGCGGTTCTCCTTGGTGACCCGACCGCCCGAGCCGGCCGCCGAACCCCCGGCGGTCGGGCCGGCCGCCGCCGGACTCCCGCTCAGCACCTTGTCGCGGACGTCCTTCAACGAATCAGGGCTCTGCCGCACCGCGTCCACCAGCGACGCGTCCAGCTGCGCCCGCATCCCGGCGCCGATCGCCGGATACTCGATCGCGCCGGCCACGGCCGAAGCCGTGATCATCGCCGCGCCGCCGGCGAGCGCCACCCGCAGGCGCAGGTTCACGGATCCTCCCGCAGCACGTAGCCCAGACCCCGGACGGTCTGGATGAGGCGCGGGCGGCCCCCGGCCTCCAGCTTGCCTCGCAGATAACTGATACTCACCCACAGCGCGGTCGCCTCCGGGCCGAAGTCGTAGCCCCAGACCGCCTCGAAGATCTGCGTCCGGGACAGCACCCGGCGCGGATTGCGCAGGAACAGGTCCAGCAGTGCCAGCTCGGTCCGGGTGAGCGGAACCGGCTCCCCGGCCCGGGTCACCCGGCAGGCCGCGACGTCCAGGACCACGTCGGCGAACCGCAGCAGCTCGGGCGTACCGGTGCCGGACCGGCGCAGCAGGGCCCTGACGCGGGCCCGCAGCTCCTCCAGCGCGAACGGCTTGGCCAGGTAGTCGTCGGCCCCGGCGTCCAGGCCCGCGACCCGGTCGGCGACCAGGTCGCGGGCGGTGAGCAGCAGGATCGGCGTGGCGTCCCCGGCGTCGCGCAGCGCGCGGCAGATCTCCAGGCCGTTCGGCTCGGGCATCATCACGTCCAGCACCACCGCGTCGGGCGGGGTCCGGGCGTGCTCGGCCAGCGCCGCGGCGCCGTCCGCGGCGACGGCGACGTCGTAGCCGTCGCGCCGCAGCGCGTGTTCCAGCGACTCACGAACCGCCGCGTCGTCGTCCACCACCAGAATGCGCATGCCGGGAGTCTTACTCTCCTGCCTGAGACGTCACTGAGACCGAACCCGCGGTGCGACTAGTTCTTGGAGCTGAACGACGTCGCCTTGCCCGCGTCCCCCGGCCCCTTGCCGACGGAGCCGCAGTCGTCGCCGTGGGCGATCACCGTGACGGCGCTGCCGGGCGCGGTCTTGGCCGTGGCGCAGGTGCCCTTGCCGCCGCTGCTGCCGCCGCCGTCGGCCGCGAACGCGGCAC
Organism: Catenulispora yoronensis; assembly: GCF_039531695.1. Taxonomy (NCBI): domain Bacteria; kingdom Bacillati; phylum Actinomycetota; class Actinomycetes; order Catenulisporales; family Catenulisporaceae; genus Catenulispora; species Catenulispora yoronensis. The sequence continues at coordinate 26,550 of NZ_BAAAQN010000049.1, forward strand.
CGGCGGACGTCGCGGCCGCCGCGGCGACGACGGTGGCGATGACGATCCTCTTACGCATGCTCATGCTGGTCCTCCTCAGGAACCGGACGGCGTCTGTCGCCGTCCTGGAAGCCATAGGACCAAGCCCACTTCCCACAGACTGTGGCCGAACCTTGGCGTTTCCTTTCAGGTTCCGATCGGAGCCGCGTCGGCGACCGGTTCCTCCATGGCCTCGTCCCGTGCCAGGTCGGCGGCCGGTTCCACGGCCTCGTCCCGGGCCGGGAACACGACTTCCTCCAGGATCAGCTTCACCGCGGTCGCCGCCGGCACCGCGACCAGCGCCCCGATGATCCCCAGCAGCGTGCCGCCGGCCAGCACCGCGAGCATGGTCGCCGCCGGATGGATGCGCACGACGTACTTCATGGTCAGCGGGTTCACCAGGTGGTCCTCGGCGAAGCGGAACAGCGTGTAGAACACGCCGGTCGCGACGGCGACCGGCACCGAGACGGTCAGCGCCACCAGGCTCACCACGATGCCGCCGACCGTGGAGCCGATGATGGGGATCAGGTCCATGATGGCGACGAACACCCCCAGCAGCACCGGATACGGCACCCCGAACGGCCAGGCCCAGGCGAAGGTCGCCAGCCCGGCCAGCACCGACGTCGCGACGTTGGCCAGCATGTAGCGTCCGACCTGGGCGACGATCCGGTCGGTGAGGTCCCCGACGGCGTCCCGGCTCGGCTCGCGGACGAACCGCAGCGCGAACCGCTTGATCACCGGCATCCCGGTCAGCAGGTAGATCGTCAGCGTGCTCACCGCCAGCAGGCCCGCGAGCGCGCCGACCAGCCGCCGGCCCATGCCCAGCACCCCGCTGAACAGCGCCGACGCCGCGTCCCCGCCGGAGAAGTGCTGCTTCAGCTTCTCCAGCACCTGGTACCGGTCCTCCAGCCGGCCGAGGGTGGAGTGGTGGTCGTGCAGCTCCTGGATCCACACCGGCACCGCGTTGACCAGCGCGTCGATCTCGGTCGTGACCGGCGGCACGGCCAGGGCGACGAAGCCCGCCACCATCCCGAGCACGGCCACCACGACCACCGCCACCGCGACGCCGCGCCGGGCCCCCAGCCGGACGAGCACGCCGACCGCCGGCTCCAGGCTCACCGCCAGGAACAACGACAGCAGCGCCAGCACCAGCACCTGCTCGGCCCCGAGCAGCGCCTGCGCGAGCGCATAGGCGAGGAGGAGCCCGGTTCCGAGGCCGAACCCCATCCCCACCCAGGAGACGTCAGGCTGGGATGCTTCGTCACGGATCCGGAACGGTCTTGGCATGCGGACTCCTCCTCGCCGCCGCATCCGCTCGATGCCAGTCCAGTGACGGATGCGATCGCCGCCGGACGAGGGAACCCCCGGCGGCCGGATCCTGATGACCGGCTTCGGAGAAGCCAAACCGGCGGCGCCGGTCGACTCTGTGAGCCGGTCCGTTCTGTGAGCCGGTCCACTCTGTGATCAGAGTTCGAACGCAGGAATGCGGCCGCGGCCGGAGCGGTTTGGTCCAGTGCCGTTGTGATCGATCACTCAAGGAGCACACTCATGCACGTCGTCGATACGCAAGCGCTGGCCGCGAAGTCCTCCGACCCGTCTGCCGTCGCCGCGGAGCTGCGCGACCGCGCCGAGATCGCGGACGCGCTGTACCGGTTCGGCCTGGGCCAGGACCTGAAGAACGCCGAGCTGTTCGCCTCCGCCTTCGCCGCCGACGCCGAGCTGGACTTCCGTCCCGCCGCCGCCCGCTGGGGCGCGAGCCCGCCGCTGATGACCGGCCGGGACCAGATCGTCGGCGCGATCCTGGCGATGTTCACCGGCCGCGTCGACACCACGCACCAGGTCACCAACGTCCGCGTCGCGGTCGACGGCGACACCGCGCGCCTGACCGCGCTGGTGGAGGCGCAGCACCTGCTGACGGCCGACCACGGCGTGTTCGCCCTGTTGAAGAACCCTTACTCCTGCGACCTCGAGCGCGACGGGGACCGCTGGGTGATCCGGCGGATGCGGATCGAGAACGCCTGGTTCACCGGGGATCCGACAGCCATCTTCGGGGGCTGATCCACCCGGTCGTCCGCCCTACGCGGGGCGAAGGCGGAGGCCGTCCAGGAACACCGTGATCAGCGGATCGCCCGGACGGATTCCGGGGCGGCAGACGATCACGCTCAGCATGTCGGCGACCTGCGCGGGAGAGAGATCCCGACGCAGGTCGCCCTGCTTCTGCGCGCGGGTGACGGCCTCGGCGATGAGGGCGTCGCTGCGCTCCGCGAGCGCATCGAGCTCGGGCTTGTCCAAGGGCGTCTCGCTGACCGCCTTGGTGAGAGCCAGCGGAAGCGCCACGCACTGCTCGATGATGCCGACGAACGCGTCCCAGCCCGAAGGCGCCGTGTCCAGGCGCGCCTGAGCGTAGTCGTAGAGCCGCCGCAAGCTGTCGGCGGCGATCTCCTCCAGCAGGCTTTGGCGGTCGGGGAAGTGGCGATAGAGCGTGCCGACGCCGAGCCCGGCGGAGCGCGCGATCTCCTCCATCGAAGCCGCGGGACCGCGCTCGATGAAGAGGTCGACCGCCGCGCCGAGGATCAGGTCGCGGTTGCGGCGCGCATCGGATCGCACGGACAGCCTTTCGTCAGAACCGGAATACCGGGTTCAGGTTAGTGTAGCCTCCGAAGTGGAAGCGGAACCTCAGGTTCACTTTGGAGGGTGTTATGCGGTGGGGATTCTTCTCAGGCGGCGAGTCGCTGAGCGTGGATCGGCACGTCGAGCAAACGCGGGCGGCGGCCGCGGCGGGCCTGGACTCAGCGTTCTTCGGGCAGGTGGGCTCCTGGGACGCGATCGGCCTCGCGGCGATCTGCGGCCGTGAAGTACCGGGGATCGAGGTGGGCGTGGCGGTCACCCAGACCTTTCCCCGGCACCCGCTGGCCCTGGCCGCCCAGGCGCTGACCGCGCAGGCCGCCACCGGCAACCGTTTCACGCTGGGCGTCGGGCCGAGCCATCCGGCGGTCATCGAGGGCCAGTTCGGGCTCGCCTACGAGAAGCCGGCCCAGCACACCCGCGAGTACCTGGAGGTGCTCGGCTCCCTGCTCGACGGCCGTCCGACCGAATACCGGGGCGAGCGGATCACCGCTGTCGGCCGGGTCGACGCTCCGGAGGCGAAGCGGCCCGCGCTGCTGCTGTCGGCGCTCGGCCCGGTCATGCTGCGGACCGCCGGGGAGCTGGCGGACGGGACGACCACGGTGTGGGCCGGCCCGCGGATCATCGGCGAGCATGTCGCACCCCTGATCAATCGCGCCGCGCAGGAGGCGGGCCGTCCCGCGCCGAGGATCGCGGCCCTGGTCGTCGCGTCGCTGACCAGCGATCCCGACGGGACCAGGCAGGAGCTGGCCGAGCGTTATGCGATGGCGTCGCAGATGCCTGCGTACCGGGAGATCCTCGAGCGCCAGGGCAAGTCGAACGTGGGAGAGACGATCGTCGCCGGCGACGAGCAGACCCTGGAGCGGGAGCTGCGGGCCTACGCCGACGCGGGGGCGACCGATCTGATGGTCAGCGCCTTCGGGGCCGCCGAGCGGTTGATCGAGTTCCTGGGTTCGATCCGCACCGGTAGGTAGGGGGCGTAGGGCGCTTAGGGGGCGTAGGGCGCTTAGGGGGCGTAGGGCGCTTAGGGGGCGTAGGGCGCTTAGCGCGCTTAGGGCGCGTGGAACACGCAGGGCGCGGCTCGTTACGGATGCCGTCGCGGCGCGGGCACAGCGGTCAGGGGATTGCGATAGAGCGCATCCAACACCGCCGAGCCGCCCGCGACGGCAAGGGTGTCCCCCGCGAAGCTCGACGGCACGACGGCGGTCGCCGCGTCGAAGCGGGTCCGAGTGCTGACGGCGATCTCGGCCCGCAGCGCCGTCAGCACCGATGGCAGAGCCATGACCGCCTGGTCGGCCACGACCACGAGCTCGGGGCTGAACACGTCGATCAGCAGCGCCGCGCCCTGGCCGACCAGGCGGGCCCGCTCGACCAGCAGGTCCACCGCCGCCTCGGTGCCGGCGCGCGCCTCGGTGAGCAGGGCCGGGAAGTCGTGGGCGGCGACGACGCCGGTGGCGACGGCGCGGCCGGTGACGGTGCGTTCGGAGACCGAGGCCTGGAAGCAGCCGGTGCGGCCGCAGGGGCAGTGCTCGGCGCTGTTGGCGAGGGGAAGGTGCGCGATGACTCCGGCCTGGGAGCGCGGGCCGTAGTGCGCGGCGTCGTCCAGCGCGAAGGCGGCCTCGACGACGTTCCCGACGAACAGGTGCAGCACGCTCCGGGCGTCGCGGGCGGCGCCGAACAGCCGCTCGCCGTGCAGGAGGGCCCGGGAGTGTCCGTCGACGTGGACGGGCAGTCCGGTGTGCTCGCGCAGCAGATCGCGCACCGGCACCTCGCTCCAGCCGAGCATCGCGTGCTCGACGACGGTGCCGGTGTCCTGGTCCACCCACCCGCCGCAGGCGACGCCGACGCCGAGCGGGGTGGCGCCCGCGCCGTACCGGTGCAGGAGGTCGAGCAGGCAGCGGGCGGCGTGCCGGAGCGTGTCGGCCGCGGACGCGGCGGGGGTGTCGCCGGCCCGGTGCGGAATGCGGGAGCTTTTCAGGACCCGGCCGCGCAGATCGAGCACCGCGACGGTGGTGTGCGGGACCGCGATGTGGACGGCGCCGACCACATGGCGGTCGGTGTCGATGTCGACGGGAAGGTGCGGACGGCCGAGACCGTTCGACTGGATCTGCTCGGGCAGGTCGCGCAGCAGGCCGAGCGCGATCAGCTCGGTGCTGTGCCCGGTCATGGAGGCCGGGGACAGCCCGGTCAGGCGGGCGATCGTGCTGCGGGCCACGGGGCCGTGCGCGAGGACCGCGCGCAGGACCGCCCCGGCGCTCGCTTCACGCCTTCCGGCCATGACGAGGCGGGCGTCTGAGACGGCGGGGGTGGGAGTGGACGCGGGACCGGACGCGGGGCCGGACGCGGGGGTGGGGTTGCGGGCGGGGGCGGGCCTGCGCGCCGGTCGGCTCGGCGGCGTTCTGTCCGGCACGGTCCGGTCCTGCGCTGATCTGCCCGGCGCAATTCTGTCCGGCACTGCTCGGACCGGCGCGACAGGGCGGCAGTCAGGTATGGCTCGGGCCTGGTTCTGGCCCGCGGACTCGGTGCAGGCCGCGACACCGGGATGATCGCCGATAACAGGTTTCATGGGAGGCAGCCTCCGACCGCGCGCCAGGATATGGGACCGTTCGTCTCGCGCGCGCCGGTGTCAGCGGGTGGCGCGCAGCTCACGAGGCCGACACAGCGCGGCCGCCTGGCGGCGCAGGTCGACGTACAGCCGGGCCCTGAGACGGGCCGCCTGGGGAACCATGTTGTCTGCGAACGCGGGCTGTGGGCCCGATTATTCCCGGGGCCGATCCCGGCGGTCGGTGATTGACAGCATCGTGTCGCCGTACCTAGCGTCGGTGGCGGCGCGCCAGCGGATCGCCGTTTCCTCTACCGCCCGCCCCGTTCCGGGCGTGGTCGTGTGCTTCCTGCTTCCTGATGGAGAATCCTGATGACCCAGACCCCCGGGCCCGACCGTGCCCTGCCGCTTCCCGCGACGCTGCGCACCGGCGTCGTGGTGGGCAATCCCAAGCCCGCCTCGCGCACCTACCAGGCCGCGCTCCATCTCGCGGAGCGTCTCGCCGGGCGGGCCCCGGACCTCACCGTGGACCTCGCCGAATACGGCGCCGGCCTGCTGGACTGGTCCGACGCCGCCACCGCCGAGGCCGTGGCCGGCGTCGCCGCGCTCGATCTGCTCGTGGTGGCCAGCCCGACGTACAAGGCCTCGTACACCGGCTTGCTGAAGGTGTTCCTGGACCGCTTCCAGTCCGACGCGCTGGCCGGCGTGGTCGTCGTGCCGCTGATGCTCGGCGCCGGGCCCGGCCACGCGATGGCGCCGGAGGTGTTCCTCAAGCCGGTGCTGGCCGAACTCGGGGCGGTGCTGCCGACGCGTGCGCTGTATCTGCTGGACTCCTCCTACGACGACCCCGCCGCCTACGAGCCCTGGCTCGCCGCCTCCCAGGACCGGGTGCTCGCGGCGCTCCGCCGGCCGGCGTCGCCGACCCTCTGAGCCGTGGACGGTGCCCGGCCTGCATTATTTCAGTAGAGATGAAATGGCCATCTGTTGACGAGAGCTATTCGCACTGAGATCGTAAACGCATGACCTCCGGCGTGCTTCTCGTGGCCCGCCTGCACGTCGACCTTCGGCGGCAGGCGAGCGCCGTCTGTCCGGCTTCGCGGTAGTTCTCTCCGCCTCGCGGCAGTCCTCTCCGCCCCGCGGTCGCCCCTTCTGTCGCGACCAGCGCCTTCGGCAATTGTTTCGGGACCCTGATTTTCAGCATTCCGCATCACGGTGCTGATTCGCGTCCCGGCATTCCCCATCCCTTTTCCCTGTTCCCCCCTGCCCGCTGAAAGGTTCATTTCGCCATGCCCGAGAACCAGCTCACCGTCACCCGGGTCGCCGGACGCATCGGCGCCGAGATCGGCAACGTCGACCTCGCCGAGCCGCTGGACGAGGCCGCCGTGGCGGCGATCCGCGCCGCGCTGCTCGAACACAAGGTCGTCTTCTTCCGCGCCCAGCGCCTGGACCACGGTTCGCAGATCGCCTTCGCCCGGCAGTTCGGCGAGCTCACGCACGCCCACCCGCACGAGGACGCGCCGCCGGAGCAGTTCCCGCAGATCCTGACCATCGACCCGGACCGTTACGCGCAGAAGTACGGCGAGGACTTCCGCCAGGAGTACCGCAAGCGTCAGTACTCGTACTTCGCGGGCTGGCACACCGACGTCACCGCCGCCGTCAACCCGCCGGCCGCCTCCATCCTGCGCGCGGAGACGGTGCCCGAGTTCGGCGGCGACACCCAGTGGACCAACCTGGCCGCCGCCTACGAGGGCCTCAGCGCCCCGCTGCAACGGCTGGCCGAGTCGCTGCGGGCGGTGCACCGGTTCCGCGTGCCGACCGACGAGTCGTCGAAGCTGTCCGAGCGGGTCAACGCCAACCTGCTGATCGCCGAGCACCCGGTGGTGCGGGTGCACCCCGAGACCGGTGAGCGGGTGCTGTTCGTCAATCCCGGCTTCACCGACCACATCGTCGGGCTGAACGCGGTCGAGTCCCGGCGGATCCTGGAGCTGTTCTACGAGCACCTGACCCGGTCGGAGTACACGGTCCGGTTCCGCTGGCGCGCGGGCGACGTCGCGTTCTGGGACAACCGCGCCACCTCGCACTTGGCGCCGTCGGACCTGGACCACCTGCATGTCCAGCGCACGCTGCACCGCGTCACCCTGATCGGCGACCGCCCGGTGGGCGTCGACGGCCGGGAGTCCGAGCTGATCGCCGGCAAGCCGTTCCTGGCCGAGGCCGCCGTCGTCGCGTCCTGATACCCGTGCGCCGCACTGCCGTGCTGCCGTGCTGCCGTGCTGTCACCGGCACGGCAGCGCGGCGGCGCGGTGAGCCGGCCCCCCGGCTCCCCGTTCCCCTTTGCCCGCCGCCTTGAGGAGGCCGCCTTGTCCCGTCATCGTGATCGACCCTCGGGGTCGGCCGTGGCCCTCTTCGCCACCAACCAGGACCTCTCCCCCGCCGGGCTGCGCGAGGTGTTCGGCGCCTTCCCCTCCGGCGTCGTCTCCGTCGTGGCCTTCGTCGACGACCGGCCGATCGGCCTCGCGGCCAGCTCCTTCACCTCGGTGAGCCTGGACCCGCCGCTGGTGTCGGTCTCGATCGCGAACGGTTCGAAGACCTGGCCGGAACTGCGCGGCGCCGACCACCTGGGCATCACGGTCCTGGCCGACCACCATCGCGGGTTCGCCAGGCAGCTGGCGGGGCCGGTCGGCGCGCGGTTCGAGGGGATCCCGCTCGCCCGCACCGCCGAGGGGGCCGGATTCGTCGAGGACGGCCTGGCGCACTTCGCCACCAGCGTCCACCGCGAGGTCGAGGCCGGGGACCACACGATCGTCCTGCTGCGGGTGCACGCCAGGGCGGCCGCCGCCGAAGGCTCGCCCCTGGTCTTCCACCGCAGCGGTTTCCGCACCCTGGCCGCCTGACCGCGCGGCACGTCTTGAAGTGATCGTCGAAGAAGGACACATGGAATTCCTCTGGTACGTCCCCAACACCATCGAGCCCGGCCATCGGGGCGACGACACCGCCGACGGCTGGGGCACCCTGGACTTCACCCTCGACCTGGCCGTCACCGCCGAGCGCCACGGCTGGTCCGGCGCGCTGTTCGGCACCGGGTGGGGCCGTCCCGACACGTTCACCGTCGCCACCGCGGTCGCGGCGCGGACCAGCACGTTCAAGCCGCTCGCGGCGATCCGGCCCGGCTACTGGCGGCCGGCGCATTTCGCGAGCGCGGCGGCGACACTGTCGCACCTGTCGGGCGGTCGGCTGCTGATCAACATCGTCAGCGGGCAGGACAATCTCGCCGCGTACGGGGACGCCGAGGGCGACCAGGCGCAGCGGTATGCCCGTACGAAGGAGTTCATGCGGATCGCACGGCGGCTGTGGACCGAGGAGGACGTGACCTTCGCCGGCGAGCACTTCCAGGTGACCGGCTCGACGGTCGTGCCGCGGCTTCCCGACGGCGGACCGCGCCTGTACTTCGGCGGCGCGTCGGCGGCGGCGGAGCGGGTCTCGGCGACGGAGGCCGACGTCCAGCTGTTCTGGGGCGAACCGCTGGACGACATCGCCGAACGCATCGAGCGCCTCCGGGTGCTCAGCCGCGATCTGGACCGCGACCTGGCGCCGCTGGAGTTCGGACTGCGGATCACCACGCTCGTCCGCGACACCCCGGAGGAGGCCTGGCAGGCCGCCGAGGCGAAGGTCGCGCAGCTCGCGGAGCGCAACGGCGCGCAGCCCGACCGCAGCGGCGTGTCGAAGGGCCGGGCGCCCGCGGTCGGCCAGCAGCGGCTCCTTGATCTGTTCGAGCGCGGCGAGGTCTTGGACGACTGCCTGTTCACGACGCCCGGCCGGTACGGAGGCGGCGGCGCCGGCACCACCTGGCTGGTCGGCTCGGCCGATCAGGTCGCCGCGGCGCTGCGCAAATACGCCGACCTCGGCATCAGCCACTTCATCCTGTCGGACACGCCCTACAAGCAGGAAACCGCTCGCGTGGGCGACGCGCTGATCGGGCGGCTGCGGGAGCCGGTCGCGGTCTGAGACCGCCGCTCGCACCGCGGTGTCCGCGCCCTGGGACACGCTTGCCCGAAACTCTACTGAATCTATATGAATGAAAGACTTTTCGGAAGGCCGAGCCCTCATGACCAACCAGGAACCCACCAGGAGTCGCGCGTCTCGCCGCGATCCCCGTCCCGATCCCCGTCGCACCCCCCGCCCCGCCCCCCGTCGCACCCCCCGTCGCCGGTCGGCCTCGCGCAGGACCGCGATCGCGGCGACGGCGGCCGCGATCGCGACCGTGGTCGGAGTATCAGGATGCAGCGACTCGAGCCACCCGGCCCTGGCGCTGACCGCCGCGATCCCCACCACCGTGCCCTCCGACGCCGTGCTGCGGATCGGCGACCCGGCAGTGCAGATCGCGATCCAGGCCGCGGGACTGGACAAGCAGCTCGCCGCCGAGGGCGTCACCGTCAAGTGGGCCAACATCAGCGGCGGGCCGGACAGCATCAAGGCGTTCCGGGGCAACCAGCTGGATTGCAGCGCGGTCGCCGACATCCCCTCGCTGTTCGCGCACTGGACCGGCACGCCCACGAAGATCGTGTTCCAGTCGGTCACGATCGACCCGCTCTCGCACCCGGTCTACCAGCTCGGCATCGCGCCCGGCGTGGCCGTCAGAACCCTGACGGACCTCAAGGGCAAGAAGATCGCCTACAGCGCCGGCCAGGCCCAGGGCGCCCTGGTCCTGCGGGTGTTGCAGAAGGCCGGGCTCAGCAAGAACGACGTCACGCTCGTGGACCTGCCGAGCACGGCGAGCACCTACAACCAGGCGCTCGGCAGCCACGCCGTGGACGTCGCACCGCTGGGCAACAGCACGATCGCGACGTACCTGCACCAGTACTCCGGCTCCTCGGCGATCGACACCGGCATCCGGGACGACGCCTCGACGCTGTACTGCCTCACGTCCTCGGTCCAGGACCCGGGCAAGGCCGCGGCGCTCCGGCACTACGTCGCGGCCCGCACCAAGGCACTGCTGTGGCAGAACACTCACCCGGACGAGTGGGCCAAGCTCTACTACCAGCAGAACCAGGGCTTGAGCGCCGCCGACGCGCAGCACGCGGTGCAGGTCAAGGGCGAGACCGGGATCCCGACGGACTGGACGAACGCGGATGCCCGGCTCCAGGCGACCGCCGATCTGCTGGCCCAGAACCAGGGCAACCCGAAGTTCGACGTCGCAGAGGTCGTCGACACGCGCTTCGCGGCGGTGGAGGCCGCGGCGGCCGGATCGGACGTGGTCGGCGGGGCGGCGTCATGAGCGACGTCGTCCTGCACCACCAAGCCGGCGTGGCCATCAGCACCACCGACGCCGGCGCCGCCACTGCCACCGGCGCCGACGCCGCCACCGCCGCCGCCACCGCCCCGGCCGAGGACGCGACGCTGGACCTGCGCGTCGTCCGCCGCCGGCTCGGGCCCGGACGCCGGATCCGCTTCGCCCTCTGGATCGGCCCCACGCTGCTGCTGGCCGTCTGGGTGACCGGCTCGCTGGCCGGCTTCATCGCCCCGCAGGTGCTCACCGCGCCGTGGGACGTCGTCAAGGAGTTCGGCGAGCAGTGGAATCACCACGACCTGCTCAGCAACATCACCGCCTCGCTGGGGCGCGCCGGATACGGACTGGCGCTGGGCACGGCGACCGGCTTCGTCCTGGCCCTCGTCTCCGGCCTGTCCCGGCTCGGTGAGGCCGTCATCGACGGGCCGATCCAGGTCAAACGCTCCATCCCGACGCTGGCCCTGATCCCGCTGTTCGTGGCCTGGTTCGGCATCGGCGAGGAGATGAAGATCATCACCATCGCGCTGATCTCGATGATCCCGATCTACATCAACACCCACAACGGGCTGCGCGGCATCGACGGACGCTACGCCGAGCTCGCCGAGACCCTGGACATCAAGCGCGGCACGTTCCTGCGGCACGTGGTGCTGCCCGGCGCGCTCCCCGGCTTTCTGCTGGGCCTGCGGTTCGCGGTCACCGGCGCGATGCTCGGCCTGGTCGTGGTCGAGCAGTACAACTCGCTGTCCGGCATCGGCCACATGATGACGCTGGCCCAGGAGTACGGGCAGACCTCGGTCATCGTCGTCGGCCTGGTGCTGTACGGCATTTACGGCTTCCTCGCCGACTCCGCGGTCCGGCTCGTGGAAAGGAGGGCCCTGTCATGGCGACAGACGTTGGAGGGGTGACTACGGACTCTGCGACGGCGACGGTGACGGACACAGCCGGGGCCACGGCGGCAGGGAGCACCACGGCAGTCGGGGCCACCGCGGCGACCACCGCCGGCGTCACGGTCCGCAACCTGCACCGCAGCTTCAACCGGTCCGGCGGCGTGCTCAACGGCCTGGACCTGGACATCGCGCCGGGCGAGTTCGTCGCGCTGATCGGGCGCTCCGGCAGCGGCAAGAGCACTCTGCTGCGCGCCCTGGCCGGGCTCGACCGGGATGTCGAAGGCTACGGCAGGATCTCGGTCCCGCGGCAGGTCTCGGTCGTCTTCCAGGACTCCCGGCTGCTGCCGTGGCGGCGGCTGCTGGCCAACGTGACCTTCGGCCTGGAGGGCAAGGACGCCGCCGAACGCGGCCGGCGCGCGCTGACGGAGGTCGGCCTGGCCGGGCGCGAACGGGCCTGGCCCGGCGAGCTGTCCGGCGGCCAGCAGCAACGCGCCGCGCTGGCCCGCTCGCTGGTCCGCGAGCCTCAGCTGCTGCTCGCCGACGAGCCGTTCGGTGCGCTCGACGCCCTCACCCGCCTGCAGATGCACGCCTTGCTGCGCAAGCTCTGCGCGGTGCACAAGCCGGCGGTGCTGCTGGTGACCCACGACGTCGACGAGGCGATCGTGCTCGCCGACCGGGTGATCCTGCTCGACGAGGGCGTCGTCGGCACCGACGTCCGCGTCGACCTGGAGGAGCGGTCGCAGGCGGACCCGGGCTTCGCCGCGCTGCGCCGACAGCTGCTCGACGCCCTGGGCGCCACCGGCGAACACCTCGGCTCCGACTTCATCGCCCCCGGCACGCGCCGGGCGTCCTGAAAGGACACGAACCCACCCATGGGCACCGCCAAGACCGGCAGGAAGCTCCATCTCAACGCGTTCCTCATGGACACCGGCCATCACGAGGCGTCGTGGCGCCTGCCGGAGTCCGACCCGTACGCGGTCTGGGACGTCGAGTACTACAAACGCGTCGCCCGGATCGCCGAGCGCGGCAAACTGGACTCGATCTTCTTCGCCGACAGCCCGGCCCAGGGCCACGACCCCGCGCGGCGGCCGCCGGGCAAGCTGGAACCGACCGTGCTGCTGACCGTCATCGCCGGGGCCACCGAGCACATCGGCCTGATCGCCACCGCGTCCACGTCCTACAACGAGCCGTTCAACCTGGCCCGGCGCTTCGCGTCGGTGGACATCGCCTCGAACGGCCGGGTCGGCTGGAACATCGTCACCACGGCCGGGGCCGACGCCGCCCGCAACTTCAGCTTCGACGACGTGCCGCCGCACAAGGAGCGGTACGAGCGGGCCGACGAGTTCGTCCACGTCGCCACCAAGCTGTGGGACAGCTGGGCCGACGACGCGACGATCGCGGACAAGGCGGCCGGCGTGCACACAGTGCCGGCCCTGGTCCGCCCGATCAACCACCGCGGCCGGTTCTTCCGCGTCGACGGCCCGCTGAACTCGCCGCGCCCGCCGCAGGGCTGGCCGCTGCTGGTCCAGGCCGGCTCCTCGGAGGATGGCAAGGAGTTCGCTGCCACCTGGGCCGAGGCGGTCTTCACCGCACAGCAGACGCTGGAGGAATCACAGGCCTTTTACACCGACCTCAAGGCCCGCGCGGTGCGGCGCGGACGCGACCCCGAGAGTATCAAGATCCTGCCGGGCATCGTCCCGGTCATCGGCGACACCGAGGCCGCGGCCCGCGACCTGGAGGACCAGCTCGAACGGCTGATCGACCCGGAGCACCAGAAGCGCAACCTGGCCGACCGCTTCCGGCTCGACCCCGACGCGCTCGACCTGGACCGGCCGCTGCCGCTGGACCTGCTGCCGAAGGAGGACGAGATCCAGGACGCCAAGAGCCGCTACACGCTCATCGTCGATCTGGCCCGGCGGGAGAACCTGACCGTGCGCCAGCTGATCGCCCGCCTCGGCGGCGGCCGCGGCCACCGCACCTTCACCGGCACGCCGGTGCAGGTCGCCGACACCATCCAGCACTACTTCGAGAACGGCGCCGCCGACGGCTTCAACATCATGCCGGCCGTCCTCCCCTCGGGGCTGGAGGCGTTCGTGGACAAGGTCGTCCCGATCCTCCAGGAGCGCGGCCTGTTCCGCACCGAGTACGAAGGCACCACGCTGCGCGACCACTACGGTTTGGCCCGCCCGGCCAACCAGATCCACACCGCGGGCGTCGCTTCGTGACCGCTGCCCCGAGCCGTCCGGAGCCGCCGGCCCCGGACGGCGTCCGGCCGCCGGATGTCGATGTCAGCTGGCTGCGACGCCTCGCCGGCTACTGTCTGCGGCACCGCGGCGACCTGGCCGCCGCGTACGGAGCGGCGCTCGTGGCGGCCATCGCCTCCGCGGTGCTGCCTCTGGTGCTGCGGCACATCGTCGACGGCGTCGACGACCACGCGCTGCGGATGACGCCGTGGCTGCTGATCCTGGCCGGACTGGGACTGGTGCGGTTCGCCGCGAGCTTCCTGCGCCGCTACTGCTCCGGCCGGCTGTCGCTCGGCGTCCAGTACGACCTGCGCAACGACGCGCTCGCCTCGCTGCTGCGGCTCGGAGGCGGCTATCAGGACGAGCTGCGGATCGGCCAGGTCGTGAGCCGTTCGATCTCTGATATCACCCTGATCCAGCAGCTGTTGCAGATGCTGCCGAACATGACCGGCAACTTCCTGATGTTCGCCGTCTCGCTGGTGTTCATGGCGGTGCTCTCGCCGCTGCTGACGCTGGTCGCGCTGGTGGTGGCGCCGGCGCTGTACGTGATCGTCCGGCGCAGCCGCAACGACCTGTTCCCGGCCAACTGGCACGCGCAGCAGGAGGCGGCCGAGGTCGCCACCGGCGTCGAGGAGGCCGTCACCGGCGTCCGGGTGGTCAAGGGGTTCGGCCAGGAGGAACGGGAGATCCGGGAGCTCGAAAGCCGGGCCCGGCGGCTGTTCTCCTCGCGGGTACGGGTCGCGCGGCTGACCAGCCGCTACAACCCGGCGCTGCAAGCCGTGCCGCCGCTGGGACAGGTCGCCGTGCTGGCGCTGGGCGGGTGGCTGGCGCTGCGCGGCGACATCACGCTGGGCACGTTTTTGGCGTTCACCACGTATCTGAGTTCCTTCGTGAACCCGGTCCGGCAGGTGGCGACGCTGCTGACCGTGTGGCAGCAGGCCCGGGCCGGGGTCGAGCGGGTGCTCGACATCGTCGACGTCACGCCGGGCATCACGGACCGCCCCGACGCCGTCGAACTCCCGGACGTTCCGCTCGCGCTGGAGTGGGACGGCGTCGTCTACGGCCACGGCGAGGAAGGCGGCACGCCGCTGCTGAACGGCTTCTCGCTGCGGGTGGAGCCGGGCGAGACCATCGCGCTCGTCGGCACGGCCGGGTCCGGCAAATCGACGGCGGCGCATCTCGTCCCGCGCTTCTACGACCCGTCGGCGGGGTCGGTGCGCGTGGGCGGGATCGACGTCCGCGACCTGCGGCTGGCCTCGCTGCGCTCGCGACTGGGGTTCGTGTTCGAAGACAGCCGTCTGATATCCGGGACAATCCGGGCGAACATCGCCTTCGCCGAGCCGGACGCCTCGATCGAGCGGATCCGCGCGGCGGCGCGGATCGCCCGCGCGGACGAGTTCGTCGACGGGCTGCCGGACGGCTACGACACGGTCGTGGGCGAGCAAGGACTGACCTTGTCCGGCGGGCAGAGGCAGCGGATCGCTTTGGCCCGCGCGATCCTGCGGGATCCCGCGGTGCTGATCCTCGACGACGCCACCTCGGCGATCGACGCCCGGGTGGAGAAGGAGATCCACGCCGGCCTGCACGGCGTCACCCGGCGGCGCACCACGCTGATCATCGCGCACCGGGCCTCGACGCTGGAGCTGGCCGACCGGATCGCGGTCCTGGACGGCGGCCGGGTCGTCGACGTCGGGACCGCGGCCGAGCTCGAAGAACGCAGCGCGGTCTACCGGGCGCTGCTGTCGGGCGAGCCGGCGCCGGGCGAGCTCGACATCGACGCGGTCGAGGCGGCGGGCCCGTACCGGCCGGGCGGCGTCACCGAGACGCTGTGGCAGCGGCCCCACGAGGAGGATGAGGTCGGGGAAACGGTGGGGCTGCGGGTCGCTCAAGCGTTCGCAGCCCGCGCGGCCGGTTCGGGCCAGGGCGGCGGCGCCCGCGCGTCGCTGGGCGGCGGCGTGCTCGGGTCGGCGCCGCCGACGCCGGCGATGCTGGCGCATCTGGCGCGGGTACCGCTGGTGGACCAGGATCCTGATGTGCCCTCCGAGCAGGCGCGCGCCGCCGATCCGCACTTCGGGCTCGCGTCGCTGATCCGGCCCTTTCGCAGTGCCCTGCTGCTGGGCCTGATCCTGGTCGCCCTGGACGCGGCGGCCGAGATCGCCGTGCCGATCCTGGTGCGGCACGGCGTCGACTCCGGCATCGCGCGCGGCTCCGAGCGCGCGCTGGCGGTGGTGTCGCTGGCGGCGGCCGCGATCGTCGGCGCGGACTGGATCGCAGGGATCTGTCAGGTCCGCGTCACCGGTCGCACCGGCGAGCGGTTGCTCTATACGTTGCGGGTCAAGACATTCGCGCAGTTGCAGCGGCTCGGGCTCGACTACTACGAGCGGGAGCAGGCCGGCCGGATCATGACGCGGATGACGACGGACGTGGACTCGCTGTCGAACTTCCTCCAGACCGGGCTGGCGACGTTCGTGGTCAGTGTGCTGACGGTGTTCGGTGTGCTGATCGCGCTTCTGGTCATCGACGCCGGGCTGGCGCTGGTCCTGGTCGCCGCGCTGCCGGTCCTGGTGCTCGCGACCGCCGTCTTCCGGCGGCGGTCGGTGCCGGCGTATCTCGACGCCCGGGAGAAGGTCAGCGCGGTCAACGCCGATCTCCAGGAGAACGTGACGCTGATCCGGGTCACGCAGGCGTTCGGGCGTGAGGCGTACAACCATGGGGCCTTCGCCCGGCGGGCTTGGGCGTTCCGGGACTCGCGCCTGTATGCGCAGCGGTTGATGGCGACGTTCTTCCCTTTTGTGGAGTTCCTCAGCGTCGCCTCCAGCGCGGCGGTGCTCTACGCGGGGGCACAGCAGGTCCGCTCGGGGGCGCTCTCGGCGGGGACGCTGATCGCGTTCCTGCTCTGCGTCGATCTGTTCTTCTCGCCGATCCAGCAGCTGTCCCAGGTCTTCGACGGGTATCAGCAGGCTGTCGTTGGGCTGGGACGGCTTCGAGCGCTGATGCGCACGCCCTCGGCGACCCCGGCGTCGGATTCCCCAGTGCCGGTAACGGAACTGGCCGGGGCGATCGAGTTCGACAACGTCGGCTTCGGCTATCGGACCGAGGCCGACGGCGCCGAACCCCGTGAGGTGCTGCACGGCGTCAGCTTCCGCATCGCGCCGGGTGAGACCGTCGCCCTGGTCGGGACCACCGGCGCCGGCAAATCGACGATCGTCAAGCTGGTGGCCCGGTTCTACGACCCGACGGCGGGCGCGGTCCGCATCGACGGCGTCGACGTCCGCGACTTCGACCTCGGCCAGTTCCGGCACCGGCTGGGCATCGTGCCGCAGGAGTCGCACATCGGCGGCGGCACGGTGCGCGACGCGATCGCGTACGGCCGGCCCGACGCCACCGACACCGAGGTGGAGGCGGCGGCCCGGGCGGTCGGCGCGCACGAGATGATCGCCGGGCTGCGGCACGGCTACCTCACCGACGTCGGGGAGCGGGGCCGGACGCTGTCGGCCGGGCAGCGGCAGCTGCTGGCGCTGGCCCGGGCCGAGCTCGTCGATCCGGACGTCCTGCTGCTCGACGAGGCCACGGCCGCGCTGGACCTGGCCACCGAGCGGCGGGTCGGGCGGGCGACGGCGGCGCTGACCCGGCGGCGGACCACGATCGTGGTGGCGCACCGGCTCACCACCGCGATGGCCGCCGACCGGATCGTGGTGCTCGGCCACGGCCGGGTGCTCGAAAGCGGCGCGCACGGCGAGCTGCTGCACGCGGACGGGCCCTATGCCCGGCTGTGGCAGGCGTTCCAGAGCGCCGGCCCCAAGGCCGACGTCGACACGTTGTCACAGTCTTCTGATGTTGTTGTTCTATCACAGTCTCCTGACAGCGCCCTCTTGTCACAATCCCCTGATGTCGACCTTCTGTCGCAATCACAAGGAGAGAACCGATGACCATACCCCTGCGCCCGTTCGGCCGTACCGGCGTGAAGGTCAGCGCGCTCGCGCTGGGCACCATGATGTTCGGGCCGCGCGGCAACCCGGACCACGAGGACAGCGTCCGGATCATCCACCGTGCGCTCGACGCCGGGATCAACCTGATCGACACGGCCGACGTCTACAGCCAGGGCGAGTCCGAGACGATCGTCGGCAAGGCCCTCGCCGGCCGCCGCGACGACGTCTTCCTCGCCACGAAGTTCCACGGCCGGATGGGCGAGGACGTCAACCGCTTCGGCAACTCCCGGCGCTGGATCCTCAAGGCGGTCGAGGAGTCGCTCACCCGGTTGCGGACCGACCACATCGACCTCTACCAGGTGCACCGGCCCGAGGACGACACCGATGTCGACGAGACCCTCGGGGCGCTGTCCGACCTGGTCCACCAGGGCAAGATCCGCTACATCGGCACGTCGACGTTCGAGCCCTCCGGGATCGTCGAGGCCCAGTGGACGGCCGAGCGGCGCGGGCGGGAGCGGCCGGTCGCGGAGCAGCCGCCGTACTCGATCCTGGCCCGCGGCATCGAACGCGAAGTGCTGCCGATCGCCCAGAAGTACGGACTCGCGGTGATCCCGTGGAGCCCGCTGGCCGGAGGCTGGCTGAGCGGCAAGTTCCGCGCCGGCGGCCCGCAGCCCGAGACCAGCCGCGGGGCGCTGCAACAGGGACGGTTCGAGATCGGCGACCCGGAGAACACTGAGAAACTCCAGGCGGTGGAGGCGTTGGCACTGCTCGCCGAGGAGGCGGGCATCTCGCTGGTGCACCTGGCCCTGGCCTTCGTCCTCGAACACCCGGCCGTGACGGCACCGATCATCGGCCCGCGCACCTTCGAGCACCTTGAGGGGCAGCTGGGAGCGGCGTCGCTGCGACTGGCCCCGGACGTACTGGACGAGATCGACAAGATCGTGCCGCCGGGAGTCACGCTGTCTTCGCGCGATGCGGGGTACTACCCGCCGTCGATCACCGAGTCCACGCGGCGCCGAAGGGGCTGAGGCCGAACCCGCCGTCGAACAGCGGCAACGCGGGCCGGGCGGGACGGCCACACCCCGACCGCCCGACCCACGTATCAGAGTTCTGCTTCAATGGACCTCGATGACGCAGCGCCATCGACGATGGCACTCGCCGCGGGGAGAACACATGACCAGGCAGCATTGGATCACCCTCGCCATCTTGGCCGTAGCAGCCATCGCGATCAGAGCCTACCTCGGACCCTCTTCCAGCTGCCGCATAGCCGGCGCAGACGCAGCCCGCAGGAACGCGCAACCGCACGGCGCGCAGCGCAAGGCGACGCAGTCGCAATGCACAAACACGCCCAAGTCCTTTACCGCGAGGCACGCCGACGACGCGCCCTCAAATACCTACGCCGGGCGGCGGCAATGGGAAACCTCGACGCCGTGAACACCCTGGTCGGCTACCTAGCGTTTCCGCGGGAGGCATTGGAGCGCAAGTCCTGGATGCGCCGGGCCTCACAACTGGCAATCGAGCAGAAGAAGCCGGCAATAGTCATTGCCGGCTACCTGCGCGCCATCGAGGAGTTCGACCACGCCGGCCGCGTACTGCTCCGCGCAGCCAAGCTAGGCGACATCGACGCCGCCTTCGAGGTAGGCCTGATCAACGAAGGCCCCGACGGCAACGCAACCGAAGCCGAACGCCGCTTCCGCCAGGCAGCAGACGCAGGGCACTACAAAGCCCAGCTGAAGCTCGGCAACCTCCTCATGCAAAGCGACCGCTCGGCCGAAGGTAAGTACTACTACCAAAAAGCCATCGCCCAAGAGCCCGCCCAAGGCCGTTCAGCAACCTTCGAACTCGGCCAACACCTATGGAAACGCGGCGAGATCGACAAAGCCGACCAACTCCTCAGAAGCGCCACAACCCCCGCCGACCCACACTCAAACGTCTACGTCTACGCCGAGTTCCTATGCGAACAAGGCCAAACCGCCAAAGCCATCGAACTCCTCCAAGCACGCCACGGCACCTCCGCCACAACCACCCAACTCCGCGAAGCCGCCAAAGTCCTCCGCCACGGCCACCGCCCCGACGCCGCCACAGAATTCACAGACCGCGCCGACCACATCGAACTCCAGGAACGACAACGAGACGCGAACCGCGACTATGACGACTTCGACTGAGCCTGGGGCGGAGCCGGGGGCGGGGCCGGAGCCTGAGGCGGGGGCGGGGGCGGAGCCCGAGCCGGAGCCGGGGGCGGAGCCCGAGCCGGAGCCGGAGCCGGAGCCGGCAGGCCGCCCACCCGCAACACCTCGCCACCCCCGGGAAGCCCCAGCACCGCGAGGCCCCCACCAGGCATTTTAGGCTCCCACTAGACCATCCGAGTGACGCCATGACAACGACACGCCCATGTTTTTCCGTGCTCGATATAGCAGCGACCGTCGAGGGCAGCCAGACCCGGGTGGAGGTGTCAGTGCCGACCGCCGAACCAACCGCCAGCGCACAGACCAGCAGACCCGCGACGACCTGGAGACGCTGGCTGACGATGCGCTGACCAGCGGCGCGCGGTGAGCAGCGATTGGCGGACCGGTGATGCGCGCGGCGGCCTGCGGACCAGTCCAGCGGCGCACGGTGATCGGCGACCTGCGGACGGGCAGCGCGCGGCGACCTGCGGGACAGCGGTGCGCGGTGAGTTGGTGATCGGTGATCGGTGACCAGCGGACCGGTTGGTGCGCAGCGGCCGGCGACGCGGTGGCCGATGGTACGCCGACGCCCGCAATGCGGTGACCGTTGGCGCGCGGTATCGACAATGGGGAAGCCGGCAGCGCATGGTGGTCGGCAATGTGTCGGCCCGTGGTGCGGTGGTCGGCGGCGCGGTAGCCGGTAGCGCACGGAGGTCGGCTCCGGAGCTGCGGCACGCGCAACGATCTCATGGGCTTCGGGCTTCAAGCTCCAGCCATCGGGGCTTCGGCGCTCGGGCTTCGGCCTTCGGGGCTCCAGCCATCGGGGCATCAGCCTGTGGGGCCTCGGGACTTCGGGGCCTTACGGCCTCGGGACTTCGGGGCTTTGCAGCTTCGGGACTTCGGGGCTTTACGGCTTCGGGCTTTGGCGCTCGGGCTTCGGAGCGTTGGGGCTTCGGGCTCCAGCCATCTGGCAACCGGCATCAGGCATCTGGCATCTGGCATCTGGCCGGACCTTCGGCACCGGGCTTCGCCCTTCGCGCTTCAGCCATCACCGTTATGTATCAGGGTACTGGTAACTTTCTGCCACCGGCTCGGGGAAATCGTCCGGCCAACGCTGTTGGATCTGGGTCAGCGTGGATGACCAGAGTGTGGCCTGGGGGTGGGCGTCTCTTGCGCGGAGTGTTGAGGTGATTCGGGTGATCAGGCTGGCGGCTTGGGGGGTGGAGACGATTGATTCGAGTGGGGAGTGGGGGGCTAGGCCTAGGCGTTCGGCTTCGTGGAGGGCTCTGGGGAGGGGGTCTGTGGTTGGGGTGGGGTGGTCGAGGCGGATGCATTCTTCGGCGATGCGTTGGATGAAGCGGGGGAAGATCAGGCGGAGGTAGAGGTCGTCGAGGTTGTTGAGGGCGGTGTTGAGGTCTTGGGTGGTGGTGTGGGAGAGCCAGGGTTCCCAGCGGTCCATGCGGGTCAGGTCTGGGGAGAAGGGGCGGTCCAGGGCGGAGCTGAGGAGGGAGTTGCCGATGATGACGCGCATCTCCTCCGTGCTGTCGCGGATGTCGCGGAGTTCGTTCAGGCGGTTCGGTGGGAGGCGGTCCTTGGCTGGGGACGCGAGGAGGGAGGATGACATGCGTAGGCTTGCGATGTAGGAGAGCAGGGCCAGGTGGAGTTTGCGGTGGAAGTCGAGGAAGTCGCGTGCGCCGTCGGCTTGGCGGCGGAGGCGGTCGCCGTTGGTTCGTAGGGCTCGGGTGATGGCGATCGCGCGCATGGGGCCGTCGGGTGGGTCGTCGATGAGTGCTGCGACCACGCTTTCGGCGGTCAGGTCGGGGAGGGGGGTGATCTGTGTGGGGTGCGCGGCTTCGATGCCTATGGATTCGGAGGGGTCGGAGGGGTCCAAGCGCTCGAACATGTCGGGCGGAATGGCTGGCAGGAGTCGACGGCGCAACCAGGCCGCTTTGGGGTCCACGCTCATGGTCAGGCACGCGGCCTTGATATCGGCGGCGGCTGGGACCGGTATCAGGAGCCGAACATAGCGGTCCGAGACGGCCGCGTTGACGGCATCGGCCCAGGCTCTGGCCTGGGCATCGTCGTCGGGTGGTAGCCCGGCAGATGCGTCGGGCGGCGCGTCGGGCGACAGCCAGGTCGGTGCGTCGGGCGGCGTGTCGGGGAGCAGCTCGGTCGCCACGTTGACCGACTCCGCAGCCTGCACCTCAGCCAAAACATCAGCCAGCACCACCGCGTCCGCCACCGCGTGGTCAAGCCGCTCGTAGCTCTCGACGGCGTCGAGGATCTGCGCGATATGACAGTCCTCGTACATGGTCGGGTCTCGGGCCTCGATCTCCTCGGCGAGCTCGCGCAGGCGCGTTTCAAGCACCCTCTCGACGCGTAGATGGCCCTTCACCACACGTGCTGGGTCGATGTGCGGCGGCAGTTCGTCGTATGTGCGGCGTTGTCCGCCTTCGGCGACGATGAAGCCCTCGGAGCCGCGTGGGCTGATGATTTCGACGACGCCCTCGCCGCTGGTCAGGATCGCGCGTAGTTCTGGTACGTCGGCGATGAGCTCGTTCGCGCCGGGCGGCCTGGTGAGCAGTGTGAGGCGGGCCATGCGGTGGAAGCGTTCGAGGCGGACGAGAGTGCGGATGCGTTCGGTGAGCGTTTGCGGGTCGCTCACCGGCGGGTCGCTCACCGGGTCAGCTCCGTGGTGAACTGTTCGACGAGGCGTTTGGCGAGGTCCTCCGTCACTCTCTCGTTGAAGCCGAGGCCCAGGAGGGCGGTGCGGAGCTCGGCGATCTGGGCGGAGGCGCTGGTCTGGAGGACGTCGGCGAACTGGTCGGTGGTCAGGGGGCCGACTACTTCCGCGACTATTTGGTCGAGTTCGGTCTGTGCCTGCCGGGCTTTTTTGGGCAGCTCGTTCTCGGCGCCGTTCCCGGACATGCCGAGCAGGGCCTCGACTCGGTCGAAGGCCGCGTCCACGGCTCGGCGGCCCCAGTCCTGGCCACGGGCCTCGGCTGCCTCGCGTGCGCCGGTGGCGATCGCGCGCCAGAAGGAGCGGACCATGAGCGTTCCGACGACCAGAGCGATTTCGATGCCGGTGAAGAATCGGCGGTCCTCCTCGCGCCGCGACAGCCGTACCTGCATCACGTCCGGCCCGATCTCGGCCACGGCCAGGCGAGCGAGATCTGAGCTCGTTGAGGTCTCTATGCGTTCCACCCCTCCCCCGCTGCGCGTGGTCAGTTTCAGTTTTCCTCGCTACTTCTCGGAGCTTCCATACCGAGAAGATCTCCAAACCGGGGAGAACGGCCCGAGCCGCAAACCGTCAGGGTCCTGGTACGCAGACATCACGTACCAGGACCCTGACGTCAGTTGACGGCTAGCCGATCGCCGCCGCGAACACATGCAACGGCGCCGACGAACCGGCGGGCAGCGTCACGGACTGGATGGTCTTGCCAGCCTCCAACGCCACGCTGTCGTAGAACACTGATGCCTTCCACGGCGACGTACCACTGGCCGTGTTGCCATAGGCGGAAGTCACCGCGACCTGCGATCCGGGGAACGGAGAAGTCGAAGCCCAGTCCCCGAACCCGAGCGTGAACTGCTGCGTCGTCCCGTCGGTGTAGGTGATGGTCGCCGTCCCGGACGACTGTCCGTTGGCGGCGGCCCCCAGGAAGCCCAGAGTGGTGCCGGTGCCGGTAACGCTGAACGAACGTCCGTCGGCCTGGACGTTGTCAGCAGTGCCCGCCGCGGCGGAGGGCCACGTGAATACGAGCCCGTCGAAAGTGAACTGGCTGCCCGGTGTCAGTCCGGCTGCCGCCAGTGCCTGCGCCGAGAAGCTGTTCTCACCTCCGTCGATGTTGCCCGGCGTGTGGTCCGCGTCGTCGGTGATGGACACGTTGTTGAACCCCGCGCTCAGCGACGGATACGCGACCGTGGTCTGCGTTCCGGAGATTCCGGCCTGGGCGCCGCCGACGCTCTCTGTCACGCCGATCACCTGCGAACCAGGCTGCTGCGACGCCGGAACCGCCACCGACCAGGTCGTCGACACCGTCGCCCCGGGTGCCACCGTCGCGAACGTGTTCGGCGTGCTGTTCGTCGCCGTCCACCCCGCGGGCAGCGTCAGCGCCAGCGCCACGGTGGACAGCGCCGCCGAGGAGGTGTTGGCCAGCGTGGTGGTCACCGTACCGGACGAGCCCGGTTCGAGGGCCGGCGGCGCCGCGACCGAGAGCTGGTCGGACTTGATGGACAGGGCGAAGATGTGGAGCGCCGGTATCCCGCCGTGCGGCTGCGCGCTGCCGGACGGGAGCGTGATCGACTGCACCGTCTTGGCCGGGTCGAGCGCCACCGGGTAGTAGTCGATCGTCGCCGCCCACCCGGTCCGGTTGCCCGGCTGGTTGCCGTAGGGCGAGCGGATCGCCACGTCGCCGCCGGCCGGCGGGGTGCCGTTGGCCCAGTCGCCGAAGCCGATGGTGTACGGCTGGGTGCTGCCGTCGGTGTAGGTGATGACGCCGCTGCCGCTGCTGGCGCCCCAGGTGCTGGTGCCCAGCAGACCGAGCGTGGAGCCGGAGCCGGAGAGGTCGATGGTCTGCCCGGCCGCGACCACGTTGTCCTCCTGGCCGACCTGCCGGTCGGGCCAGGTGAAGGTCAGGCCGTTGTGCACCAGCGGCGCGCCCGGCGTCACCCCGACCGAGGCCAGCGCCTGGGCCGAGAAGCTGGCGCCGGCGCCGTCCAGATCGGCGCCGCCGCGGTTGCTGTCGTTGGTGGTGGCCTTGTTGTTGAACGCCGCCGACAGGGACGTGTAGGGAACGGCCAGCTGGCTGTAGCCGGTGCTGTCGTGGCGTCCGTCGACAGTGGCGTCGGCGTTCACCGTGTACGTGCCGCCGGCACCGGCGGGCACCGCCACGGCCCACGTGGTCGTCACCTTCTGGCCGGCCGCGACGCGGGCGAAGCTCGACGGGCTGGTCGCCGTCGCGGTCCAGCCGGAGGGCAGGTCCAGGTTCATCGCGACGTTGTTCACCGCGCCGGAGTTTCCGGTACCGGTGTTGGTGAACGTCGTGGTGACGGTCGAGGTCTGCCCGGGCTGCGCCAGCGCCGGGGCGCTGATCGAGACGGCGTGGCCGACCACGATCGGCGTGGAGCCGCTCACTCCGTCGACGGTGACGGTGATGTCGGCGGCGCCGGTGCCGACGGCGGTCACCAGGCCCTTGGAGGTGACGGTGGCCACGTCGGGGTTGCTGCTGCGGTAGCTGACGCGGGCCTTGGACAGATCGGCGAAGCTGCCGTCGACCGCGGCGGCCTCGACGATGTTGTCCGCGGTGACGGCCAGGTTGCGGTCCTGCGGGACCGAGCCGACGCCGGTGGTGTCGTCCGCGATCCACGGGTTCTTGCCGGTGAGGTCGAGCGTCTGGCCGACCTGGAAGGCGACCTGGTCGGGCTGCACAGTAACGCTGCGGACGCGCGTCGCCAGCGCGCCGGTGACGGTAACGTCGGCGCTGCCGCGGAGGTCGCTGGAGTCGGCGCCGACCTGGAAGGCGTAGGTGCCGTCGTAGACGACCGACTTCATCGTGGTGGGGTTCCAGATGCCCAAGTCAGGGATCTGAGCCGTGATCGTGAGCCGCTGGCTCTGACCGGGGTTCAGCACCTTGCTCTTGGCGAACCCGACCAGCTGCTCCTTCGGGAACGTCGCGCCGGTGACGGTGAACTTCGGCGACGCGTACAGCTGCGCCACAGTACTTCCCGCAGTGGTACCGGTGTTGGTCACGGTGACGGTGACCGTCTGCGAGCCGTTCGCGTCGACGCTGCGGTGATCGGCGCGGACGTCGGAGAAGGCGAACGTCGAGTAGCTCAGGCCGTAGCCGAAGGGGTAGGTCGGAGCGCCGGTGAAGTACATGTAGGTGCGGCCCAGCCCACCGGTCTCGGCCGGGGTCAGGCCGTAGTTCGACATGGCAGGGAGCTGCGAATCATCGGCGTACCAGGTGAAGTTCAGGTGCCCGGCAGGGTTCTGCGCCCCGAAGATCACGTCGGCCAGCGCGGTGCCCTGGCTCTCGCCGTTGAAGCCGCTGAACACGATCGAGGCGAAGTCGTTCTGGACGTCGGCGATCCGCACCGGGCCGCCGGACTGGATCGCGAGCACCGTCCGGGGGTTGCCGACCGCGGCGATCTGCGAGATCAGCGAGTCGTAGTTGCCCGGCATGGCGATGGTAGTGCGGTCCTTGCCCTCGTCGGCGATCTGCTGGTTGGTGCCGACGAACACGATGACGGCGTCGGCGGCGGCGACGTCGGCCAGGGTCTGCGGCGAGCAGCTCGCGGGTGCGCTCGCCGTGGTGGAGGTGCCGCAGGCGTCGAAGGCGACGGTCGCCCCGGGGTTGGCCTTCTGCACGGCGGCGGTGATGCCCTGCACGGCGCTGACCTTGAGCGACGGGTCGCTGGAGTAGTTACCGAGGGTCACGGTGTTCGCCATGTCGCCGACGACCACGATCTTGTTCGTCGTGGCGGCGGACAACGGCAGCAGCGGCTTGGCGGCGCCCGCCGCGGGCTGGTTCTTCAGCAACACCAGCGAGTTGTCGGCGATCTTGGTGGCGAGCGCCTGGTGGGCCGGGCTCTGGATCTGTGCCTTGGTGATCTGGGTGTAGGGGTTGGAGCCGGCGGGGTCGAACTCGCCGGTCTGCATGCGCACGGTGAAGATGTTCACCAGGGCGTTGTCGATGACGCCTTCGCTGAGGATTCCGGCGTTGATCGCCGCGGTGATGTCAGCGTACGTGTTCTCGCCGCCGGCGCAGTTCAGGTCGGTGCCGGCGCGCAGTGCGTAGGCCTGGCCGCCGGCCTGGGCCGGAACGGTGGTGCCGGTGGCGGTGTCGGTCCAGGTGCCGGTGGAGCTCTTGCCGTCGGTGGTCCAGCCGGGTGGCGCCCAGTTGTGGCCGCTGGGGAACGACTGGTAGGCGGTGCCGATGGCGCCGCAGTCGGAGGTGATGTAGCCGTTGAACCCGTACTGGCGCTGCGCGAGCTGGTTGGTGGTGTAGGTGTCGGCGACCGAGGGGGTGCCGTTGATGGCGTTGTACGACGTCATCAGGCCTGAGACATGCGCGTTCTCGATCAGGCTGGCGAACTGCTTGGTGTAGTAGTCGTGCAGTTCGGTGTCGCTGACGTTCGAGGTGACGCCGGTGCGGTCCTGCTCGACGTTGTTCAGGGCATAGTGCTTCGCCGTGGCCGCGACCTTGAGATAGCCGGTCTTGGACTGGCCGGTCGGCGTGTTGCCCTCGTAGCCGTTGACGAAGGCGCCGGCCATCTGCGACACCAGGTAGGGGTCCTCGCCGAACGCCTCGTCGGTCCGGCCCCAGCGCGGGTCGCGGTCCATGTTCACGGTGGGGGCCCAGAAGGTCAGGCTGCCGTAGTCGGCGGCCGACGGGCCGAGATTGTTCTGGTTCACGCCGAACAGCGATTTGTCCAGGAAGCCGCGGGCCTCGTCGGATATCGCGGTGGTCTCCTGGTAGATCAGGTCCGGGTCCCAGGACATGGTGCTGGCGAAGTTGGTCGGGAAGCTCGTGGAGCGGACCGCGCCGCCGTTGCCGTTGTTGACCTGGTTCGCGCCGAGGGTGTTGACGCCGTGCTGACCCTCGCTCCAGTACGTGTACTGCTGCACTCCCAGGCGGGGGATCGCGGGGCCGCTGTTGGTGCTCAGCTGCTCCACTTTCTCGGGCAGTGTCATTCGGGAGACCAGGTCGGCGGCGCGCGCCTGCGGGCTGTAGTGGGTGTCGAGGTAGATCGGCACCGGGGTCTTCTTCTGGGCCGCGTTCGCCGCCGGCCCGGGTCCGGCTCCGAATCCGGCCGGGAGTCCGGCTCCGGCCGACGAGGCCGGGGCGGCGGACACCACGATGCCCAGTCCGAGGGCCAGGGTGGCCGTGGCGTGGACCGTCCTGCGGAGCCCGGGCCGTTTGGTGCGTCTGTGCTGGTGCATTGCGCCTCCGAACTGGATGTCTGGTGGGGCACTCGCTCGACGCGGGAGCGTGTCAGGGCACGGCGACGGGGACACCGTGCCCTGAGACGTTCTGGCGTTGCCCATCACATTCAGCCGACTATGCGCGAAAGTCAAGAAGCCTGAAACATATATGGGACGAGTTTTGACTAGGCCGAGACTTAGTGCTCCAGGTGGGCTTGGAGCCGCTGGGCGATCTGGTCCATCGCGTCGTCCGTGACGCTCTCGGCGGCTTCGCCACCGAGCAGCTGGAACACTCGCGGTCCTCGCTGCGACGGTGGCAGGTCCGCCATCCTCGGGACGAGGTGGAAGTGGACGTGGCCGAATCCTTCGGCCTCGGCAAACTGGGCGACATACGTCTTGGCACAGCCGACGGTCGCGTGGAGGGCGCGGGACAGGCGCACTTGCCACAGACCCAGTCCTTGGGCCTCAGTGTCCGTCAGCTCGGCGATCGCCGTGACGTGGCGGCGGGGAACGAGGACCAGCCAACCGGGCAGCGCGGTCCCGATGGCGTGCGCCACGCGCCAGTGGTCGTCGACGGCGATGCGCTCGCGGGGCGGCAGGCGCGGCAGGTCGGCTTCGGCGCGACAGGAGTAGCAGTCGTGATCAGCGATCATGCGCGAGATACTACGAGGTCTGTTTTAGTCGGCCCAGAGACCGGCCCAGGAACCGGCCCATGAAGCAGAAGGCCCTGGTGAGGGGCTGGGGGCCACTCACCAGGGCTGTCGGTTCTCAGCACGAACAACGCTCAGCACGAACAACGCTCAGCGCCGACGACACTCGGCACCGATGGCGATGGCTATCGGCGGAGCAGGGATCAGAACTGTGAGAAGGCGTCCTGCTTGGGCTTGAGCACCTTCCCCTGGGCGTCGTAGTAGACGAGAGTGCCGCCGGGCGAGTGCCACGACTGGTTCGCGAAGGGCAGGTAGAAGTACTTGCCGTCCTCGTCCGCCGGGGCGGCGACGAGCGTCGCGTCCTGCGTCGTGCCGTCCTTGAACACGACCTGCACGCGGGCCACCTTCGCGGCGACGATGCCGCTCACGAAGCTGATTCCGTAGGGGCTGGAGTTCTCCTTCTTCCAGCTGTTGTCCATCGCCCCGACGCCGAGACAGGTGACCGAGGTCGAGGAGGCCAGGTCGGCGTTCGGGTAGGAGAAGTGCTTCAGCAGCGCGGAGATGTTGTCCGGCGAGGTGCCGCCACCGCCGGCGCCGCGGTCGCGCAGGGAGTTCGGGCCGACGAAGTAGGTGTCGTCGAAGACCATTGTCTGCTTCGTTTCCCCGCCCGGGACCGGCACGACGACGCCGTCCTTCTTGGTGAGTTCGCGGGCCAGCGTCCAGGGCACGCCCTTGAACACGCCCTGCGCGATGACGGTCTTGCCGTAGTGGATCGGCTCCTCCGCCGGGGTCGACGTCGGCGCGAAAGGCGCGACCGGCGTGGTCGGCGGAGCCGCCTGCGGCTTCGCGGCCTGCGCACCCGGCGACGTGGCCGGGGTCAGGGCCGCCGCGCCGGGTCCGTTGCCTCCGCTTGCGGCGCGGGTCGCATCCGCGCCGCCGGCGAAGCTGGAGACACCGACGGCCACCGCCGCGCCGAGGGCCACGACGCTGAGCGCGGAGCCCCCGATCGCGCGGACCCGGATCCGGCGCCGGGCGTCACCGACGATGGCGTCGTACGGCGCGCTCGCGGGCAGGACGTCCTCGGCGGCGCCGGTCAACAGGGTACGAAGACCCGCCTGCTGCGCGTCGTCGCTGTGTTCTGTCATGAGTTCGTGACTCCCATCGTGAGTTCCTCGTGGGCGGCGGCGATGAGCGCCGGATGCTGCCGGAGCCGGAGCAGCGCGCGGTGCGTCTGGCTCTTGACGGTTCCGGTGGAGCATCCGAGGACCTCGGCCGTCTCCCGTTCCGTGAGGTCGGACCAGAACCGCAGCACCACGACGGCGCGCTGCCGCTTGGGCAGCTCCTGGAGCGCCGCGACCAGCGCGCGCCGGTGTGCCACCTGGTCCGTGGCGTCGGCCACTCCGTTGTCCGGCGGGTCGCCCAGGTGCTCGGTCACGCGCCGCTTGCGGAAGCGGCTCGCGTTGCAGCGCACCATGATCTTGTGGACGTACGCGTCCGGGCTCTCGCTCGCACGCACCCGGTTCCAGCCCTGGTACACCCGGACCAACGTGGTCTGGGTGAGGTCCTCGGCGTGGTGCCGGTCGCCGGTCAGCAGGTAGGCGGTCCGGACCAGCCGGGCCCACCGGGCTGTGACGAAATCGTGGAACTCGGCTGCTTCCGCATTCTTCATTCGGCCCCTCCTCGAACAGGTAGTGGACCGTGGGGCTGCGGATGGTTGTCACGGGTCACGGATGTTGGAGCCGACAACGCCGTGGACGTCGTACCCGATCTCCACCTCCAGCGAGGTCGGATGCGGCGTGGAGAGCGCGAACAGGGAGCCGTCGGAGAAGACGCTCCCCCGGATGCGCAGGTGTGTCAGAGCGTCGTGCGCTAGGCGCCCTGGGCACTGGGATAGGCCGCAGCGAGCGCTTTGGCGACCGCGGTGATGCGAGGCAGGTCGATGGTGGGGTTCGACGCGGTGCTGTCGGGCGTGTAGATCATGATCGTCCACACCACTCCCGGTCCTTCCACCGCCTCGTAGTCCGTGCAGGCACGCAGTGCGCCGATCTGCTGGGTGGGGCACTCCAGCGTGGCTTGGACTGGTTTGACGGCGTCCCACGTGCCGAGATTCATGGTGATGATGCCGACAGCCCGGTCTCCCGCCATGAACGCGCAGGCTATGGCGCTCCCCTCCTGCGCTCCGTACCGGTTCATTGTGAGGTGCGTGGCGTCGGTACCGAGGATCTCGGTCAGCTTCGACGCGGGCAGCGCGGTGCAGGGGTCGATCCGGGCCGCCGGCGCGAAGGCAGTGTCAGGGTCCGTGGTCGGTGGGGCCCAGGCCGCCGGGGCGGCGGGGTCGCCGAAGGTGGCGGCGAGGAAGCGGATCAGTGTCAGAGTGGCGTCCTGGTCGGGTTTCGGGTCGCCCGAGGGGTCTTTCGCGGTCGCACTGAAGGCTTCGACGTCCCAGGTCGTGGCGCCGGGGCCTTGGAGCAGATCCTCCCCTTCCGACCCGGCGCACATGTGAAGCGTGTTGGTGAGCGGTCGCTGCGTGCACGGTGGGCGGCCCGCGTAGCCCATCACTGTCGACCAGTCGCTGGACAGGATCGTGATGTCCGCGACCACGCGCGGGGAGGCGTCGGTGGTCCGGAAGACGCAGGCGGCGCTGCCGTAGGGCGCGTCGTCGGGAGAGTTCTGATTGATGCTGTAGGTGAATTGCTGAGCGGGGAGCTTCAGCAGCGAGGCGAGGCGACTCGGTGCTATGGCGTGGCAGGGGTTGAACACCGGTGCGGCCAATACTCGCGGCTGCGGGGTCGGGGTCGGGGGGCTGGTGCTCGGCGGCACCGATGGAGTCGACTGCTGCGCGGTGACGGAGGCGGTCGCCGACACCGGTTTCGGGTCAGGGTTCTTCGATCCGTGCCACGGGATGAGGGCGACGCTGCCCGCGACGACGACCACGGCGGCTGTTGCCGCGATGGTGGTCTTGGCTGTACCGAGCTTGGTGTGCATGCGACGCAGGGGGTTGCGTGGCCGACCTGGTTGACCTGGTTGGCCTGGCTGGCCTGTTTGGCCAGGTTGGCCGGACTGGCTTGGCTGACCTGGCTGCGTGGGCTGACCTGGTTGGCCAGGCTGCGTTGGCTGGCTTGGCTGACCCGCCCCGGTCGGCTGAGCCAAACCCGGGTGCCCCAACCCCGGGCCGGAGGGCGGCGCAGCCGTCGCCGGACCGGCCGGACCGGCTGTACCGATCGAACCAACCGCGTCCGGCAGCAGCGACAACAGCAGTCCGCCCGCCGCCAGCGAAGAAATCGCCCCGAGCAGAGCCTGCCACGCGCGACGTTCCCAATCCGGCCCATACGCGACCAGGGCTACGCGCTCCAGCTCCTCGGCGAACTCCCCAGCCCGCGCCGGCCGCTCAGCAGGGTCCTTCGCCATCCCCTTGGCGACGAGCGAGCGCAGCAGCTCGGGCACGTCGTCCAGCGGAACCGGCTGGTCGCTGTGCGCGGCGGCCCAGTCGGCGACGACCGCGGTGCCCTCGGGGCGGAACGGCCGGTGCCCGGTGACGCATTCGAAGAACACCGCCGTGGCCGAATACACGTCAGCGGCCGGGGACACGGCGCCCCGGAACTGTTCGGGAGCCATGTAGGCGACCGTCCCGAGCGCGGACGTCGGCAGCTCGCCGCTTCGCACCGCGATCCCGAAGTCGGCGAGAACCGACACGCCGTCCTGCCGAATCAGGACATTGCCGGGCTTGTAATCGCGGTGCACGACGCCGCGTACATGCGCGGCGTCCAGGCCCAGCAAGGAACCCTTCAGAACACTGAGCGCGACTTCCGGCGTGCGCAGCATCTCCGGATTCTGCTTAAGGAGCAGCCCCAAGGTTCCGCCGGGGACGAAGTCCATGACGATGGCCGCACCGAGCGGGCCATCACTGCCGTCAACCGCTGGCTGCTCTATATAGGCGTGCAGACGCACCACATGCGGCGATTCCACCTCGGCCAGCGTTCGCGCCTCGCGCCGGAACTCCTCACGGAAGCCGCTGTCGTCCACCAGACCTGCGGCGAGGTACTTGATGGCGACCAACGCGCCATCGGTCTGGCGACGCGCCAGCACCACATACCCGAAGCCGCCACGCCCCAGCTCCCGTATATGTTCGTATCCCTCGACCTGCCACTGTGCGCCCTGCACGTCGCCCCCACCCTCCCCAGAGTTCTCGCCGAGCCTAGATCCACAAAGCAGCCACGGACGCCACCGAAGTGGCGATCTGCGCGACGTTGGGCATCGCGGCGGCGATACCGTCGAGCCAGGTCTTGATGCGGTGCTTGTTGGGCTCGGGCTTCGCGAGCTCCTCGGACAGTGCGTTGAGACTCTCGACCGCGGCCGGGTCGGCCGACTCCTCGACCAGGCGAGCGAGCTCGTCCAGGGCACGCTTGGCGTCCTCGCCACGGTTGGTCTGCGCGGCGTTGAGAGCGTTGGTCAGCGTCGAGCGGTTGACGACGACCGCTCCCGCGCCGATGTTCTTGATGACGTCACCCATGGCGAGCTCCCCAATCTCGGTGCGGTACTGGTGATATCGGTGGTACTGGTTGATGGTGATCGTGATCCGGTCCTGCTCCGCGATCAGCCTGTCGATTCGCCACCTCCCGTAGTGGTCGACATCGGCCGCGAGCGCCCTGATCTCGGCCTCGTCGAGGCGTCCGTCGGCTATTTTGGCCAGCGAGAAGACGGCGTCCGGGAAGCGGGACATCTGCTCGTCGAAGTCGGTGATGACGCGTCCCTGATACAGCGACTCGACATACGTCTCCAGCCACGACACCGCCACGCCGAGGTCGCCACGCGGGCCGGGCTTGAAGGTCCGGTATGCGGCTGCCACCACGGGCTTCTCGTGCGCGCTGATGAAGGAGACCGCCGCATGCGCTGTCGGCGGATCCTCCGCCAGGAACGAGGGCAGCGGTTCGATCTCCTCAACGAGCACACAGAGCCGCGGAACACCCGTGTAGCCGGTGTAGATCTTCAACAGCGACGGCGGCATCTCCATGAGCTTTCCGGTGATCTCGCAAGGGAAGACGCCCCACTGGCTGATCCCGTCGATGCAGCGGGCGTACAACTCGTCGGAGAGCGCGATGGGGATGCCGCGTTCCACCGGGGGAACGGACACCGCGGTCATGAACCACAATCGGCCCTCGGCCGTTTCCCTGCTGCGCAGCCGTACGCAACCGACTCCGGTAGCGAGCATCTCGCCTTTGCCGGCGAAGCGAAAAACAGTCCCGTCCGGGGTCGGAAGGCCGTACCGCTCGGCTTCGGCCGTGGTGAGGCGGGCGGCGTACTGCGCGATGGAGGCTCGCTGGCGAGTTGCCCTGGGCGTCGGATACAACCCCGGCGACAGCGGGAACCACTCGGAGATCAGGACCCGATGCAGGAAGACGGTTCGCAGGGCCCGTACCTGCTCGTTCATCACGTCCAGCCAGAGGGCTGCGACATCGCCATAGTGATGATCCGCAGCCGACGGCAGATCCGACCGCCATTGGTGCAGCGAACCGGTTGCGAGCTGGGCGTCGACGATCACCGCCGCCGTGTCGGCCAGCACCGGTGCGTGGACTTCGCCAGGCTCCCCCTCTATCGGCATGCGCTGAACGTAGCTCATTGATCGCGGCCGACGGGGCGTTTTAAGATCCCTTACTCGCCCAGGTCCACAACTCGCTGCTCCGCCGCCGACAGGCGAGCTGCTTCCAGCACCTTCAGCATCGCCACGGCGTCGGCGGGATCGACCGGGTTCGGACCTCCCTCACGCAGTGCGCGCGCGATGCCTTCATAGAACTCGACGTAGGAGCCGGCGCGCGTCGGGTACTCCTTGCCGTTCAGCGAGCCCGGCTCGTTGGCCCCGAATCCCGGATCGGCCGGGCCGCCGCCGGCGCGCAGCGACGCCTCCTGGCTGTCCAGTCCGGCGCTGAGCCAGGAGCCGCCGTCGCCCAGGACCCGGAAGCGCGGGCCGGGCTGTTCGGCCAGGACGCTCATCCACAGGTGCGAGTGGGTGCCGTCGGCGTGCCGCAGCGCCACGAAGGTGTCGTCGTCGGTCGTCGCCCCGGTGCGCAGCGCGGACACCTCGGCGTAGACGCTGCGCGCCGGCCCGAACAGGGTCAGTGCCTGGTCGACCAGATGGCTGCCCAGGTCGTTGAGCAGGCCGCCGGCGTCGGCGGGGTCGCCGGACTCCCGCCAGCTCCCGGACAACCGCGGCCGCCACCGCTCGAAGCGGCTCTCGAACCGGTGCACGCGCCCCAGCTTCCCGGAGGCGACCAGGTCGGAGAGCGTGAGGAAGTCGCCGTCCCAGCGCCGGTTCTGGAAGACGCTCAGCAGCAGCCCCGCACGCCGCGCCCGGCCGATCAGAGCGGCGGCCTCGGCGGCGGTCGCGGCCAGCGGCTTGTCGACCACGACGTTGACGCCCGCTTCGAGGGCGGCGGTCGCGATCGGGACGTGCGTCCGGTTGGGCGTGGCGACGACGGCCAGATCGACGCCGGTCGCCCACAGCTCGTCGGGGCTAGACACCCGGACGACGTCGTCGGGGACCGGACGCGAGGTCACGACGGCGGTCAGCTCCAGGCCGGGCGTGGCGCGGATCAGCGGGGCGTGGAAGGCGGAACCGGCCAGGCCGTATCCCACCAGGCCGACCCGCAGCGGGGACGGCGGCGTGCCTGGGGCGCTGGTCCCGGGGCCGGTTCCGGGGCTGGTTTTGGCGCTGGTCCCGGCACTGGTCCCGGCGGCAATCTCGGTCGCGCTCGCGGTACCGCTCGTCGTGGGGCTGCTCATGAACCGAGTTAATCAACACTGTTGAGAAACCGTCAACCGGGGGCTAGTCTCGACCCATGCCGACCGGGGCCAACCTCCACGCGCTGCGCGACCACAACGCCGCGGCCGTCCTGGCCCTGGTGCGCGGATCCGGGCGCGGATCCGGGTCCGGGTCCGGCGCGGATCCCGGCGTCAGCCAGGCCCACCTCGCGGCCGCCACCGGGCTGACCGTGCAGGCCATCAGCAAGATCGTGCGCCGGCTGCTGGACGAGGGCCTGATCGCCGCCTCCGGACGGGTGACCTCCGGGATCGGCAAGCCGACCACGCTGCTGCGGCTGGTCCCCGGATCCCGGTACGCCATCGGGGTGCATCTGGGCCGGGACCGCCAGACCGTGCTGCTCGCCGACCTGGCGGGGCGCGCCGTGGCGTCCCGGGTCCGGCGTGGGAAGCTCAGGGCCCCCGACCGGGCCTTGTCGGCGGTGGCCGAGGACATCGCCGTCCTGCTCCAGGACATCCCGGACGAGCGCGTGCTCGGCGTCGGCCTGGCCTGCCCCGGGCCGCTCGACCACCGGAGCGGCGTTCTGCACCGGGTCACCGGGCTGCCGGCCTGGCACGGTCTCGCGTTGCGGGACCGTGCCGAGGCAGTCCTCGGCCGGGTTTGCGCCGTCGACAAGGACACCACCGCCGCCGCGCTGTCCCAGCCCGGCCCGGCCGATCGCGCGTTCGTGTATCTCGCCGACGGCCTGGGCGCCGGGCTGGTGCTGGGCGGCCGCGTCCATCGGGGGGCGGGCACCGATGCCGGCGAGTTCGGACACCAGGTGCTCGATCCGGACGGTCCGGCCTGCCGATGCGGACGGCGCGGATGCCTGGAGGCCTACGTCCTCGCCGATCTCGGACGCGGCGCCGTCGACCAGGCCGCGGCTCGCCTGGCGCAGGGAATCGGCAACCTGACACGGCTGCTGGACCTTGACGAGATCATCCTGGGCGGCGACGCCGTGCTTGCCGAGCCGGAGCCCTACCTGGCCGCGGCCCACGCCGCCGGTGCGCCGCGCGCCGAGATCGCGCAGGCCGGGCCCGAGGCTGTCGCGCTCGGGGCGGCCGCGCTCATTCTCAGGCCGCTGTTCGACCCCTGATCTCGGAGGGTCCGCCGATGGTCAGCACCGCCTTCCCGCCGGGGAGTCGGCGCGCGCGGAAGTCGTCGAGGACGGGGACCAGGTCGCTCCAGTCGGCGACGTGGCTGAGGGTGGTGTGCAGTCGGCCGGCGGCCACGAGGTCGACGAGCGTCTGAAGGTCTTGGCCGATCGCGTCGGGCTGCGCGTATGACAGGTAGCTGATCAGGCGGGCTCCTTCGTGGCCGATGAAGTCGTAGATGTCGATCGGGGTCTTCTCGCCGCTGCTGGTGCCGAGGACGACGATGGTTCCGCCCGGGGCGATTGCGGCCAGGGCGGCGGTCAGCGTCGCGCCGCCGACCGATTCCAGGACGACGTCGAACGGGCCGAACTCCTGGGCCCCGTCCTGAGTCTGGGCCTGGGATCCGGCCTGGGCCCCGGCCTGGGCGCTGTACGCGGTCACCGTCGCGCCGGACGCGACCGCCAGTTGGACCTGGAAGCGTCCGACGCCGCCGTTGGCGCCGGTGACCAGCACTCGGCGGCCCAGGAGGGCGCCGGCGAGGCGGACCGTCCGCAGCGCGGTGAGGCCGGCCAGCGGCAGCGCGGCGGCCTGCTCGACGGTGACGGTGTCCGGGAGGACGGCGAGCCGGTCGGTCGGCACGGCGACCTGCTCGGACCAGCCCGCGCCTTCCACGAGCGCCGCGACGCGGGTGCCCGGCGCCGGGCCCGAGCCGTCGGCCGCCGCCTCGACCACGACGCCGGCGATGTCCTGGCCGGGGCGCCAGTGGTCGGTCCGCATCTTCAGCAGGGCCAGCTCGCCACGGTTTATGGAGAAGGCACGGACGGCGACGAGTGCCTCGTGCGGGCCGGCGGCGACCGGCTCGGCGATCTCGCGGACGACCGGTCCTTGGGGAGTGTTCACCACGGATTTCATGCGTCCATTAGGCGTTGCGGAACATCGGGGAACCAGATCATGTTCTTCCGTTCAGTTATCACCGGACGGAATCAATGCCCAGAGTCGGTGGGGGGCCGCGCCGTGGAGTTGCGCCAGTTCGAGTACTTCGTCGCCGTGGCGGAGGAGCTCGGTTTCGGCCGGGCCGCGGAGCGGCTGCACGTCGTGCAGCCGGCGGTCAGCAAGCAGGTCGCGCGGCTGGAGCGTGAGCTCGGGGTCAGGCTGTTCGACCGCTCCACGCGGCACGTAAGGCTGTCGGCGGCCGGGGAGCGTCTGCTGCCGGAGGTGCGCGCCGCTCTCGCCGCGGCTGCGAACGTCGGGCGGATCGCGGCGGACATCGGCGGCGGGCAGGACGCGGTGTTGCGGCTGGGCACCAGCCAGGGTTTGGGCGACCGCTTGGACGAGATCCTGCTCCACCTGGCCGCGGTCCTCCCACGACTCCAGGTGCGGCTGAGCAGCCTGCCGCTGTCCGACCGTCTGAGCGCGGTCCGCACCGGGGAGCTCGACGCGGCTTTCGTCCGGATCGTCGAGCACTCCCCCGGCGTCGAGCTGCTGCCGCTGTGGACCGAGCCGCTGCACGTCGTGCTTCCGGCGGCGCATCCGCTGGCCGGGTTCGCCACGCTCGCGATCGAGCAGATCGCCCCGCTCCCCCTGCGCCTGGCGCCGCGCGCGGTCAACCCCGCGTTCCACGACCTGATCGTCAACGCCATCACCGCGTCCGGCCACGAGCCGGTCCTCGGGGCGCCGTTCACGAACCTTCAGGACACGTTGGCGCAGATCGCGACCGGTCCGGCCTCGTGGAGCGTGCTCTACGGCGCCGCCACCGCGCAGCTTCCGACCGCCCGCATCGCGCACCGGCGGCTGGCCGCGCCCCGGCCGACCACGTCGCTCGCCGTTTTGCCTGGTCCGCCCTCGGCGGCGGTCCGGGCGCTCCTCGGCGCCTGCGCGGCGATCACGGGTTAACGCCAGGGCGGCCCAGCGCGGATCGATCTTCATCCGGATGTTGCCTGCGCTTACGAATCCACACCCTGTGACGCTGTTCACCTTTAATCAATTAGAGATCCGGGCTCGTATGCCTTAGAATCATAGGCGTAACGAGATCAGATCCGATGGATCCCCAAGGAGTCAACGATGAACGCCGAAGTCCTCACCGCCCGCCTGCAGATCGCGATCGCCACCGCTCGCCACAAGGCCGAGGTCGAGCGCCAGACCCAGCTCGCGAAGCCCGCGCCCAAGAAGTAGGCGCCTCGAAGTGAGCGCCTCGCTCTCTTCAGGCCCTGACCCAAGACCTGCGGCCCACACCCTCAGCAATGCCCCTGGCAGTTCCACCGCCAGGGGCATTTGCCTTTGCGCACGCGGTCGCCGGGGTGATGAGGTGGCACGGTGACGAAGCATGACGCGGCGGCGGAGCAGTACACGGCAACAGAGCATGTTGCGGCAGTGGAGCACGGCGCGGCGGCGATCGTCCGGCCGTCAACGCTGGCCTGGGTCCGCCGGCAGCTGGCGGCCGACGAGCAGATCATCGGTATCGAGGCCCTGCACGGCGGCATCACGGCCGAGATCCGCAAGCTCGC
The DNA here is from genome assembly GCF_039531695.1 of Catenulispora yoronensis. Taxonomy (NCBI): domain Bacteria; kingdom Bacillati; phylum Actinomycetota; class Actinomycetes; order Catenulisporales; family Catenulisporaceae; genus Catenulispora; species Catenulispora yoronensis. Next base: position 65,211 of record NZ_BAAAQN010000049.1, read on the forward strand.
CATCAGCACACCGGACGGCGGCACTCGCGCGCTGGTGCTGCGCAGCTACGTCGATCCCTACTACCTTGCGCTGGCCGAGGAATCGCTGACCGGCGAAGCCAATACCCTGACGGAGCTGGGCGCGACCGATGTGCCGACTCCCAAGCTGGTCGCGGTCGACGCCACAGCCGAGCACTGCGAGTATCCATCGCTGCTGATGACCCACCTGCCGGGACGGACCGCCCTCGCCGATGACGGCCTGGAGGCTCGCGTCCCCGCACTGGCCCGTCAGCTTGTCGCAATTCACGCACTGCGTCCCGCCGAGCGGCCACGGCAGTACGTGACGCTCTCGACCCCCGACACCGCAGTGGTACCGCAGGGCGCCGACGAGGCCAGCTGGGCCGCGGCGATCGAAGCGATCCGCCGACCCGCACCGTCCTCCGAGGGGTGCTTCCTGCACCGGGACTTCCAGCCCGGCAACGTACTCTTCGCCGCCCTGCCTTCAGGAGCGGCGAGCGCGCAGATCACCGGCGTCGTCGACTGGGCCGCGACGTGCTGGGGCCCGGCAGACCTCGATGTGGCGCATTGCAGTACGAATCTGGCCTTGATTCATGGCCCAGAGTGGAGCCAGCGCTTCGCCACGGCCTACGAGGAGGCCGGAGGGACGCTGACCGCCGCTGAGGATGAGCGGCTGTACTGGTTCACGAGGCATGCGCTGGCCTTCTCGGAGGAAGTGGACGTGATCTCCGGGGCGTGGCGGAAGGCGGGGCGGGCGGATCTGACGACGCGTGCGGTGGAGCTGCGATTGGACGCCTATGTCAGGCTGCTTATGAGGGACGGGGTCATGGCTCGCGGCTGAGCAATCAGCGGACGCGAATCGGGGCGCCGGATCACCGACGCCCCGACTCCGCCGCGCCATGAGCGGCAAAAATCCCTATGAAGCGATGACATCCACATAGTCGAGCTTGTCATTGCTCGACCCAGTGGCGTTCGTGATAGTCAACCGGCCGTCGGAGACCGTCACCTGGCTGGTCCCCTCTATCCAATGGTTGCTGGCGGTCGGTGTGCCGGACACGGTGAGCACGCCTTCGACGTTGACCTTGTAGACGCTGTCGGTGTTGGACGGGTCGCCGCACACCAGGTGGACCGTGTAGTGCCCGTTCGGCACCGCGAGTTCCCATACCGTCGCGCTGCCGCTGCGCTGCATGTGGATCAGCGTGTCGTAGCGCTGGTCCGGCGAGCTCGCGGCGTTGCGGTCGCGGGTGTTGACCGCGTTGTCGATGTTCCAGCCGTAGGTCAGGCCTCCGCTTCGGGCGCCGTAGGCGGCGCCGGTGTCGGCGGCGTAGCCGGCCGGGAGGGTCGCTCCGGCGGGCTGGAAGTTGACCGTCGCGGCGAACGCCGGGGTGAGCAGGTAGGCGCGCTTGTGGCCGTTGTGGAGGCCGACGCCGACGATCTGGCCGCGGTCGTTGATGCCGTTGGCCGCCTGGAGCGTCCAGCCGGAGCCGGCCGGGAGCAGCGTGTCGAGCTTGGTCAGCGGACCGCCGGGCTGGCGGATCCAGGCCTCGGGCGCGGCGCAGGGCTGGCATTCCGGGTCGGCGGTGCCGACGATCTGGCCCGCGGCGTTGATGGCCGTGGCCCGGTTGTACTGGATGCTGTCGACGGTGCCGAGGTCCGTCAGGGTGTTGTTCTGCCACACCGCGGCGTCGAGCCCGCCGACGGGGCCGGGCCGGCTGACGTCGCCGGCGATGGTGCCGGATACGTTTACGGCATTCGCCGAACCGCCCTGGCCGCCGGGCAGCAGCGGCAGCATGGTCAGGGTGCCGTTCTGCCAGACGAAGGCCGGGCTGCCGACGACCTGGCCGCGGGCGTTGATGCCGGTGGCGGCGTCGAGGGTCTGGGTCGGGGTGCTCAGCTCGGTGGGGTTGCCGGCGGTGTCGTAGAGGATCGCCTCCGGGCTGCCCTCGGAGTCGGCCGGGCGCTGTCCGCCGGCGACCCGGCCGGCCGGGTCGATGCCGTTGCCGACGCCGAGGCGGTTGGTGATCGGGCCGCCGAGGTCCTGGAGGACGCCCGCCGCGCTCCAGCGGACCGGGTAGGCGTAGCCGCCGTTCTCGCGCGTGGCGTCGCCGGCGATCTGGCCGGCGTCGTTGATGGCGTTCGCGCCGCTGTAGTCGGCCCCCGCCTCGGTGCCCAGGTCGGTCATCGTCCCGGCGGACCAGCGGAAGCCGTGCTCGGCGAAGGACGCCAGATCGCTGTAGCCGACGACGACCCCGGCGTTGTTGATGCCGTTGGCCACGCTCAGGTCACCGCCCAGCGTGCCGAGGTCGGTGATCGTGTAGAGCGACGAGGTCGCGCCGGCCGAGGTGGCGAGCGGGACGGGGAGGGCCAGCGCGGCGCAGAGTACTGCGACACGCGCGGCGGTGGCCGTTGTGCGTCTGTGGGACGGATGCATGGGGAACCTTTCGCTCGGGACGAGGGGTGGTTCGTTACCTTTGGACGCGTCGCGCACGCTATGACAGCGTTGCCCTGCGCGCCAGAGCGTGGCAGGACAACGCGGTCAGAACATCTGGGTTTCAGCAGCCTGCTTTGTAGAAGTACTTGCTGACGCTCGGATCGCCCATGTTCGCCTGGGTGATGGCGACCATGGTGGTCCCGATCTGCGCCGTCACGGGCTTGCCGTCGAGGGCGGCCACCGCCTGGTCGACGGCCTGCGTCCCGATGCCGCCGGGGTCCTGGGCGACCAGCACCTGGAGCGAGCCGTCCTTGAGGGACTGCACCTCGTCGGGCTCGGCGTCGAACGCGGCGACCTTCACAGCCCCCTGCTTCCCGGCCGCCTTCAGGCCGGTGGCGATGCCCTGGCCGGTGTTGGTGTTGCCGGCGAACACCCCGCCGAGGTCCGGATGGGCCGCGAGGGTGGCCTGGATCTGCGACGCCGCGGTGGCCGGCAGGTCGTTGTCGTACAGCACCGGCAGCAAGGTGATGCCGGGATGGTTGGCCTGTATCTCCTCGGTGAAGCCCTTGATCCGGGCGTCGGTGGTGGAGATCCCGGGCTTGACGCTGATCACGATCGCGGAGCCCTTGTCCCCCATCAGCTGGGCCAGCGCCTTGGCCGCGGCCTTGCCGCCGGCCTCGTTGTCCGAGGAGATGCGGGACAGCCCGATCGAGGTGTCGGTGACCGAGGTGTCGACGAGCACGACCTTGGTGCCGGCCGCCTGCACCTGCTTCAGCGACGGCGTGAGCGCGGCGGTGTCGACCGGGGAGATCAGCAGCGCGTCGGGCCGGGTGGCGGCGACCGAGTCGATGATCGGCCGTTGCAGCGAGACGTCCCACTGCGCCGAGCCGTCGGCCTTGAGCGACACCCCGAGCTTGGCCGCCTCGGTCTGCGCGGCGCAGGTCATGGTGATGTAGAACGGGTCGCTCTTGACACCGGTGATCAGCTCTATCGACTTCTTGCCGCCGCCCGCGGAGCTGGAGTGGCCGCCGCTGCCGCCGCTGCCGGAACTGCTGGAACTGCCGCAGCCCGCGGCGGCCAGCAGCGCGAGCGCGGTCACGGCTATGGCGTGGATCCTGGTCTTCGACATGGGTGCCGTCCTTGACTGCCGCTGTTCGGATAGGGAAAGGGTCGGGCGGACGCCTGACGGCGCCTTGGCCGTCAGCCGGGATCGCGGCCGTTGCGCCGGATCTGGTCCACGTAGACCGCGAGCACCAGGACGACGCCGATCGCGACGTCCTGCCAGTACTGCTGCACGCCGATGACGATCAGGCCGGTGGTCAGCACCGCCGGGATGAAGACGCCGATGACCGTGCCCAGGACGGAGCCCCGGCCGCCGAACAGGCTCGCTCCGCCGAGCACCACCGCGGTGATGACCTTGAGGTTGTCGGTGGAGTGCCCGGCGATCGAGGTGGTCCCGAAGTAGGCGAGCCACATCATCGCGCCGAGGCCGGCCAGCAGCCCGATCAGCGCGTACACCTTCACCAGGTGCCGGCCGACCGCGATGCCGGAGCGGCGGGCGGCTTCGGGGTTGGAGCCGATCGCGTAGGTGTAGCGGCCGAACCTGGTGTGGGCGAGTACGAGCCCGAACACGACCGCGGTGCCCACCGCGATCACCACCAGCCACGGGACCTGGCCGAACAGCTTGCCGAAGCCGATGTCGCGCTGGAGCGTGCCGGAAGCCGTGTCGGCGGGATCCTGGCCGCCGGTGATGATCTGGGCCAGGCCGAGGGCGGCGCCGAAGCCGCCGAGGGTGACGATCAACGGCGGGACCTTCGCGGCGGCCACCAGCACGCCTTGCAGCGCGCCCCAGGCCAGCCCGGTGCCGAGCGCTATCAGGGTACTGACGGCGATGGTGCCCCAGCCGGAGGCCGCGCCGCCGTGGTGCAAGGTGTACTCCCCCGCGAGCACCGCGGACAGGACCAGGACCGAGCCGACGGACAGATCGATGCCCGCGACGATGACGACGAACGTCATGCCGACGCCGAGGACCAGGTAGATCGCGGCGTTGGTGGCGATCTGGGTGATGTCGTAGACGGTCAGGAACTTGCCCGGGGCGGCGATGGAGAAGTAGGCCACGAGGAGGAACAGGACGCCGGCGGTCCAGGTCTCGTTGGCGGCCAGCGATCGTGCGAGCCAGGGCGGGAGGGCGCGAAAGGGTCCGTGCTGGCCGTCGTCGGCGGGAGTGACGGCGGAATCGGCGGGAGCGGCGGCGGAATCGGCGGCATCGGCAGCGGAGGGGGTGGCGGGGGTGGCGGGGTTTTCGGAAACGGGTGTCTCAGGACGCGTCGTCACCGTCGGCTCCTTCCTGGGCCCCGGGCCGGGACTCGTCCGTCGGCGCTTCGGCGGGCGCCTCTATTCGCGTCTCAGCGCGCACCTCCAGCGCGCCGGTCATCGCCCCGACGAGCTCCTCGACCGAGGTGTCAGCGGCCTGGAACCGCGCCACGCGGCGGCCCAGCCGCAGCACCTCGACGCGGTCGGCGACCGACAGCACCTCGGGCATGTTGTGGCTGATCAGCACGACGGATATCCCGCGGTCGCGGACGCGGCGCACGGTGTCCAGCACCCGGCCGCGCTGCACGACGCCGAGCGCGGCCGTCGGCTCGTCCAGGAAGACGACGCGGCTGGCGAAGGCCACGGCGCGCGCGACCGCCACCGACTGCCGCTGGCCGCCGGACAGCGAGCGCACCGGCACGCCGACGTCCCGCAGCCCGACGCCGAGGTCCGCGAACGCCGCCACCGCCGCGCGGCGCATGGCCGCCCGGTCCAGGACCTTCAACCGGCCCAGGAGGCCGCCCCGGTAGAGCTCGCGTCCGAGGTGGAGGTTGGCGGCCGCGTCCAGGTCGGGGGCGAGCGCAAGATCCTGATACACGGTCTCGATGCCGCAGCGCCGGGCGTCCAGCGGGCTGGCCAGGCGGACCGGCTCGCCGTCGATGAGGATCGTCCCGCCGTCCGGACGCAGGGCGCCGCACAGGGTCTTGACCAAAGTGCTCTTGCCGGCGCCGTTGTCCCCGATGAGGGCGACGACCTCGCCGGCGTGGGCGGCGAAGTCCGCTCCGTCCAGGGCGGCCACGTGGCCGTAGTGCTTCGTCAGCCCTCTGGCTTCCAGCAGCGGGGCGGTCATCGGCACCCCCGGTCCCGGGACGCCGCCTTGCGAACGTTCCCATGATCCGATCGGGTCTGTTGCCTGGACAACCTCGGCTCGGCGGTCACAAGGCCTCGCTTTCGCATCGAAGGGCTGATGGCTCACCAAGGGAGCGTCGGGCGCGTCGGGTCGCTCGTTGTGAACGTTCACACAACATCGGAGTGAGTATCCGGCGGACCCAAAGCTCTGTCAAGCATCCCGACGGACCCGGTACGGTGAGGCGATCACCGCCGGGCCCTCGGGGGTGCCGTCCCGGTGGGGGTTGAGAGCATGGCCGTGTTCGCCACGTACTGCCAGGTCTGCGGGTTGCCGGTGCAGCAGGACCACTACGTCCCGGCCGAGGACGGCGCCTACTTCCACATCTGGCGCGGCGACGGGGAAGACGCCTGCGATCCGCTCGTCGCCTTCGGACCGGAGCACGCTTGGCTGCGCGAGGCGATCGGGCTGCGCATCGACGAGGACGCGCTGCTGATGCCGACCGTCTCAGGGGTCGTCCATGACGGCGATCTGGAGAGTCCCGGAGGCCGGCTGTTCAACGCCGACCTGTTCGACGGCGAGGGCGACGAGCGGATGGCGCTGCATGGTGCGTGTTGGCGACTGGCGGACGAGCCGACGTCGTGGGACGCACTGGCACAGGTAAGGGAGCTGCGGGAGTTACCGGAAGGCGAGAACCACTATCGGCAGCAGTTGTTCGACTTCGGGCCCTTTGTCGAGGACGGCCTCGGTTGGATGCTGGCCGATCCCGAGTCCGCAACGCCGGAAGGCTTGCGCAGTCGCGGGCGGATTCTGGAGTTGCTCCAGATATCCGACCCGTCGGACTGAGGGTGACGGAGAACGCCGCACAGCAGCGGCAGCGGGCTCACAAGCGCTGCGTCGCCAGCACCGCGCCGTCCGCCGCGTAGACCGAGACCGTCGGCTTCACCGAATCGACCCGTAAGGCTTCGCCCTCGACGACGAACACCGACCAGCCCGGCGCACCCGGCAGGGCCAGTACCTCGGTGGTCAGCGGGTGGCCGTTGAGTTCGAGCGTGATCGAGGCCGCTTTGCCAGGGCCGTGGTAGATGCCCGCCCACACGGTCGTGGAACCCGCGGTGCCGGCGATCGCGGCGACGCCGGCGCTCGGTAGCGACAGATGGTCCGGGTGGTCGATCGACAGGGCCGAGGTCGCCAGCCAGAGTCCCTGATCCGTGAGCCACAGCACGGCGCCGGAGTGCAGGGTCACCCGTTCGCCGTCGGCGACGGTCCGCACGGCGGGCCCGGGCTGCTGCGTGCCGGTGATCTGAGTGAGCGGCGGCTGCTGGGGCCCGGGCGTGTGCGAGCGGCCGGCCGCCAGCCAGGTCGGGACGGCGACGGCGCCGACGACGGCCAGCGTCATGGCGGCGGTCGACGCGGTGCGGCGGCGTCGGCGCGCGGCCTGGCCGCGCCGGATGGTCGGCTCCGTCGGCGACGGGTTGACGGCGACCCGGTCGGCGGCGCGGCGCATCGCCTCGGCCAGCGTCTCATCGAGGTTCACAGGGCTTCCTTTCCTCCGGTCGAGGCGATCCCGGAAGACGTGGCGGGAGTGCCGGACAGCTGCTTGGCCGGGGCCGGCCTGGCACCCTGGACCGGCCTGGCACCCTGGGCCGATCCGGCACCCGGAGCGGACCTGGCGGCCGGGGCCGATCCGGCGAACCCGGCCAGCAGGCCGTCCTGGCGCAGCCTGGCCATCGCCCGCGACATCTGGCCGCGCACCGTGGCCTCCCGGAGGCCGAGCGCGGCCGCTATCTGGGCGTGGGTCATGTCGTCGAAGTAGTACAGCACCACCACGGCCCGCTGCCGCGCCGGGACCCGGGCCAGCGCGGCGAACAGCGCCTCGGTCTCGTCGCCGTCCGGCGCGGTCGGCTGCTGCCGCGGCTCCGGCAGGCGCGCGGTCAGCCACTCGGCGACGCGGCGGCGCCGGAACTGGTCGGCGTGGCAGTGGATCATGATCTGGCGGACGTAGGCGGCGGGATCGTCGCTGGCGCGCACCCGCGCCCATTTCACGAACGCGCGGACCATCGCGGTCTGCGCCAGGTCCTCGGCGCTGTGGTGGCTGCCGGTCAGCAGATAGGCGGTGCGGACCAGTGCGGGCCAGCGGGCGGCCATGAAGTCCCGGAACTCGTCGTCGGCGGAGCTGGTGGTCACGGAGGCCTTGTCGGATCGGGGATGCGGTGGTGGGCGGCGAGGACGGGGACGGGGCAACGGGGCGCGGCGGGCGCCGAACGGCCACGTTCGGAGAAACCGCGGCCGCCGCGGGCTAACCGCTCATCGCCGACACCCGCCCCCAGACCTTCTAGCTGTTCTGCACCTTGATCGACGGCTTGGCCGAGCCGACGCCGTGCGCGTCCAGCACGTAGTACACACCCCAGCCGGGGTTGCCCGGCAGCGAGGTCACCTTAGTCTCCAGCACGCGGCCGTCGATGGTGATCGTGACCTTCGTCGAGTCCGAGACCGGGCCGCGGTAGATACCCGCCCACAGGGTCTGCGAGCCGTCGCCGGCCGCGGTGGTCGCGGCCTTACCCGGCTGCACCGCGGAGACCCGCAGCAGGTCCGCGGTGCTCGCGCCCGGCACCTGCACGTGGAGGCCCTCGGCGGTGAGCCACAGCTTGTAGTTCTGCATCGTGATCACGTCCGGGGTCGCGGCGGCGGCAGCGGCCGGGTGCACGTCCGCCTGCGCCGCCGGGGCGACGGCCGGGACCGCGCCCGCCTGGACCCCGGCGGCCGACGGCGATCCGTCGGTCCCGGCCGCCGACGCCACGGACGCGACCCCGGCCCCGACACCGACCACACCGGTCATCGCCACCGCGATCAGCGCCAGCCGCCCGCGCTTGCCAACAGGCCTGCTCACAGAGTTCATCGCTGCTCCTGCCTCGAAAACCGTCTCCCGCTCCGTTCGGGAGCCGAAGAAGACAGGGTCCGTACCCCGTCCGATCCCCAAGACAGCTCGGCGCGGGCAGAACGCTGCTCGCACCGGCGCGGCAGTGCTGTGATCCACCTCACACTGGTGTCGGAACGACCTCCAGCGCCGCCGGGCCGTTGACCATCATCGAGGCCAGACGGGCCGGCTCCTGGCCGGGCCGCGCCAGCGCCAGCCCGGGCAGGCGCTCGAACAGTGTGGACAGGGCGATCTCGGTCTCCAGGCGGGCGAGATGCGCGCCGAGGCAGAAGTGGGGCCCGTAGCCGAAGGCCAGATGCTCCTTGCTGGCCCGCGTGGGGTCGAACTCGTCGGGTCGGTCCGGGTGCAGCGCCGGGTCGCGTCCGGCCGCGGCGAACCCGATGATGATCGGATCGCCCTCGGCGATGACGACGCCCTCGCCGAGGTCGATCTCCGCGACGGCGTAGCGCAGCGGCATGTGCATCACCGGCGCCTGGACCCGCAGCGTCTCCTCGATCACGTCCCGCCAGCCGATCGCCTTGTCCCGGACGGCGGCCAGGCTCTCGGGGTGGGCGAGCAGGGCGTGGACGGCGCTGGTGATGACGTTCACCGAGGTCTCGTACCCGGCGCCGATCATGGCCGACATCGTGCCGAGCAGCTCCGGCTCGGGCATCGGCTCCTCGCCCGGGCGGTCCGCCAGCAGCAGGTCCCCGGTCAGGTCGTCGGCCGGATGCTCCTGCTTGTAGCGCAGCAGCTGCGTGAGCCGGTCGTTGAGCTCGGTCAGCCGGACCACCATCTCCTCGGGCCCGAGCGCCGACTCCAGGATGCCGTCGATCGCGCTGCCGATCGGGGCCCGCAGGTGGTCCGGGACGCCGAACAGATCGCAGATGACTGTCATGGTCAGCGGCAGCGACAGCTCCCGCCGCAGGTCGACGCTCGTCCCCGGGGGCCGGGCGGCCAGCGCGTCGACCAACAGGTCGGCGGTCGCCTGGACCTGGGGCCGCAGCCGCTCGACCCGCCGCGGCGAGAAGGCCGGCGCCAGGCGGCCGCGGGCCTTGTGGTGCTCCGCGCCGTAGCTGTTGAAGAAGCTCTCCTGGAACGCGATGCCCGCCAGCACCCAGCCCTCGGGCACCTCGGAGCGGCCGGGCCAGTGCCGGCGGAAGTCGCGGGAGACGCGCGGATCGGTGAGCAGCGCCTGGATGACGCTGTGCCGGGTGACCGACCACGCCAGGACCGGGCCGGGCAGCTCGACGCGCACCGCCGGTCCCCGGGCCCGCAGGGCCGCGGCCTCTCCGTGCAGGTCGCTGCCGGTCGGATCGAGGATGGGGCACTTGGAAACGGACGACGACGACATGCCATGCTCCCTCGCCGGAAACCGCGCTCGCCTCAGCACGGCGACGCCCCCCGCGCACCGTGCGTGTCCCGTCAGAGTACTGCGACGGCTGGCACGCGTCACGAGTCGGAGCGGCCCCCGATGATCCGCGGCAGTTCGCCGCGCGAGGAGACGCCGAGCCGGCGGTAGACCCGGCCCAGGTGTGCCTCGACCGTCCGCGGACTGAGGAACAGCCGCTGTGCGATCTCCCGCGACCGCAGACCCGCGGCGGCGAGCGCCGCGATCTCGCGTTCCCGGTCGCTCAGCATGCCGAGGGGCCCGTCGTCGTCCGGTCGCGGCGGTTTGACCTCGCCTCGGCCGGTGGCCGGTTCGGCGCGGGCGCGGGCCGCGTCCTCGCGCACCCAGGACGCGCCGAGGGCGTCCGCGGTCGTCGATGCCGCGTCGAGCCAGACGAGGGCGGCTTCGGGGCCGTGCGCCGCTTCGACCGCCGGGGCGGCCATGGTCTGGGTCCAGGCCCGTTGGATCGGGAATCCGGCCCGGGTGAAGCGGTCGACGGCCTGCTCGAAGCGGTCGACGGCGAGATCGGGGCGGCCCTCGGCCAGGTGCAGGGCGGCGCGGGCGCGGACGGCGCTCGCGGTCTGGCCGGGCAGGGCGAGGCGGGCCGCGGCGGTCTCGGCGACCTCGGTCCAGCGCCGGGCGGCGGGCAGGTCGCCGCAGCGGACGGCGGCCAGGGCCATCAGGGCTTTGAGCGAGGGTTCGAGGGCCGGCTGGGCCGCCGCCACGTCCTGGCCGTCGGCCCGCTCCAGCATGGTGCGCAGGGCGCCTTCGGGGTCGCCGCCGAGCAGCTGCACCTGGGCCGCGACGCCGAGGGCGCTGAGGGCCCACCAGCTGTGGTGGGACTCGACGTCGGCGATCGCGGACTCGGCGAGCGCCAGGATCTCGCGCTCGTCGCGGCGGCCCCGGGTCCAGATCATCGCCGAGGCGCGCACGGCCTTGGCCAGGCCGATGCCTTCCTGGGAGCCGACGGCGGCGGCGAGCTGTCCGGCCTGACCGGCCCACTGGGTGATGGTCTCCAGGCGGCCGGTGAACAGGTCGACGACGGCGAGGCCGAGGAGCTGGTGCAGGACCACGTGCAGCTGGGTGCCGCCGCTGGCGACCTTCAGTCCGCGCCGGAGGTGCCGGGAGGCGTCGTCGAAGTGTTCGAGGTAGAACTCCGCGATGCCGAGCGTCGCGAACATTTCAGGGGCCTGACCCGCGTGCGGATCGGCGAGGGCGTCCACCGCGGCGGCGCAGGACCGCGCCTCTTTCACGGCGACGTCGACGTCGCCGAGGTAGGCGTCCTGGCAGACGGCCAGGCAGCGGATCGCGACCTCGGTCGGGTGCGGGGGCCGGGCGGGTCCGGTGGGCCGGGTGGGTCCGGTGGCCCGGGCGGCGGGGCCGGCGAGGTCGGTCTCGGTGTCCACGGCCTTGCGGATCATCGCGCGGGCCTGGATGTGGTCGCCGCCGAGCGTCTGCACCAGCGCGTACTCGTAGATCATGGTGACGGCTTCGAGCGGCAGGGCGCCGCCCTCCCCCGGGGCCGGAAGCAGGCCCAGCGCCGTGGCGGCGATGGCCTCGGCCTCGGGGTAGCGGCACAGCAGCCGTTCGACGTCGGCGGCCGCGCCGTACGCCCGGAGCGCGATCTGCCACGGCAGTTCGGAGACCTGGCCGAGCACTTGGTGCACCAGGGCTCTGGCTTCGTCCAGGCGGCCCACGGCGATCATCGCGCGGGCGCACAGGATCTCCACCTCGGCGCGGGCCTGGCCGCCGTGGGGGGTGTGGTCGAGGGCCAGGCCGGACCAGTGGGCGGCGGCGGCCGGGTCGCGGGCCACCACCTCGGCGGCGGCCCGGGCCAGGATCGGGGCGGCGGTCCCGGAGTCCGTGCCCAGCAGGTGCTCGGCGTGCCGGGCCAGCGGTGCGGCGGCGGTTTCGCGGCGGGCGCGCAGGTCGAGCGCGCGCCGGTGGCCCACCGATTGTTCGGCGAGGCTGCAGTGTTCGTGGGCGACGTGGCCCAGGACCGGATCCCGGAAGGCGAACTCGCCTCGGTCGCGCGGCCGGACCAGGTCGGCGTGGGTCAGCTCGCCGAGGGCGGCGAGGACGCGGTCGGCCGGGAGGTCGCAGACCTCGACGACGTCTTCGGGGCGGAACGGGTCGCCGAGGATGGCGGCGCCGCGCAGTACCGCGCCGGCTTCCGGGGAGAGGAATTCCAGTTCGGCGGTCAGCGCGGCCGCCTCGCGCAGCAGGCCGCCCGGGTCGCCGCCGGCGCGGAACGGCCACAGCACCGGGTCCCAGCCGGCGGCCAGCAGGATCCGGAGGTTGCGGGGGCTGCCGCCGGCGGCGTCGCCGAGCCTGCGGTCGTGGGGCTCGTCCTGGGCGGTGAGGTCCGGCAGGGCGGGACCGGGCTCCGGGGCTTCCGCGGCGGACGTGGCGGACGCGGCGGACGCGGCGTGGGCCGCCGGGCCGCCGGTCCAGCGGTCGGCGAGCTCGGCCATCGTGTCCGGGGTCAGCGGCGGGACCACGACGCGGAGCACGGTCCCGGCGCGGATGCCGTCGTCCAGGGCTTCCAGCAGGGCGGGGCTGGTCTGCCGGGGGCGGTGGGCGAGGGCCAGCAGGAACGGTCCCGGGACGGGGTTGCGGACCAGGTGCACGGCGATGTCGACGGAGGTCCGGTCGCACCATTGGACGTCGTCGAGCAGTACCGCGCCGCCGGGTTCGGCGGCCCAGGCGCTCGCCAGGCCCCTGGCGGAGGCCGGATTCAGGGTGCTGTCGGGCTGCGCTTCCCAGGCGTTGCGGAATATCTGGCCGGGTACGGCGTCGCCACGGATCGCGTGGCCGCGGGCCAGTCTGGCCCCGGACTCGGCGACCATCGCCGCGAGGGCGGCCAGCAGGCTGGTCTTCCCCATGCCGGGGTCGCCGACGATCTCCAGGACACTCCCCCGCCCGGAGCGCAGCGATCGCACGGCCTGTTCCAAGCGCGCGACTTCCGCGTCCCGTTCGACCAGTGGCCCGTCGAAGCGTGAGAGGCTGATGAGTGGCATCGACACAAGGTAAAACTCTCCATTTCCAGCCGCCGATATTCAAGGTAGTGACACACCACATTCGGCACCGTCAGCGCGGTGGTGCTCGGACGGGTGCTGATGTTCCTCGATCGTTCACGCGGGCGCGGCGCGGGTGGTTCATCGCGAGGCCGGTCGCCGGACTTTTTCTCTGCTGACTGTCACGGAGGGGCTGCCCCGCGGCTATATGGGGTGTAAGCGCTACTACGTCGAAGGGAAGGGGGAGCCATGGCCGCGCTGGAGGATCATGAGCTCACCGACGAGGACCGCGAGTTCGTCGATCGGCTCTACAGGGAGCACGGAGGACGGCTGTGGAGTTATTGCAGCCGACTGGTGGGGCTCGACGGCGCCGGGGATGTGGTTCATGAGGTGTTCTACGAGCTCATCAGGAAGCCGGAGCGGATAGCGGATCTGCGCGTTCTCGACGCGGACCGACGGCGTGGGTGGCTGTTCCTCGCGGCTTATCGCAAGGCTTTGCGTCAGCTGGAGCGGTGGAACCGCGCCATGCCGACGGACCGGATTGTGGAGGGTGCCGATGCCAGGGATCCGATGGATCGCTGGCTTGGCGCCGCTCATGCGGAAACCCTTATGGCGCAGGTGCGGCAGACGTTCGACGAGCGGGATCAGGCCTTGTTGCGGGTGTCGCTGGACATCAGCGAGGAGGTGATCTCGTACGAGCAGGCGGCTGTCGAGCTCGCGATGAAGGTGGACGCGGTGCGCCAGGCGGTGAACCGGATGGTCAACCCGGAGAAGGGATACCTGCGCGGGGCCGTTCTGACGGTCTATCTGCATGACACCGGCGGCGGCAAATGCACCGACGACCGCCTGCGGAGGGCTGTCAGCGGTGAGCTGACCATACAGCTGCGGACCAAGGTGGTGCGGCATGTGGGTCGCTGCGCGGACTGCCGGACCACACGGGATCAGCTGCCGCTTCTGGCCGGGGTGCTGCGCGGTGCCTGGCCGACGCTGTTGTTGCCGCCGCCGGATGTGCATGCGCGGGTGATGCGGGAGGTGGGCTGCCGGATCGCCGGGGATACGGCGGGCCCTGGCAGCTCTGGCACTGACCAGACCCCAAGCCAAAGCCAAGAGCAAAGCCCTGGCTCTAGGCCGAACCAGGCAGCGCCGTCGGCCGCGGACATGGTCTCGATGCTGACCCGGCCGCTGTTCGCAGCGAAAGCGCCCGCCAAAGCTCCGACGCGCAGGCGCCGCCAGTCGCTGCTGGTGCTGGTACTGCTCCTGCTGGGCGTCTGCGTCGCCGAGCCGACCTATGCCAGCCACCTGTTCGAGAGCGCTTCGAAGCCGGGGACCGGTCGTGCGACACCGGTTCGCTCGCCTGTCCAGGTCGCGCCGGTGACCTCCGTCGCTCCGCCACCAGCGCAAGGGACACGGACCCGTGCCGGCGCACCGCCGTCGACCGCCGTCAGCTCGCCGCGGGTCGTGCCGGCGCCGCCTTCGTCCACGGCGGAGGCACGAGCGTCGGTCCCGAAGCCCAGCAGTTCGCCCTCGACAGCTGTCAGCACTCCAGCGAGGATCCCGCCGCCGCAGAGCAGCTCAGCACCTCCGCAGAGCAGCTCCGCGCCCTCGCAGGCTCCTGCCTCACTCGGGCCCTCGACCACTCCCACTCCGGTTTCGGCCACCCCCTCGGTCACGAACGCGACGGCCACCGTGGAGATGTGCGGACTGCACATCACCGCCACTGTCGCCAACGCCACGAGCAGCGCCCTGAACTTCCTGGTCGATGGGAAGCTCCCCTCGACCATCATCCCTTTGCAGGGTTCTCCGTTGGCCGCCGACCTGTACCCGGTCGATCCTCCGCGCTCCAGCCAGATCGCGGTGAGTCACAAGGTGAGCTGGTGGATCAGCGCGAAAAACGGCTCGACGATCCGGTTCTCGCCGGCGGTGACCCAGACCGTCGCGGGGTGCTCGAACGTCACTCCGGTGCACTGAACCGCCGGTACCGTCCGAACGCCAGGGCCAGCACCGTCCGCCACTCCGTGCGCAAGGACCGCCGGGGTGGCGGCGCGGCGCGCCGGTGACGCGGCACGCGGACGCGCAGCGCGCGGGGGCGGATCGTGCAGACCACCGGCGTCTTCAGGGTCAGGGCCTCGCCGTCGACCGCGACCGGGATGGTCGCCTCGACGGCGTCGACCTGGACCCGGCGGGCGCTGCGCACCGTCACCGCCCGGGATCCGGTGCCCAGCAAGGCGAACTGCGCCGCGCTCAGGGCGCCGTCGACGTGCACGGCCACGACACCGAGGAGGCCGCGGTCCAGGCGGGGACGGCGGCCGCCGCCGAGCGTTCCGGACTCCATGTAAGGGTTGTTGCTCACCAGCAGCACTTGGGGCGAGGGCAGCGGATCGCCGTCGGTGTCCACCGCCAGCGACTCCTCGGTGGCCGGGAGCAGGTCGGGCAGGTGCTCCAGCGCGGTTCCGGCTTTGGAATCACGGTACTGAGGGTTCTGCACGATCTCGGCGTACGCACCGAAGGACGCGGTGTTGACGAACGGCCGGTCGGCGACGGTTCCGAGGTCCACGCGCAGCTCCACGCCGTCGCGCAGGGCCTCCAGATCCGCGGCCGGGTTGTCGCGGTCCAGGCCGAGGTCCATCGCGAAGTGGTTGCGTGTGCCCGCCGACACCACCATGAAGGGCAGGCCGTGGTCCGCGGCGACGGCCGCCACCAGCGCCTGCGTGCCGTCGCCGCCGGCCACCCCGAGCAGGTCCGCCCCGCCGGCCACGGCCTCGCGCGCCATGGCGGTGACGTCCTGATTCGCGGCGGGGTCCAGGAGCAGGACGCGGGCCCCGAGCGCCTCGGCCTTGGCGACGAGATCGAATTCGCCGACTTTGCCGTTGCCGGAGGCGGGGTTCATGATCAGCACGGGGTGGCGGGGCCGGGCGGCGCGCCGGGGACGGGACCGGGAGCGGGAACCGGCGCTGGCCAAAGCTTGCGTGTGGTCGAGGCCGCGTAGCGCGGCGCGAGTGCAGAGCACCCCGGCGGCGGCCAAGGCCGCCACCGCGACGCCGGCGAGCCAGAAACCCGCCACGGCGGACAGGATGATCAGCACCACCGGCGCGGCGGCGGCCACTCCGGCGCCGAGCCACCGCAGAAGCCTGCGACGTGCGATGAACCACCAGGCACCGGCCCCGGTGAGGAGGATGGTGACCAGGACGGCCGACACCATGAGCAGGCCGCGGAAAAAGATAATCGTGACGAGGAGCAGGGCGACGGTCGCGAGCAGGCAGCTCAGCCCGAGCTGGGCGAGCGTCCGGGACCGGCGATCAGGTGCCACCTGGACCTCTCCTCCTACAACCGTCGCCAACGCGCTTCGCAGAACGAGTACGCGCCGAACGCGGCCAGGCCCAGGGCCATCAGGACCAGCAGCACCGGGCCGAGCGGAGCGGAGGCGAGGGCGCGGAGCGTACCGTCCACGCCCCGGGCGCGCGCCGGGTCGAAGGTGATGGCGGCGTCGATGAGGAACACGCCCGCACCGGCGGCGACCACCCCGCGCGCCACGTTGCCGACCATGCCGAGCGCCAGTACTCGGCGTCGCCCGGATGCGGACAACGA
This sequence comes from Catenulispora yoronensis, assembly GCF_039531695.1. Classification (NCBI taxonomy): domain Bacteria; kingdom Bacillati; phylum Actinomycetota; class Actinomycetes; order Catenulisporales; family Catenulisporaceae; genus Catenulispora; species Catenulispora yoronensis. Next base: position 81,708 of record NZ_BAAAQN010000049.1, read on the forward strand.
GCCGGTGCGCAGTTCCTTCGCGAAGCGCTTCTGGAGGCCGCGCTTGACGAACAGGGCACCGCCGATCACGAAGCCCGCGCCCACCGCGCCGACGAGCCACCGACCCCCGGTGTGCTGCATGAGTCCGGAGGTGAAGTCCGTCGATTGCTGGTTCGTCGAACCGCTCGCGTGCCCGGTGAGGGCGAAGCGGGCGGTGGTGTACGCGGCGACGGTGTAGAGCACTGCTTTGCCCGCCGAGGCGAGCCTGGAGCCGGCGCCCTCCTTGTCGGGCAGGTTGGGGCGGAGTCCCATCATCGCCCGCCACAGGGCCATTCCCGCGAAGCCGACGACGAGGAACCAGAGGACGACGAGGCCGAACGGCTTGCCGGCGATCAGCTCGAGCGCGCCGGTGCGGTCGGCCTCGTTGGCGCGATGATCGAGCGCGATCATCAGTGCGATCCAGCCGACGACGAGATACACCAGGCCTCGCGCCGCGAAGCCGGCTCGGCCGAGGGTGATCAGCGCCTGTTCGGGCGGGGAGTCGGATTCGGAGTCGGTGGAGGCGGTGGATCTGCTGGTGGCGCGTCCGGCGGAGCCGGTGGACGCGGCGGAGCGGCCCCCGCGGCCCCCGCGGCTACGGCGCGCCAGGCGGCCGAAGTGCCAGGTAGCACGTGATCCCGTACTCATCGGCAACTGCCTTTCCTCGCCTGAGAAGTCGTTTCCGGCCCACCGGATGTCCCCTTCGCCACCCGCCAAACGGGGCCCATCGCGTTTGCCGACGTCAGACCTGGTCATCAGGAACGAGACCAGCCCCCAAGGAGGACACCATGAAGCGAGCGATGACCCTGGCCACCGGCCTCGCCGTGGGCTACGTCGCCGGCGCGCACGCCGGCCGCGAGCGATACGAGCAGATCAAGCGCAAGGCGCACGACATCAGCCAGCAGCCGACCGTGGCGGACGCGCGGGCGAGCCTGCGCGAGCACGCCACCTCCGCGACGAAGACCGTTGCCGACAAGGTGACGGACGTCGCGTCCGGGCTCGTCCACAAGATCCACGGTCCGGGCGAGGAGGAACCCGCGGTGGCCGCGATCAACAGCACGTCGGTGCTGCCCGGAACAGCTACTGGCGGCTATCCGTCGGTGTAGGCGTGGCCTGAGCTAGTAGAGTGTCGCTGCTTAGTCATGGTGTGCCTGGTGGGGGCTGGTGGTGTTGAGCCTGTCTTCCCTTTTGTCAGTCAGGACTGTGATGTCTTCGCAGAAGAAGCGGCCGGTTGTTTTGACGCTGGCTGATCGTGAGGAGTTGGTTCGGGTCACCAGGACCGGGGTTCATCCGGCCTCGATGATCCGGCGAGCACGGGTACTGCTTGCGCTGGACAGGTCCGTGGGTGTGGAGGATCCCAATGAGGTGATCGCGGCTCGGCTCGGTGTCTCGGGCGAGATGCTGCGGCTGGTCGCCAAGCGGTTCGCCGAGACCGGCGGCGACGTGTGGGCCACGATCGGGCGTAAACAGCGGCCGTTCCCGCCGGTGGCCTCACCGGTGACCGGCGAGGTCGAAGCCAGGCTGATCGCGCTGGCCTGCTCGGCGCCGCCGGCCGGTCACGCCCGGTGGAGCCTGCGGCTGCTGGAGAAGCACGTCGCGCTGGTCCAGGACATCCCCGACCTGGACCACTCCACCATCGGCCGGGTGTTAAAAAAACACAGCTGCGCCCTCATCTGAGGAAGTGCTGGACGATCCCGCCGAAGGCCAGCGCGCAGTTCGCGGCTGCCATGGAGGACGTGCTCGCCGTCTACGCCCGCCCCTACGATCCCCGGCGCCCGGTGGTGTGCATGGATGAGAAGCCCTACCAACTGCTTGGACACGTGCGCGACCCGATCCCCGCAGCCCCACGGCGCGACCGGCGGGAGGACTCCGAATACCTGCGCCACGGCACCTGCTCGATCTTCTGCTGGGTCGAGCCTTTGGCCGGCTGGCGCAGGATCGACGCCCGCCCCCGGCGCACACGGATCGACTGGGCCGGCCAAGTCCGGCACCTGCTGACCCAGGACTACCCCGACGCCGACCAGGTCATCCTGGTGATGGACAACCTCAACACCCACAACACCGCCTCGCTGTACGAGGCCTTCCCACCCCAGGAGGCCTTCGCCCTGGCTCAGCGGCTGGAGATCCACCACACCCCCAAACACGGGTCCTGGCTCAACATCGCCGAGATCGAACTGTCCGCTCTCACCAGACAATGCCTGGACCGACGCATCCATGATCTCGACCTGCTCAACACCGAACTGGCCGCCTGGGCCGACACCGTCAACACCGTTCAACGCCAAGTCCGGTGGCACTTCACCACCGACGACGCCCGCACCCAACTCCGCCACCTATATCCCAAACATTAGCGGCGACACACTACTAGGCCTGGCCTTAGCCAGATGTGGCCTGAGCCGGGCCTGGCCTGATGTGGCGTGGCCTTAGGGCGCCACGTAGCCGAACACAGTCTCGGACAGCACGGCGGTCTCCTTCACACCCGTCCCGGGCGGCGCCTCGAACGCGCCCATGAACAGGTCCCCGTTCGTGCCGCCCATCCAGACGCAGATGCTGTAGCCGCTCGCCAAGTCTCCGCAGCTCATCACCAGCGACGATGCTGTCGCGTGGGTGCCGAGCTTGGTCTCCGGGACGACGTTCCGCGCGCCCATCGCCTCCAGCGTGCCGTCGACCACGTCCGGCACAGGGCGGACCGGCTTCAGCTGGCCGAGGATCAGGATGTACGTGTTCGCCGACGACTCGGCGTCGCCGTAGCCGGTGGCGCTGAGGTCGGCGAGGGCGTCGCGGTACTTCGCGTCCGCGACCTGGTACACCTTCGACGAGGCACCGAGCGACGCGGTGCGGTGGATCGGCAGGTGCGAGGACCCGACGGCGTCCATCAGCTCGACGACTTTCTGGTGATCACCCTTGGCGCTCGCCGGAAGGGGCCCGGACGCCGACGAGTGCGAGGCGCTGGGGGTGCTGGAGGCAGTGGAGGCGCTGGAAGTACTGGAGGCGCTGGGCGCGGAGGAACGGCTGGAATGACCGGTCGCCGACGCCGACGACTTCGGCGAGGTCGCGGATGTCTTGGAGGTCGCGGACGTCGAAGTCGTGCCCGTTGCGGCCGTCGCAGTCGTCTGCGACGGCTGGTCCGTCGCGGAGATGATCGAGACAGCGGACTGCTTCGTCGGCTGCGACGCACACCCCGCGGCCATCATCGCCACCAACGCGCTCATCGAGCTGACGTGAAGCGCCTTCGACCTGATCATCGCGGTCTCTCCCCCTGCGGCTGGCTGTTGCTCTCAACGCTAGGGGGCGGGAGCAGGGCGGAGATCAGGCGTTTCCCTAGCGCACGCCGCGTCCTGGGCCGCCATGACTTCGTCGCCGTGCTCGAAGGCCCAGGCGCCGAAGGCCTCGATCGGTGCCAGCAGGGACCGGCCCAGGGCTGTGAGCTCGTACTCGACTCCCGACACCGACTCCGGTTGCGCCTGCCGGTCGACCAGGCCGTTGAACTGCAATCGCCGCAGGGTCTCGGTGAGGACCTTGGAGCTGATGCCGCCGATGTGTTCCCGCAGCTCGACGGGGCGGCGGGGGCCGTCTCGCAGGGCCCAGAGGACGACGGAGTTCCACGTGTTGGAGAGCAGGTCGAAGGCAAGCCGGGCCCGGCAGTCGGCGAGGAATACATCAGTGGTCACATACCAAATGGTGCCCGATCCGCCTTCTAGCGTCAGTACGGACGATCAAAGAGGCCGCAGCGACGGCCGGAGAGGAGACGATTATGCGGATCGGCGTGCTGGGAACGGGCAACATGGCCGACGCGCTCGCCACCCAGTGGGTGCGGGCCGGACACGAGGTGATCATCGGGGGGCGTGACGTCGGCAAAGCGGAACAACTCGCAAGCCGCATCGGCGACGGGGCGAAGCCCGCCGACCTGCGCACAGCTGCCGAAGCCGCCGACGACGTGGTGCTGGCCGCCCTGCCCTACGCGGCAGGCGCGGACGTGGTCGGCGCCCTGCGCTCGGCGCTCGAAGGCAAAGCAGTCCTCGACTGCTCCAACCCGATCGGGCCCGGCTTCCGCCTCCTGACCGAAGGTGGCCCCTCCGCCGCCCAACGTCTGGCCGCGGCAGCGCCGGAAGCCCACGTGATCAAGGCCTTCAACGTCTGCCACGAAGACGTATGGCGCATGCAGCCGCCCGTCTTCGACGGACGACCACTGGCCGTACCCCTCTGCGGCGACGACGAGGCCTCCCTCGCCAGAGCCCGCGAGCTGGTGCGGAACATCGGCTGCGAACCCTTGGCCGCCGGGGGCCTGGAGCGCGCAAGCCTCGTGGAGGCCACGGCCCTGTTGTTCATCGGTCTGTGGGTCGGCGAACAAGTCGACGCCCAGGCCATCGCGCCTCCGTTGGCGTTTGTGACCGGACCGCGCTGAACCGGTCGACAGCCATGGCCAATCCGACCGCGCAGGTGATCCACGCGGTGCTGAGCAGACGAGGCGCCTCGGCGAAATGGGGATGGACGCAGACCGTGCCGATGCCGATGAGGACCGGAACTGTCAGCAACGGTGCGGCGCGGGAAGACTTGGTCCACAACAGCCGGCCGGCGACGGACAGTGCGGCGATGCCGAAGGGCATAGTGGCCTGCCGTCGGACCTCCATCAACCAAAAGCCCTGATTCAGGGTCAGCAGTCGCTGCCAAGGATGGGTGACATCCGGGCTGGTGAAGCACACCGTGAACAGCTCCTGCAAGGTCTCGGCGATGCCTGGGTCACCTCTATAGGCAGACCAGGCCGCAGTGCCGGCCGCGCCGACGCCGGCCAGCGCGAGCAGAAGCACAGTTGCCGGGCGACGCGTCCCGATTCCGGGACGCGTCAGGCCCATACCGGCGGCGACAAGCAGCCCGGCGCATAACGCAGTGGCCGTGGACTCCTTTGCAGCAATCGTTGCGACAAGCCCCGCGACGAGAAGGCACGCGCCCACGCGGGGCCGCCTGTTGCCCAGCAGCAGCGCGGCCCCGACCAGCACGATCAACACCAACACGTCGATGGGCCCCTCCGACAAAGGCTGGGCGCACCACGACCCGATCGGAAGAACCGCGAACAGAATCTGCCCGGCCACCGCCGCCCTGACCGACCCGCCGATGGCGGCGACCAGGGCGGCGGTGAGCAGACCGCCCGCGGCCGCCAGCGTTCCCGCCGCGACCCACATGCCCCAGAAGGTGCCGAACACGACCAGGAAAGGGGCATACATGGCCGCGACGCCGACGCGCGCCGTGAAGATCGCGGTGTAGCGAGGGCTGACGCGAGTGTCCCAACCGGCAGCGTCGCTCACGCACTGGGCCTGATCGTCGGGCCTGCCGTCGCGGGCCAGCACAGGGATGATCCGCCTCGTCGCGGCGTCGGCGGAGGCCCGGCCCGAACACCAGGCCACAGCGGCGTCGTGGACAGCCCGCGCCCGGCTCTCGCCATCGAGGACCAGGGCGTTGGCAGTGTACTGACGCATGTCGAAGCTGTAGCCCGGAAACACCCGGGCCCCCGCCAGCGTGGCCGCGAACACGGTCAGCGCCACCACTGCCATCGCCGCCAGGTGGCGTCGGCGACCTGGCGTCACGCCGAACGCCGGCCTCGCCGCCCCGGCCGCCCCGGCTGGCCCGGCCGGCTCCCGCGCCTCGGCGGTCCGCCCCGGAAGCAGGGTGGTGCCGGTGAGCGGGCGGCTCGTGTCGGTCGTGATGGCGCCGGTCATGTACTGCACGGTGGCACCCGACCCGGACGCCGCGACGTCATTACTCCGAACGGGGGCGTGTCAGGGATCGACGCCTGTCACCGAGCCTCGCGGTCGGGCGAGACCCCCTCCCCGAAGAACGCGATCAGCGGCTTCACGATGGACGCGGCCGCGACATTGGGCAGCGTGTGATTCCCCTTGACGGCCCTGGCCTCCCCGTCGGCGAGCTCCGCCGCGACGGCACGGCAGTTCTCCAGGAAGTAGCCGGGGCTCTTGGTGCCCGCCAGCAGCAAGGTTCTGGCTTTGATCGACGCGTAGTTCGAGGCCGGGCCCTCGGATTCGGCGATGCGCCGGATCTCGGGTCCGAAGCTCGGCATCACCTCGGCCATGTCCTTGCCGATCGGCGTCTTGAAGAAGAGGTTGCCGAAGATCTTTGCGATGCCGAACGGCATCCTGCCCTTCAGGTCGTCCGGGTAGGTGTATTTGGTCAGCACGGCGAAGGCGTGGACGTAGTCGCCCGCGGCGACCCAGCGTTCGAATTCGTCGATCCAGCCGCCGGCCGGCCGGCCGTCGATGTACAGCCCCGGGTCGAAGACGGCGATCCGGTCCAGCATCGCAGCCGTCTGCGACGCCATGCCCGCCTGGAGCGCCACGAAGCCGCCGCCGCTGTGGCCGAAGGCACTCCGCGCGCCAGTGGCCGCGAGCACGGCCGCCAGGTCCTCCACGTCGGTGGCGATCGTCTCGTCGCCGGTCACCGGCGCGGTGTCGGGACGGCCGCGGCGGTTGTAGCGGTGGACGGCGAACCCGCCGGCGGCCAGGGCCTTGGCGAGTCGCCGGTAGTGGCTCTCGCGCAGTCCCCCGCCGTGCAGCAGCACGATCCCGGGGCCGTCGCCCACTGTGTGGACGGTGAGGGGCGAGCCGTCCGCCGAATGTACGCGCATGTCCATGACCTCCCGGTGTGACACCCCAATTACTGCGAACAGTGTTAGCAGTTTACACTGATGTCTGTGAGCACCGCGAACCGCACGAGCGTCTGGACCCGACCCGAACGCGGCGCACGTGGCCCCGTCCCCTCGCTGGGCCGTGCTGACATCACCGCCGCCGCCATCCGGATCGCCGACGCGGGCGGCCTCGCCGCGGTGTCCATGCGGGCCGTCGCGGTCGCCCTGGGGACCGCCGCGCCCTCGCTCTACCGGTATGTGGAGTCGCGCGAGGATCTGCTCGACCTCATGGTCGACGCCGCCGTCGCCGAGCTCTCGCCGGCCGAGCCGACCGGAGCGTGGCTCGACGACCTCGTGGCCGTCGCCCGGCTCCAGCTCGGCAACATGCGCGACCACCCCTGGCTGCCCGATGCCTTGCAGCGCGATCTCTCGTACGGGCCGCACACGATGGACTTCTTCGACCGGTGCCTGTGGATGCTGGAACCCGTCGACTGCCCGACGACGTCGAAACTCGAAGCCGTCGGGCTGATGACGGGCATCGTCACCCTCTTCGCCCGCGCCACGGCGCCGCAGCAGCCGTTCATGGTCGCCGCCACTCCTGAACAGCATCCGCACCTGTTCGCCGCGCTGGCCAAGGCCGGCGACGCCGCACCGCGCGACCCGTTCGCTCAGGCCGTTCGCAGTGTTCTTACTGGGCTGCTGACTGCCGCGTCGGACTCCGACGGGGTCGGCTAGTCAGGCGCGGGCACGGTCAGCCAGTGGGCCGTCGGAACTTCTGGATCGAGGAGTCGGACGCGCACTTGTCCGCGGCCTGCTGGGCCAGTCTGATGAACTCGTCCGGCTTGATCGTGCTGGACATCAGCTGGCCCATGGCGAGGTCGAGGTCCGACTGCATCTGGCTGTACCAGTACGAGTGATACCAGTTGAAGACGTGGCCGTTGGCCGCTTGGTACTGGTCGTGACTGGACTTCAGGCCCGGCTTGAGCCGGGCCGCGAGGTCCGGCGTGATGGCGTCCTTGACCACCGGCAGCGTGTTGGTCTTCTGCGCGAAGGAGGCGGCGCCGGCCTTGGAGCACATGAGGCGCAGGAACTCCAGGCCGCCGGCCTGGTTCTTGGCCTTGGCCGGGACGATGAACGGCTCGCTGGCCTCGGACCGGACGGCGGTCTGCGGCAACTTGTCCCCGCTGAGCGAGGGCATCGGGAACACCGCCATGCCGAAGTCCGCCGGGGTGGTGGCCAGCTGTTCGGCCTCCAGCCACGAGCCGCAGGGGATGATCGCGGCTTTGCCCTGATTCCACTGGGCTTGGGACTCGATGTGGGTCAGGTTCTCGGTGCCGGGGAGCATGTAGCCCTTGTCCACCAGCATGTAGATGGCGTCGACGGAGTTCTTGACCGCGTCGGACTTCCAGGCGTTCGGCTCCAGGTTGTCGATGGCCGTCATCACGTCCGGGCCGCCGTTCTTGGCGACCAGGTCCATCAGCGGCACCATCATGTAGTACGGATATTTGCCCTGGTGGCAGAACGGGGCGATACCGGTGCTCTTGATGGCGGCGCACAAGGTCATGAAGTCGTCCCAGGTCTTCGGGACCTGCCAGTTGTTCTTTTGGAACAGCGTGCTGGAGTACCACAGGCCCCAGATGGTGAGGGCGTAGTTCAGCGAGAACATGTTCGAGCCGATCAGGCCGATCTCGGCGGTGCCGGGCAACAGGATGTCGCGGACCTTCTTGGTCGGATCGTCGATCGACGGTGCGTTCAGCAGCTTGTCCAGGTTGGCCAGCTGGCCGTTCTTGTACAGCACGGCCTGCTGGAGCTCTTTGGCGCCGGAGTTGGCGATGACGTCCGGGGGGTTGCCGGCGTCGAACCGGGGCTGGAGGTCGCCGGTGACGTCCTGGGAGCCCTCGTGCGTGAGCGTGGCGCCGGGGTACTTCGACTTGTACATGTCCTCGAAGTCCGTGGCGTAGTCGGCGCCGTAGAGGCCCGAGAAGATGTAGACGTCGAGCGGGTCGGAGTTTTTGACGGCGAACGGGTTGGTCGGGCTGGTGCCGGTGCTGGCGGATGGGGTTGCGCCGCCCGCTCCTCCTCCAGTGTCGCCGCCGGTTCCTCCTCCGCTGGTGGCCGTGCTGGAGGCACTCGGGGTCGTCGGGGAACCGCGGCCTAGGAGCCAGGCGGTGGTCGCGCCGCCTGCGCCGACCAGGCCGACGCTTGCCGCTATGAGGCGGCGGCGAGTCGGCCGAGGAAGGTTGGGCGAGGTCGCCGGGCTTAGCGAGTGCTCGGTGTGGGGCAGACTCGGCAGCGGGGTGGATGGTGCAGCGATGGTCGGCGCCGGGGCGGTTTCGGTCGGCGGCGTTGGGGGCCAGGTCGGCGAGGATGCGGCCAGCGTGGCAGGTGACGCAGCCAGAGTCGGCGGTGGTGGCGTCTCCACCGCGCCCGAGGGAACGCCTTCAGCCTCAATCACCGCTATCTCTGTGATCTCCGCGATCTTTGCGGGCACCGCAGGCGTCGCAATCGCCGCGCTCTCAGGCGCGTCAGTCAGCCAGGACAGCACTTGCGCCGCCGTCGGCCGCTCCTTCGGGTCCTTGGCCAGGCAACCGGCGACCACCGGCCGCAGCTCCACCGGGACCGTCGAGAGATCAGGTTCCTGATTGACGATCCGATACAGCATCACCTGCGCCGAACCCTCGCCGAACGGGGCGACTCCCGCGGCGTGGCACAACAGCTGACCGAGGCAGAACACATCGCACGGCGGGCCGATCGGCTCTCCGGCGATCTGCTCCGGCGCCATGAACCCAGGCGTGCCGACCACCACGTCGGTGCGGGTGATGGCGGTCGCGTCGAGGGCCCGGGCGATCCCGAAGTCGATGACTCGCGGGCCGTCGTCGGCCATGAGCACGTTCGACGGCTTCAGATCCCGGTGCACCAGCCCCGAGGCGTGGATCGCCACCAGCGACTCCGCCAGGCCCGCGCCCAGACGCCGCAGCCCGGCGCCGTCCAACGGCCCGTCCCGCTCGATCACCCGCGCCAACGACGGCCCCGCCACGAACGACGTCACCAACCACGGCGGATCGGCGCCCGGATCAGCGTCCACCACCCCCGCCGTGTGGTGCCCGCCGACCCTCCGCGCCGCCTCCACCTCAGCAGCGAACCGCCGCCGAAAGCCGGGATCACGCGCCAAATCGGCATGAACCACCTTCACCGCCACCAACCGCCCACCGGGCGACCGCGCCTGGTACACCTTCCCCATACCGCCCGCCCCCAGACGACCCAACAACTCATAGCCGCCCACCCGGACCGGATCGCCCGGACCCAACGGCTCCATACTGCCCCCAAAGATCATCGCACCGCCCGAGTTCGAGGAGACATCCTTGCACCACGCGGGGCCGGCGCGAAAGACAGGAATTCGCCGAGTCACCGGGCGGTTGCGGGAGCTGGCGGAGCCGCCGCGGATGGACGCCCCTGTCGGGTCGGTCCCCGCCCCTAGTGCAGCGCCGCGTTGGTCCTTCGGGAGTTGCCGGTCAGTTGGCGGGGTCGCCGAGGTAGAGGCCGACGGCGCAGTCGAGGGCGCAGTCGAGGGCGTCTTCGGGGCTTCCGAAGCATCGCCGTTGATGACGGCGTCGATTTGGGCGTGGCCGGCGGGCGGCATGCCGCGGCCAGTTCGTCTCCTGCGACGAACTGGCCGCGGCCATCGATACCTTCGTCCTGGCCTACGACGAACACGACGCCAAGCCCTACCGCTGGACCTACGACGGCAGCCCACTCAAAGCCGCATGAACCCCCCGAAGCATCAACGCGGCGCTGCACTAGGGCTGGAAGATCACTTCCGGATTGTTCGGCGTGGGGCCGTCCAGCAGCGGACTGTGAATCCCCTTCAGCGTCTGGTCGAAGAACGCCGTCACGTACTCGCGCGTGATCACGATTCCACGTTCGGGGTCCAGGGGCGGCGTCGGGAACCCGGCCTCCTGCTCGAGCAGGTCCACGTCGGTGAAGCTGGGGTGGTCGGCGCCGGTGACCGCCAGCCACCTCTTGTAGCCGCCGAGGGCGGCCCAGGCCTGGCCCCACGTAAGGTCGCCACCACCGGCAGAGTGGACGCCGGCCCTGCCCAGCATGAGGAACGGCCGGTTGATCTGGCCGGGCATCGGGGTCGGGTAGAAGCTTCCGTCCATGTCCACCCCGGCCAGTACTCGCGGGTCGGCGATCATCGTGGTGGCGGCCGCCGCTCCGCCGATGGAGTGTCCGGCCATGCCGATCTCGTGCTTGTTGATCAGGTGGGCCAGGGGCCACGCGGTATTGCCGTGGGTCAACTGGTCGATGACGAAGGACACGTCCAGTGCGCGGCTGGCGGTGACCGTGTCCATGTCGAGAGTCGGGTCATCGCAGATCGCGCACGGCGGTGTCTCGCCGTTCGCCAGCGTCTCGCCGCTGTCCCCGTGGGTGTCGCCGACGAGCGCGACGATGAAGCCGTGACTGGCCAGGTCGGTCGCGAGCGCGGTGAGCACCATGCGCGGGTCCCCGAACCCGGGCGAGAGGACCACCAGCGGATACTTGCCGCGGTGCGGCCGCGCACCGTCGAAGGCGTGAGTGGTGATGCTGGAAACGTTCTGTGGGGTGAGGCCGGAGCTCGCCGGTATCTTCGCCTGCTGGATGTGTCCGGCTGCCTCGGCCAAGGTCATATAAGGGGCCGGAGTCCCGGTCCCGGGGACAGCCGGGTAGACCATCGTGACGGTCAATTGGCGGGGGCCGGATGACGGCACCCACGGATCGAGACGGCTCCGATCGGTGAGGTGGATGACGTCCTCGCCGGCGGCGTAGGGGCCGGTCGGCGCGGGGAGCGTGCCTTGGAAGGAGCGCGTGGGCGCGGTGGCCGTGGCCAGTGCGGCGTCGAACGCTTGCCTGGCCACCGATGTGGCCGACGGTGTGGGCGTGGCGGCGAACCCGGCGCCGGTCCCGGTGGCGAGGGCGGTGAGCGCCATGACTGTCACAGCGCTGATGCGGCGATGGCGTTTCATGGGATCGACGCTAGGTTCCACACCCCAGCCTTCGAATCAGCCCACGGATGTCAATGATCTGTAGCGCGTCGGCCTCGGGGAGTACCGTAGCCATCCGGAGTCACCCGCCGGGAGTATGCGACCCCCCAGCCGACCGGCAACCCCCGAAGGACCAACGCGGCGCCGCACTAGCCTGCTGGGGTGATGGTTGCGGATTGCGAGCGGGTCCAGACCTCCTGGTTCCGGACCCAGGCCGATGTGCTCGGTGGCGAGTCGTGGGATGACGGGGCGCTGACGTGGACGGATGGTCCCGATGGTTTGAACCTGATGTTTCCTCGCGAGCTCGACACGGCGGCGGTCCGGCACGGGGTTCAGATCGCGCTGGCTCGTGGACGGTCATCGGTCGGGGTTTGGCTCAACACGGGGGTCGATGCGTCGGCGCTGCGGGAGTGCGGCTTCGAGCGCGGATGGGCGATCAGGTGGATGGCGGCGTCGCTGGCCGCGGTTGTGGCCGATGGAGGCGACAGGGATGGCCGCGTCGAGCTCCAGACCACGACGCTCGATTACGAGGGCGAACACGCCGACTACGGTGATCGGCTGAGGCTGACGCGTCAGGAGCCGTCGGTGGCCTGGTACGCAGCTGCGTATAACCGACCAGCCGACGTGAGGCCGTCCGACCGGCCGCGGCGGTTCGCCGGGCGCGCGTGGTCGTTCTACGACGGGGGCGCGGACGGGATCGCCGGAGTGTTCGATATGGAGGTCTGGCCTCGGTTTCGCCGCCGTGGGCTGGGGACCGCCTTGCTGCGGACGGTCTGTTCCGCCGCGCGGGAGGCCGGGGCGTCGCGGGTCGTGCTGAACGCGACGGAGGAGGGCAGCCTTCTCTATCGCAGCTGCGGGTTCACCACGATCGGCGAAGGCATCACCTGGTGGCTCCACCTCAACTCGTGAGTCAGAGGTCGATGAGCTCGATGGCCACGTGCGCCGTGTCTCCCACTTCGATCTCCTCGGCCTTGCGAACGGCCTTCTTGATCGGCAGGACATAGCAGGAATTCGCACTGTCCGGGAAGATCGACGTGTCCCACTTGCTGTCGCCGACGGTGACGCGCACCCGCACCGCCCCGAAGCCCCGCCGTGGGCCGCTCACCAGGTCCCGAATCTCCTCGCTGAGGTCGGCAGGCACACTGACGAAGGTCCAACTGTCGGCCTTCCGCGCGTCCCAGAGCCACAGGTCGGCGTCGAACGTGAGCATCATGCCCTCAGCATCGCACTTCGGACTGACGGGATCGGGTCGGTGCGGTGGTGCGCCGGTCGGGGACCACCGGGCTTGGTCGGGCGAGTTGTGTGATCGGCCTGTCGGGGGTCGTGGTTCGGTGGAAAAATGATGGTCGTATCCGGATGCTGATGCACATCAGCGGTGGTTGGCGGGGGCTGAGGTGTCATGTGGAAGCAGTAAGCGCTGATCAGGCGCGGCGTGTCGGGCAATATCGGGTCATTGCCGAGTTGGGGCGCGGGGGTATGGGGCGGGTGTTGCTCGCCAGTGGTGGGGATGGGCGTCTGGTCGCGGTGAAGACTGTGCATGCCGCGCTGGCTGCGGATAAGGACTTTCGCAAGCGTTTTCGTCACGAGGTCGCCGCATCGCGTCGGGTCTCGGGCGCGTACACCGTCGCCGTCGTCGATGCCGACGCGGATGCGGAGACGCCGTGGCTGGCCTCGGTGTTCGTCCGGGGGCCGGCGTTGTCCTCGGTTCTCGCGGAGTGCGGGCCGTTGCCGTACGAGGCTGTGCGGCGGCTGGCGGCCGGGCTTGCCAGGGCTCTGATCGAGGTGCATCGGGTCGGTTTGGTGCACCGGGATCTCAAGCCGTCCAACATCCTGCTCGCCGAGGACGGTCCGCGCGTCATCGATTTCGGTATCGCTCGTGCCGCCGACCAGCCATTCGGCAGCGCGGTCACCGGGACCGGGTTCCTGATCGGTTCGCCGGGCTACATGGCGCCGGAGCAGGCCGAGGGGAGGACGGCGACCGCCGCCAGCGACGTCTTCGCGCTCGGCGCTGTCCTGTTCGCGGCCTGCACCGCGCAGGATCTGTTCCGGGGGCCGGGAGTGCCACAGATTCTCTACAACGTGGTCCACCAGGAGCCGGATCTGGACGCGGTGCACCCGCGGCTGAGAGCGCTGGTCGCCTCCTGCCTGGCCAAGGACCCGGCCGCCCGGCCCGACCCGGCGGGGATACTGGCCGAGATCGGGACGCTGGCTCCGACGTCAAAGCCGTGGCCTGCTGCCGTGTACAGCCTCATCGACGCACAGAACTCTGCGATCGACGAGGTGCTGTCGCGGTACAGCGACGACGACAGCGACGACGACAGCAGCAGCGACAGCGCCGACACGCCAGTCCCCTCTGCTTCAGTCGCCACCGAACCCGCCCTCACTCTCGATGCGGAGGCGATTCCGGAGCCGGCAGCAGCACCTCCTTCGACCAGCACCGACACCCGCCATCTCACTCGCCGCTCGGCCCTCACGATCGGCATCCTGGCAGTCGGCGCGACCGGTGTCGCGGTCAAGAGCTTGTGGCCTTCGCCGACGCACTCGCCCCACACGAAGGGCCCCGCCGCGCCCACATCGCCCTCGACCTCCGGCACCACACCGACCACGACCACAACCACAGCCCCGACCGCGCCGAGCTCCCCCACGCCCAATCCAGCGGATCCCCGCACCATAACCGTCCTCACCGACACGCAGAACGGCCTCTACAGCGTCCAGGACGTCGCGTTCAGTGCCGACGGCCAAACCGTCTTCACCAGGACATCAACCGGCAACGTCCAGCTCTGGAACACAAAAACCCTGAAGGAGACCGGCAGCGCATTCACAGCCGATGCCGGCTCGATGGCGTTGACCCGCGACACCCGCATCCTGGCCACCGCCAGTGTCGACCCCGGCGACGACACCATCACCCTGTGGGACACGGCCTCCCGCAAGCGGATCGGCGTGCCCATGACGCCGTCAGAGGGCAACAACGTGCGCTCTCTGGCATTCAGCCCCGATGGAACACTCCTCGCCGCCGGCTACGACGAGGATCTCGTTCGGCTGTGGACCGTTCCGGACGGCCGCCAGTTCGGCAAGACCATCGGGGACCCGACCGATCCGGGCGGTACCTGGGCAACGACGATCCGGGCCGTGGCCTTCAGCTCCGACGGAAAGATCCTCGCCACCGGCGGTACCGGAGACCACGACAGCCACACCCGCTATGTCCGCCTCTGGAACGTCGCGACCCAAGCCCAGATCCGCTCGCCCATCGAGATCAACAGTGTCACGGCTCTGGCCTTCAGCCCCGACGACCACATGCTGGCCATCGACTCGAACGAGACAGGCCAAAGCCTGTGGGCGGTGGCCGGCCTCACGAAGATCAGCGACAATCTCAGCCTCCCGACGCCGTACACCTCCGGCGCCCTCAGCGGCATCGCCTTCAGCCCGGACGGCCGCAGCCTGGCCGGCGGGGGCGCCAACGCGGCCTCCGTCGTCGTCTGGGACCCCTCGACGCTCAAGATCGTCGCGAGTCTGCCCAGCACTGCTTCCATCATCAACATGGTCGCGTTCAGCCCCGACAGCCGCACGCTGGCGATCGCCAACGGCGACGGCACCATAACCCTGTGGCAGGTGCCGAAGCCCCAATGAAGCCTCAATAGCGTCTGCGAGAACGCAGACCGCTGATCCGAGAAGAGACCCGGGCCGGAGTCGAACCGGTAACCAAGCGGGTTGCAGCCGCCCTCCCGAGCCGTCGGAATGAGGCCCCGGGTCTCGACGGCACGCCGGGTCCGGTGAGGGCCGTAGCAGCGTGCCGCTGTGCACCCGATGGGGATCGAACCCACATGCCCTCGCGGGCCCCGGCTTCTCAGACCGGGCTGTATTCCAGTTCCAGCACGGGTGCTCGGTGCCGCGCGGGGAAGTGCGCGGCGCCTGGTGCTTCCGGCGGGATTCGAACCCGCACTTCCGGCGCTCTGAACGCCGGGCCTCTACCAATTGGGCTACGGAAGCTTGGTCGGGGTGACACAAAGAGGCCGCCCGCCGGGGTTTCTTCCGGCGGGCGGCCTCTGGGACCGTCAGGTGGTGCTGACGGTCAGGCCGAGATCTCCTCCGGAAGGCTGATAAGGCACAGGCACCGGAGGACGCACAGTCGGGTCGCTGCGACGGTCATGGCCTTGCCTTCCTTCCGATCTCGGCTTCGGTTCGTCTGCGTTTAAGTGTGGCGGGGCGCCGTTGATCGGACAACCGATTTAATCGGCGGTGCCTCGCCGGCGGTCGGGCCCCGATCGCCGGCGATCACGCCCCGATCAAACCCCGATCAAGCCGCCTTCATCTCGTCGCGCACCGCCGCCGCGAAGGCGTCGATGTCGGCCTCGGTGGTGTCGAAGGAGCACATCCAGCGGACCTCGCCGGTGTGCTCGTCCCAGGTGTAGAAGCGGAAGTGCTTCTGGAGGCGCTCGGTGACCTCCGGGGGCAGGATCGCGAAGACCGCGTTGGCCTGGACCTCCTGGGTGAGGCGCAGGCCCGGGATGTCGCGGACGGCGGCGGCCAGGCGCTGGGCCATCGCGTTGGCGTGGGAGGCGTTGCGGAGCCACAGGTCGCCGCCGAGGAGGGCTTCGAACTGGGCCGACAGGAAGCGCATCTTGGAGGCCAGCTGCATCGACAGCTTGCGCAGGTACATCACCCCGTGGGCGGCCTCGGGGTTGAGGAGCACGACGCACTCCCCCGCCAGCAGGCCGCTCTTGGTGCCGCCGAAGGTGAGGACGTCGACGCCGGCGTCGGTGGTGAACTCGCGGAAGGGCCGCTGGAGGGTGGCGGCGGCGTTGGAGAGGCGGGAGCCGTCGAGGAAGACCTTCATGCCGCGCTCGTGGGCGTGGTCGCAGATGGCCTTGATCTCCTCGGGGGTGTAGCAGGTGCCGAGCTCGGTGCTCTGGGTGATGGCCACGACCAGGGGCTGCGCGCGGTGCTGGTCGCCCCAGCCCCAGGCGTGGGTGTCGATCAGGTCCGGGGTGAGCTTGCCGTCGGGGGTGTCGACGGTGAGCAGCTTCAGGCCGCCCATCTTCTCCGGGGCGCCGCACTCGTCGACGTTGATGTGCGCGGTGCCGGCGGCGATCACCGAGCCCCAGCGCTCGCTCATCGCGTCCAGGGCCACCACGTTGGCCCCGGTGCCGTTGAAGACCGGGAAGGCCTCGGCACGCTCGCCGAAGTGGCCGCGGAACACCTCCTGGAGGTGCTCGGTGTAGACGTCCTCGCCGTAGGAGATCTGGTGGCCCCCGTTGGCGACCGCGATCGCCTCCAGGACCTCGGGGTGGATCCCGGCGTAGTTGTCGCTGGCGAAGCCGCGGTGTTCGGGGTCGTGGCGGCGGGTGATGGTCACGGCGTTCCTATTCGGGTGCGGGCGGGCGGGACGGGCACGGGTCAGGGCGCCAGGCGGACGCGGGTGCCGTTGAGGTCGGCGGCCGGGCGGTCCCAGGCGGCGGCGATCTCGGCGGCGAGGTCGTCGACGTGGGTGTAGCCCGGGAACTTGCCGTCCGGCTTGGCCTCGCGCATGGCGTCGGTCAGCAGGGCCTTGACGACCAGCACCAGCGCCGCGGCGGTGCCGCCGTCCTTGGCGAACTGGTCGGCCAGGGCCAGCGTCCAGGCCTCGGCGGCGGCCTTGGCGGCGCCGTAGGCGGCGTTGCCGGCCGTGGGGGCCGCGGCCGCGGTGGCCGAGACCAGGACGAAGCGGCCGTCGCCGGCGGCGAGCGCCTCGGCGAAGGCTAGCGAGGTGTGCTGGGTGGTCTGGATCAGCAGCCGGTGCAGCAGGTCCCAGTCCTCCAGCTTGGTCTCGCCGAAGGACTTCGAGCCGCGCCAGCCGCCGACCAGGTGGACCAGGCCGTCCACCCGGCCGTGCTCGGCCAGCACGGTCGCGGCGAAGGCCTGGGTGGCCTCGAAGTCGAGCAGGTCGACCACGGCCGGGACGGCGCGGTCCGGGGCCACGGCCGCGGCGGCGCCGCGCTCGGCGTGGTCGGCGCCGGCGTCCACGGCCAGGACGGTGGCCCCGGCGGCGGTCAGGGCGCGCACCACGGCACCGCCGGCACCGCCGCCGGC
>NZ_BAAAQN010000050.1:0-97290 GCF_039531695.1 Catenulispora yoronensis
CAACCGCCTCGTCGGGATCCTGCACGGCTGCCTGAAAACCGGCACCCTCTACGACGAAGCCACCGCCTGGACAAACCAGCACGAACCCATCACCACTTGACAGCCCTAACTCCAGGGATGTCTTTGATCTTCCTACCGAACACGAACACGACAACATCCCTTACACCGCCCCATGCCCAACCCCACCAAACACCGGCACGACAAACACCCCACTCGCCTCAGCCGTCAACTGCCCATTGGCATAGCACCGACCCCACGCATGGATCTTGCGCCCCTCGCGATGCGAGAACCCAGCCTCATAACTGATCTTCGTGTATAGCGGAGTCGCGCGCCGCAACGTAATAGTGAGCGTCCCTGTAAAGCCAAACGCCCCCGACGCCCCCTGCGCGCACCCAAGCACCTCATCAAAGCACGCCGCCACCCACGCACCATGCACTCGCCCTGGCGGTCCCTCATACGGTGCGTTGAAGTACGCCTCGGCGCGAATCAGATCACCATCAGCCCACATCCGCACCGGTGGGGCCAGCGGATTGCCACGCCCATTGATCGTGGACCGCTCAACGAGCAAAGCATCCTGCCGCCGCGCCTGGCTGACGTTCGCGCCATCGACCTCCGCACGCGGGATACGCGGCAGCTCCCCAACACGATCCGCAAGAGCTCCAACTTCCGCAGCCATCGCCATGAACCGCGCCGCACGCTCGCCATCACCATCACCATCACCATCACCCCCCTCCCCATACCCCACATCCCCACAATCCATCTGAAAAACCACATCCACCAACCGCCGCACCTCCTCCACCAACCGCCTCTTCGCAACCCGCGCCGCAGACAACCCCACCTCATCCTCATCCAGCCAAGCCCGGCGTATATCAACCTGCTCATTAACTTCAGCCACAGCCTCAGCCACAGCCTCAGCTCCAGCCTCAGCTCCCACTTCCGTCATACCGATCCAACTCCCAGTCACCCAGACCCCAACGACCATTGCATCCGACAGTAACGTGTTCTAGTTTGCCGAAAACAGCGCCACCACCCCCCAGGACGCACCCGCACCCCGAAGGGACCCCCGCCCCATGCCCATCAACCCCACCAAAGCCCTGGCCGCCCCCCCGGCCACCGCCGAGCTGGCCTGGACCCCCAAAGACATCCAGCTCTACCACCTAGGCCTTGGCGCGGGCGTCCCCCCGACCGACCCCCACCAACTCTCCTACGTCTACGAAAAGACCCTCAAAGTCCTCCCCACCTTCCCCGTCGTAGCCGGCGGCGCCCTCAGCTTCTCCCTCTTCTCCAACCCCGGCCTCGACATCCAACTCGTCAACGTCCTCCACGGCGGCCAGTCCATCACCCTCTACCGCCCCATCCCCACCACCGGTCAGGCCACCGCCACCAGCCGTGTCACCGACATCTGGGACAAGGGCAAAGCCGCCGTCATCCGCACTGAGAGCGTTATCACCGACGCGGACGGTCCGCTGTGGACCAGCCACTCCCAGATCTTCGTCCGTGGCGAGGGCGGTTTCGGCGGCGAACGCGGTCCCTCCACCGTCGACACCACCCCCGACCGCGCTCCCGACCACGTCGTCGAGATCAAAACCCTCGACCAACTGGCTCTCCTCTACCGCCTCTCCGGCGACTGGAACCCGTTGCACGCCGACCCCGACTTCGCCGCCATGGCCGGCTTCGACCGCCCGATCCTGCACGGCCTGTGCTCCTACGGCATCACCTGCAAGGCCGCCGTCGACACCGTCCTCGCCGGCGACGTGGCCCGCGTGACCGAGTACTCCACCCGCTTCGCCGGGGTCTTTTTCCCGGGCGAGACCATGCGCGTCAAGATGTGGGACGACGGCGCCGGCCGCGTCGACCTCGTCTCCACCTCCGCCGACCGCGACGACGCGCTAGTCCTCGCCAACACCGTCCTCAACTACCAGCCCTAAGAACCACGAACCAAGAACCAAGAACAACGAACACCCCCCCAGAAACAGGTCCCCCATGCGCGCAGCAGTCCTCTTCGAAACCGGCGGCGAAACCCTCACCCTCCGCGACGACATCACCCTCGCCGCCCCCGCCCCCGGCCAGGTCCGCATCCGCATCCGCGCCACCGGCGTCTGCCACTCCGACCTCTCCGCGATGACCGGCGTCATCCCCCAGCCCGCCCCCTTCGTCCCCGGGCACGAAGGCGCCGGGGAGATCGTCGCGGTCGGCGACGGCGTCACCCAGGTGGCGGTCGGCGACCACGTCGTCGTCTGCTGGAACCCGCCCTGCGACAGCTGCGAGTCGTGCCGGCGCGGCGAGGGCAACCTGTGCGTCAACATCTTCTTCGGCATGACCTTCCAGCCCCACTTCCGGCTCGACGGCACCGACATCTACGGCTTCGCCGGCAGCGGCACCTTCGCCGAGGAGATGGTCGTCCCCTGGCAGTGCGCCGTGAAGATTCCCGACGACGTCCCCTTCGACGTCGCCGCCCTCATCGGCTGCGGCGTCACCACCGGCGTCGGCGCGGTGCTGAACACCGCCCGCGTGGAGCCCGGCTCCTCGGTCGCGGTGATCGGTGCCGGCGGCGTCGGCATCTCGGTGATCCAGGGCGCCGGGATCGCCGGCGCCGCCGAGATCGTCGCCATCGACCCGGTGGAGTCCAAGCACGCCGCCGCCCTCCGCTTCGGCGCCACCCGCGCGGTCAAGCCCGAGGACGCCGACGCCGCCAAGGCCGAGGTCACCGGGAAGGCGGGCTTTGACTACGTGTTCGAGGTCGTCGGCCGCTCCGCGCTCGTCCGGCAGGCCTACGCGCTGACCCGGCGCGGCGGCACCGTCACCGTGGTCGGCGCCGGCAAGAACGACGACCTGGTCACCTTCGACATGTTCCAGCTGTTCTTCGACAACAAGCGCATCCTCGGCTCCTACTACGGCGGCGCCGACCCCCGTCGGGAGTACCGCCGCCTGATCGCGCTGTGGCGCGCCGGCCGGCTGGACCTGGAGGGCATGATCACCGCCCGGCTCAAGCTCGACGACATCAACCAAGCCCTGGACCTGCTCCGCTCCGGCGAGGCGATCCGGACGATCATCGAGGTCTGACTCGCTATGACGACATCCCTCACCGGCTCCCTCACCGGCTCCCTCACCGGCCGCGCCGCCATCGTCACCGGCGCCGGCCGCGGCCTGGGCCGCGCCGAGGCCCTGGAGCTGGCCCGGCAGGGCGCCGCCGTCGTGGTCAACGACCACGACCCGGCGATCGCCGACCGCACCGCCGCCGACATCGTGAAGGCCGGCGGCCAGGCCGTCGCCTCGGCCGGCGACGTCTCCGACTTCGCCTACGCCGAGTCCCTCACTTGCCTGGCCGTCGACTCCTTCGGATCCCTCGACATCCTCGTCAACAACGCCGGAATCCTGCGCGACCGCATGGTCTTCTCCATGTCCGAGCAGGAATGGGACGACGTCCTGCGCGTCCACGCGAAGGGCCACTTCGCCATGACCCGCCACGCCACCGCCCACTGGCGCGAGCAGTCCAAGGCAAGCAACGGACCCGTCTACGGCCGCATCGTCAACACCTCCTCCGAGGCCTTCCTCGCCGGTGCCGCCGGTCAGGCCAACTACGCCGCCGCGAAGGCCGCCATCGTCGGCCTGACCACCGCCACCGCCAACGGCTGCGCGCGCTATGGCGTCCGCGCCAACGCGATCTGCCCGCGCGCCCGCACCAAGATGACCGAGGACGTCTTCGCCGGCTTCGAGGTCCCCGCCGAGGGCATGGACCCGCTGGCCGTCGAGCACGTCGCCCCGCTGGTCGCCTATCTCGCCTCCCCGGCCGCCGACAAGGTCAACGGCCAGCTGTTCGTCGTCCACGGCGGCATGGTGCTGCTGATGCGGCGCCCCGTCGTCGAGGAGCGCTGGGACTCGGCACAGGAGACGTTCACCGTCGCTGAACTGGAGACGGGCCTCGGTTCCCACTTCGACGGCAAGCCGCCCGGCGAGGGATTCTCCGCCCACGAGGTGTTGTCGATGAGACGCCGCTGAGCCCTATTCTTTCCCTCAATGACCGTTCGCTTGGGGGGTTTCGGGCACATGGCCGACACACTGTGGTTCAGCAACAATCACTCCGACCACTCGGTCCAGTACGGCAACGACGCCGGCTTCGAGTTCGAGTTCTATTGCCAGCACTGCCGCGACACCTGGCGCAGCGGCTTCGAGCCCTACAGGACCGCGCGCGCCGCCGGCTGGATCCGCCGCGCCGCCAACATGGCCAACGGCGCGGCGTCCTCGGTCGGCTGGGACGTCGCCGAGGGCGTGGACGGCCTGGTGCAGAGCGGCTGGCACAAGGCCCGCGACAACTCGTTCAAGCAGGCGATCGAGGCCGCCGCGCAGCACTTCCACCGCTGTGCGCGCTGCACTTCCTACGTCTGCGCGCGGTGCTTCAGCGCCGACCGCGGCCTGTGCGTCAGCTGCGCGCCGGACCTGGCCGCCGAGGTCGAGACCGCCCGGCACCAGGGGCAGGTCAACGCCGCCACCTCCCGGGCCCGCGAGGTCGGGGAGGCGATGGCCGCCGAGATCGACGTCACGACGCAGAAGCAGCTGGTGTGCCTGTCCTGCGGCCACGAGACGCACGGCGCGAAGTTCTGCCCCGAGTGCGGCGCGAAGCAGAACGCGCCGGGGACGTGCGGCGGCTGCGGCGTGGACGTGCCCAGCGGGTCGAAGTTCTGCCCGGAGTGCGGGGCGCCGCAGTAAGGCCTCAGCCCCTAAAGTCGGCGCGTGACAACTGCGACAACCCCGACGACCTCGACAACCCCGACGACCTCGACGACCCCGACGACCGCACTGGTTCTCATCGATCTGATGCCACGCCTGATCTCCTTGCCGGTGGCTCCGAACACCGGCGAGGAGGTCCTGGACCGGTCCCGAAACCTGGCGACCGCCTTCCGCGCCGCCGGCCGTCCGGTCGTGCTGATCCGCGTCGACCGGCCGAACGTCGCCGAGCAGCCGCCCGGCAGCGGCTTCGCCGAGGACCTGGTGCGACCCGGCGACGTGACCTTGGTCAAGGGCAGCGTCGGCGCGTTCGCCACCACCGAGCTGGACGCCCGCCTGAAGGACTTGGGCGTGGACACCCTGGTGTTCGGCGGCCTGATGACCAACATGGGCGTCGAATCGACGGCGCGGGTCGCCGCGGACCTGGGCTACGAGCTCGAATTCGCCGCCGACGCGATGTCCGCGCTGACGGCCGAGGAGCACGAGTTTGCGGTGCGGGTGACGTTCCCGCGGTTCGGGACGGTCACGGCCGTCGCCGACTACCTGTGACGCCGGCCTCCAGAGCCGACGCGCGAACCCGACCGGAACCAGCATCCTGATTCAATGATCCCCTGGCGGCCCGGCCCCGGGTAAGGCATGCTGCCGCAATGGTGGATGACAGCGTCAAGAGTCTGGCCGGCTGGTTGACCGACGAGCACGCCCGCCTCGTCAAGGCCAGGTTCGGCCTGCGCCGCTACGTCGCGCAGGACGTCGACGCGTTCGTCGCCGACGCCGTGGCCCGGCTCGGTCTGGCCGAACCGCCCGAACCCTCCTGGGTCCGGGCGGTCCTGTTCCGCACTGTGACGGACCTGCGGGTCGGCTACGACGTGCGCGCCGTCGACGCGCTGCTCGACGAGCTGGCCGCGCGTCTGGTCGCGACCGGCGGCGGCCCGGATCTGGATCCCCGGGCGGCCGAGATGATCTCGCTCGTCGAGGGCGCCCGGTTCCGGCGCAGCCGCGTCGGCTACGACTACAAGGAAGTGGACGTCTACCTCGCGGAGGTCGCCGGGGCCCTGGCGCGGGGCCACCGCCCCGGTCCCGCGCCGACGTTCACCGTGACCCGCCGGGGCTACGACCGGCGGGACGTCGACGCCTTCCTCCAGGGGCAGCGCTTCACGGCTTGACGATCGTCTTCCCCCGGGCCCCTCCGCCCTGGATCCGCGCCACCGCCTGCGGCGCCTGGTCCAGCGGCACCTCGGCCTCCACGAACACCTTCAACGTCCCGGCGTCGACCTCCTTGGCCAGCGAGGCCAGCAGATCGCCGGTCGGCTCCACGACGAACGCGACCTCCTCCACGCCGGACTGCACGACCCCGTGCTCGCTCACCGCGCCCCGGGTGCTCACCGCGACCCCGCCGTCGTGGACCAGCTGCTTGTTCGCCGCGAACGCGTCCGGGTCCGCCGACACCAGGTCCACGAGCACGTCCACGCCCTCGGGGTACTCGTCGCGCTCGATGCGGTCGGCCAGGCTCTCCGCCGTCGCGTCGACCGTCACCGCCGCGCCGAACAGGCCCATGCGCACGCTCTCGTCGCCGCGCGTCACCGCCACCACGCGGGCGTCGCGCGCCGAGGCCAGCTGCGTGAGGAAGGTCCCGACGCCGCCCGCCGCGCCGATCAGCAGCAGGCTCTCGCCGCCCTGGACGTCGGCCCGGTCCAGGATCCCCAGCGCGGTGGCGCCGGCGGTGGGCAGCGCCGCGGAGGTCTTGAGCTCGACGGCGTCCGGGGCCAGCGCCACCGGCCCGGTCTCGTCGACGACCACGTATTCGGCGTAGGTGCCGGCGGCGCGGCCGAACACCGCGTCGCCGAGGCCGAACCGGGAGACGCCGTCGCCCAGCGCCTCGACCCGGCCGGCGAAGTCCACGCCGAGCACCAGCGGCAGCGGCGGCTTCCCGAACCGGCCGGCGGCGATGGCGGAGTCCACCGGGTTGATCCCGGCCGCCTCCACCCGCACCAGGAGCTGGCCGGGCCCGGCGGCCGGCTTCGGCACGTCGAGCAGTTCGGGCGTGGCCCCGTACCCCTTCACACCGACTGCGCGCATCTGGTGCCTCCCTCGTGGCGTTCGTGACGCGATCTTGTGAGACGAATCTGCGGCCTGAGCCGCGGTCCCGCACGCCGGATCGATCAATCGGGGAAGCGGCCGGGCGGCCCGGTAACCTATCGGCCATGCCGCAGTCCCCGAACGCCGCCGCCGAGGCCGCCGCCCCAGCCGCCTCCTCCGAGCCTGCCGCGGCCTCGCTGCGCGCCGTCGTCGCAGTCCTGGAGCGGCTCTACGACCCGTCGTGGGCCGAGCCGTGGGACGCCGTCGGACTGGTGTGCGGGGACCCGGACGAGCCGGTGCGCACCGTGGCCTTCGCGGTCGACCCGGTGGCCGCCGTGATCGACGAGGCGATCGAGCGCGGCGCCGACCTGCTGGTCACCCACCACCCGCTGTTCCTGCGCGGCGTGCACGGCGTGCCGGCCACCGACTTCAAAGGCCGGCTGGTGCACAAGCTGATCCGCAACGGCGTGGCGCTGTTCACCGCGCACACCAACGCCGACTCCGCCGACCCCGGGGTGTCCGACGCGCTGGCCCACGCGCTCGGCGTCGGGGACCTGCGGCCGCTGGACGCCCGGGCCGGGAACCCCGAGCTCGGCATCGGCCGGGTCGGGGAACTGGCCGACGCCGAGCCGCTGGCGGCCTTCGCGGCCCGGGTCGCCGCGGCCCTGCCGGCCACCTCCGGCGGCGTGCGCGTGGCCGGGGACCCGGAGCGGCCGGTGCGCCGGGTGGCGGTGTGCGGCGGCGCCGGCGACACCTTCTTCGGGGCCGCGCGGCGGGCCGGCGCGGACGTCTACGTCACCGCCGACCTGCGGCACCACCCGGCCTCCGAGGCCCTGGAGGCCGGCGGCCTGGCCCTGGTCGACGTCGCGCACTGGGCCAGCGAGTGGCCGTGGCTGGAGGGGGCCGCCCGCACTCTGCGTACCACGCTCGCCGCCGCCGGTACTAACGTGGAGACGTACGTCTCCACGCTGGTCACTGATCCGTGGACCGCCCACGTGGCGGCCGGCTGAGCGCCGGCGGCGTCCGCACGCTCGACAAGTCAAGAGAGAGGCACTGCCCTGAACGCGAACCCCGCCGACCAGCTCCGGCTGCTGGACCTGCAAGGCCTGGACGTCCGGCTGGCCCAGCTGGCGCACAAGCGGCGCACCCTGCCGGAGCTGGCCGAGGCCGAGAAGGTGGACCAGCGCCTCGCCGACCTGCGCGACGTCCTGATCGCCGCCGAGACCGCCGAGGGCGACGTGGCGCGCGAGCAGAAGAAGGCCGAGGCCGACGTCGAACAGGTCGTGAACCGCGCCAACCGGGACCGGCAGCTGCTGGCCTCCGGCCGCGGCTCGGCCAAGGACCTGGAGAACCTGCAGCACGAACTCGACACCCTGGCCCGCCGCCAGTCCGACCTGGAGGACGTGGTCCTGGAGGTCATGGAGCGGATGGAGACGGCCCAGGCCCGGGTCGCCGAGATGAGCGCGCAGCGCGACGAGGCCCAGTCCCGCCGCGACGAGATCGGCGCCGCGGTCGCCGCCGCCCAGGGCGGCATCGACGCCGAGGCCGCCAAGCTCACCGGCGAGCGCGCCACCACGTCCGGCACCATCCCGGAGGACCTGCTGGCGCTCTACGAGCGGGTCCGCGAGTCCAGCGGCGGCATCGGCGCGGCGGCCATCCGCCAGCGCCGCTGCGAGGGCTGCCGCCTGGAGCTGGACATCAGCGAGGTGAACGCGATCAAGGCGGCCGCGCCCGACCAGGTCGTCCGCCACGAGGAATGCGGCCGCATCCTGGTGCGCGTCCCCGACTCCGGCCTGTAGGGGCAGGGGCAGGGCGCATGGCGCGCACGTTCGTCGTCGAGGCCGACGGGGCCTCCCGCGGCAACCCCGGCCCGGCGTCCTACGGCGCGCTCGTCGCCGACGCCGCCTCCGGCGAGGTCCTGGTCGAACTGGCCGAGGGCCTCGGCGTGGTGACCAACAACGTCGCGGAGTACCGCGGCCTGATCGCCGGCCTGCGCGCCGCGTATGCCCTGGACCCGGACGCCGAGGTCGAGGTGCGCATGGACTCCAAGCTCGCGGTCCAGCAGATGAGCGGCCAGTGGCAGGTCAAGCATCCGGCCATCCGCCCGCTGGCGGCGGAGGCCCGTGCCGCGTTCCCGCGAGCGGGCGCGGTCCGGTACACGTGGGTGCCGCGGGCCGAGAACAAGAGGGCTGACGCGCTCGGGAACCTGGCGTTGGACAAGCCGGAGGCCGCGGCGGAGAAGATGGCCGAGGCCGAGGCGATGATCGCGGCTTTCCGGGCGGCGCGGGAGGCGTTGGCGGATGCCGAGCCGACGGCGTCCGGTACCGAGCCGATGGCGTCGGGCGCGGGCGCGGGCGTGGGCGTGGCGGTGGCTTTCGGTTCTTCTTCGGCTTCCGCGTCTTCTTCCGCGTCTTCTGCTGCTCCAGGTCTGGCGGCCACTGCCCAGCCCACTCAGCCCACCTGGTCCGCGGCCCCGGACCTCGGTCCCCCGACCACGCTGATCCTCCTGCGCCACGGCGCCACTCCGCTCACCGCCGAGAAGCGTTTCTCCGGCTCGGGCGACCCGGACCTCGCCGACACCGGCCGTGCGCAGGCCGCCGCCGTGGCCCGGCGCCTGGCCGCACGTGGTGGCATCGACGCCGTCGTCTCCTCGCCGCTGGCCCGTACCCGGCAGACCGCGCAGGCTGCCGCCGACGCGCTCGGGCTGTCGGTGGAGACCGACGAAGGGTTCCGCGAGACCGATTTCGGGATCTGGGATGGCTACACCTTCGCCGAGGTGCGTGAGAGATGGCCCGAGGAGCTTCAGGCGTGGCTCGCGTCCCCGTCGGCGAAACCACCTAAGGGCGAGTCCTTCGACGCCGTCGCCGAACGCGTCCTCGCTGCCCGCGACGGGGTGCTGAAGCGCCACACGCGCCGGACCGTGCTGGTGGTTTCGCACGTCACGCCCATCAAAACCCTTATTCGAGACGCCCTGGCCGCCCCGCCCGAAGCGCTTTACGCGATGGAGCTGTCGCCCGCGTCGCTGTCGGTCGTGACCTACTACGGCGACGGCCGTAGTTCGTTGCGGCTGTTCAACGACACCGCGCATCTGGCCATGTAGGGCAGGTTGTTCGCTCGTCTGACCTCTACGAACCCCATAGTAGACGCGGCCGAGGCGGTTTTACCCTGCGCTTATGTCACCCAGCGCAAGCACTGTGAGTCGTCGCGGCCTGCTCGGCGCGGCTGTCGGCACCGCGGCGGTCGGAGGGGTCGCCGTCGGTGTCACCTTCACCGGGGATGCTTCGGCCAGCGAACAGCAGCCGGCCGGCACTGCCGCGCCCGCGGCCAGACACGGCCGCGTGCGCGAGTACTGGATCCAAGCCGACGCCTTCGAAAGGAATCTCGTCCCGAACGGTCGCGACGGGATGATGGGCAGCACCTTCACCGCCGACCAGACCACGTTCCACGCCGTGGGCTACCGCGCCTACACCGAACATTGGGGCCGACCGCTGCCCGCCGGCGACGACATCGGCCCGAACGCCGGGATCCCCGGGCCGGTCATCCGCGGTGAGGTCGGGGACACCATCGTCATCCACTTCAAGAACAACGACTCCTTCTACAAGTTCCCGCATTCGATGCACCCGCACGGCGTGGAGTACGACAACCTTTCCGACGGCACCTGGCTCGCAATCGCACCCGACCACCCCGGCGGCGCCGTGAAGTACGGCGAGACCTACACGTACACGTGGCGGGCGAAGCCGAACTCGGTCGGCTCCTGGCCGTATCACGACCACTCGATGCCCCAGGACCTCACGCCCTTCTATCCCGGCGGCGGTCCCAGCGCCACCGGCATGGACATGGGCGGCAACCTGGTGACGGAAGTCGGCGCCGAACTTGGGCTGCTCGGCCTGATAGCCATCACCGACCACACGACTCCGAAGGTCGACCGGGAGTTCTTCCTGTTCTTCCACGACCTTTACCAGAGCGATGTTCCATCCCTGACACAGGACATGGACTGCTTCAACGGCTACGCCTTCCTCGACAACACCCCGACCTTCACGGCCAAGGCCGGCGAGAAGGTCCGCTGGCGGATCGCCGCCCTGGGCAAGGAGTTCCACGTCTTCCACTTACACGGCCACCGCTGGTGGGACGGTGTGAAGTGGACCGACTCGCAGATCCTGGGCCCGTCGACGGCGATCACCGTCGAGTACACCGAGGACAATCCAGGGGACTGGCTGTACCACTGCCACGTCACCGACCACATGATGGGCGGCATGGTCGGGCGCTACATCGCCGAGAACTGACCGCGAGACCGCCAAGCTTTAGCGATCTTCCGGGGATACCCTCGCGCCTCGGTGATCGTCGATAGACTCCGGGCCCATGGAACGGATGGGGCCGGGGCGCGCGAACCACGACGACGGGAACGGGATCGGGATCGAGAGCGAGGCCCGGGTCGAGGCCCGAACCGGAATCGGGATCGGGGCCGGAGCCACCGCCCGGGCCGGAGGGACGTGGCCGGCCGCCGCCGCCAAAGCCGTGGCGGCGGCCGTCGCCACGACCGCTCTGCTGGCCGGCTGCTCGGTCACGGTGCAGCCGAAGAACGCGGCCTCGACCCACGCGCTGACCACCAGCACGCCGTCCGCGTCCACCGCGCCGGCCACCACCCCCAGCCCGCAGCCCACACCGACGCCGGACAAGCCGTCGAGCACGCCGTCGGTCGGCAAGGACGTCGACCACACCGCCTGCACGGCCGTGCGGCAGGCGCTGCTGACCGCGCAGCAGAAGGTGGAGTCGGACAAGGACTCGCCCAAGCACATGGGCGCGGACTACAAGACCGCCGCCACCGCGCTGCGGACCCAGGCGACGAAGACGAAGAACACCGAGTTGAAGACGACGTTGCAGGCGCTGGCCAACGCCTACTCCGGACTCGGGTCCGACACGACGGCGCACGCCTCGACCGAGGCCGATCAGAAGAAGGTCGCCGAGGCTGCCAAGCCGTTGGACACGTTGTGCGGGGCCAAGAGCTGAGGGGCTGCTAGGGGTTAGGGCTAGGGCTAGGGCTAGGGCGGGGGCTAGGTAGCTAGGACCGCTCTCAGACCACTGAGTCGACGACCACGTCGATCGTCCACGCCGTTCCGGGCTTGGCGGGCGCCGTGGTCTCGGTCCGGAACCCCAAGTCCTGCAACGCTTCGGCGAGTTCCTTCGGCGTCGTCGCGGCCACGTCCCCGACCAGCAGGGCGCGTGCCAGGCGGCCCTTGGCCGCCTTGTTGAAGTGGCTGACGACACTCCGCTTCGGCACGCCGTCCACCAGACGTTCGTGCAGCACCCGGACCGTGACCGCGCGGTCGGCGGCGTCCGCGGGGACCCGCCACATCGCCGCGTAGGTGGACGAGCGCAGGTCCACCACCAGCCCGCTCGCCACCGCCGGGGCCAGCGCCGGGGTCAGGGCCTGCCGCCACACCTTCGCCACCGGACCGGCCTTGGGCAGTGTCACGCCGCCGGAGAGCCGGTAGGCCGGGATCGCGTCGCCCGGCCGCACGACGCCCCACAGCCCGGAGAAGGTCAGGATCCGCGCCTCGGCGCGGGCGTAGGCCTCGGGGTCGTCGGCGCGCAGTCCCGGCAGGTCGAGGTTGTCGTAGAGGACCCCGGTGTACCGGTCGGCGGCGGCCAGCGTCGGGGCGGTCGTCAGGTCGCGGTTCGCCTCCAGCTCCCCGGCCTGGTTCGGGGACAGGCCGAGCACGGTGAGCGCGGTGGCGGCGCGGCCCTTGGACACCCGGGCCAGCTCCGTCAGCAGGGCTTTCCGGGTCTTGGCCAGCTGCGGGAAGGCCAGCGCGGCCGGGTCCACGGCCGGGCCGGCGCCGTGTGCGGCTTTGCCTTCGGAGGGCGGGAGCAGGATGAGCACGCCGATCATTCTGGCGCACCTCGGGCCCGGATCCGCTTCATCCGGCCGACCGGGCTTGCCTGGCGATAGTTAACGACATATCGTTGAAGTATCGAAGAACAGCTTCGATGGACTGTTCGACACGGCGGGTGGGTGCAGCAGGGGCGCTGTCCACGGCAGCGCGACGCAATCCGTCATAGCGTTGAAAAGCGACGACAGTCGCCGGTGAGCGGAAGTGGAGGCGGCGAGATGGCTGACGAGCGGGACGACCAGAACGAACTGAACGAGCAGAACGAACTGAACGAGCAGAGCGCATCGACCGAGCAGAGCGACGAGAACACGCAGGGCCAGCCGGACCAGCACGACGCGCCGGACCAGCCGGACGAGCCGGGCCAGCGGGACGAGCCGTTGGCACAGAACGTGCATGAGGCGCAGCGGGCTTCCCGCGCGACCGAGCAGGAGCTGCGCGCGGAGATGCAGGCGTTGCGCGAGGAGTCCCGCCGGGCGCAGAAGGAGGCGGCCGAGCGGGAGCGGGAGCTGAAGCAGCGGCTTCAGCAGGAGGCGCGCGAACGCGAACAGGAACTCAAGGACTACTACCGGCAGCGGCACGAGGACCGCCGGGGCGAGCGCGGCGAGCGGCGCGACCGCGGTGACCGGGGCGAGCGCGGCGACGGCCGAGGCCGCGGCCGGGGCGGCTACGGCTGGTCCGGCGGCCCGCGGATGGGTCCGGGCCCGATGCCCCCGATGCCGCCCATGCCGCCGATGCCCCCGGGGGCGCCGCTGCCGCCGATCTCCGGCGCCGGCGGGACCTTCACGCCGTTCGACATCCTCGGCGGCCTCGGCGCGATGTTCGGCGGCGGCCCCGGCCCCGGCGGACGGCGCCGCCACGGCGGCCGCAGCCGCGCCGGCCGCGGGGACGTGCGCATAACGGTGCTGATCCTGCTCGACGAGGGGCCGGCCAACGGCTACCAGCTGATGCAGGAGATCGAGAAGCGCACCAACGGGGCGTGGAAGCCCAGTTCCGGGTCGATCTACCCGGCTCTGCAGCAGTTGGAGGACGAGGGAATCGTCCGGACCACGGAGGGGGAGGGGCGCAAGATGTTCGCGCTCACCGAAGAGGGACAGTCGTTCGTGCACGAGCACCGCGCCGAGTGGACGGCGCCGTGGGAGGGCGTCGAGGAGGACGAGGGCGCCACCGAGGAAGCCACCAAGCTCCGCGACGTCATCGCCCAGCTGGCGATGGCCTACATGCAGGTGATCCAGGTCGGGACCGAGAGCCAGCGCAGCGAGGCCTCGCGGGTCCTGGTCGGGGCGAGGCAGGCGCTGTACCGGATTCTGGCGGGGGACTCGTCGGAGGACTGAAGCGCCGCGGTGCCCGCCGCTGATCACCCAGGGGTGGTGCGGGAGATCGGGGTGGCGGGGGAAACCGCGCGATATCCCCGGCCCGCGCCACCCCGGCGCGCATGATGATGATCGCAGCACACGTGCTAATCGCGGCCCGCGCCCCGTAGGGTGCTGGCATGCCGCAAAGAGTCCTCACGGTCGGGTCCGCCGTTCCGGCCTCCGACCTGGCCGCCGGGTTCGACGCCGTCCGCGTCGAGCTGCAGCTTCCCGGCGCGTACCCGCCGGAAGCACTCGCCGAGGCGGAGGCCGCCGCGAAGGCGCCGCGCCTGCCGGAGACCGACGCCACCGACCTCCCGATGGTCACCCTGGACCCGGCCACGTCGAAGGACCTGGACCAGGCGATGCATCTGGAGAAGCGCGAGGGCGGCGGCTACCGGGTGTACTACGCCATCGCCGACGTGGCGGCGTTCGTGACGCCCGGCGGCGCGCTCGACCTGGAGACGCACCGGCGCGGCGAGACCTACTACATGCCCGACATGCGCATCCCGCTGCACCCGGAGGTCCTTTCCGAGGGCGCGGCCTCGCTGTTACCGGGCCGGCTGCGCCCGGCGCTGCTGTGGCGCGTCGACCTGGACTCCTCCGGGGAGATCACCGATGTCGACGTGCGGCGCGCCCGGGTCCGCAGCCGGGCCAAGCTCGACTACGCCGGGACCCAGGCGGCCCTGGACGCCGGGACGGCCGAGCCGGTGATCCAGCTGCTGCGCGAGATCGGCATGCTGCGGCAGCAGCGCGAGGCCGACCGCGGCGGGATAAGCCTGAACGTGCCGGCGCAGGCCGTGGTCCAGCACGGCGACAGCTGGGCGCTGGAGTACCAGACGCCGCTGCCGGTGGAGAACTGGAACGCCCAGATCTCGCTGCTGACCGGCATGGCCGCCGCCGGCCTGATGGTCGCCGGCAAGGTCGGTCTGCTGCGCACCATGCCCGATCCGCCGGCCCTGGCCTACCACCGGCTGCGCCGCGTGGCCCGCGCGCTGAAGATCCGCTGGCCCGACGGCGTCAGCTACAGCGAGCTGATCCGCACCCTGGACCCGGCGATCCCGGCGCACGCGGCGTTCTTACAGGAGACCACGACCCTGATGCGCGGCGCCGGCTACACGGCCTTCGACGGCGAGGTGCCGGAGAAGGCCGGGCACTCGGCGGTGGCCAGCACGTACGCCCACGTCACCGCCCCGCTGCGGCGCCTGGCCGACCGCTACGCCGGCGAGGTGTGCGTCGCGCTGAGCGCCGGGACCGAGGTTCCGGAGTGGGCCCGCTCGGAGCTGGCGAAGCTGCCGACGGTGATGGAGGGCGCGGACCGCCGCGGCAACTCGGTCGACCGCGAATGCGTGGACCTGGTCGAGACGATGCTGCTCAAGGACCGCGTCGGCGAGGAGTTCGACGCGGTCGTCATCGACCTGAACGAGCGCATCGACTGGGACCACAACGGAAAGCCGGACGTCGGCGTCGTGCAGCTGACGCAGCCGGCGGTGCGGGCCCGGTGCGACGGCCACGACCTGCCGCTGGGCCGGGAGATCCAGGTCCGGCTGGTCGACGCGGACCTGAAGACGCGGCGGATACTGTTCGAGGCGACGGACCCCGCCTACACGGTGCGGGACCGGCCGGTGAAGAACAACAACGGCTCCAACGACTCGGTGAGCACCCCATGACAGGAAACGAACACCTACTACGGATGCGAGAGGCGTCCGACGCGGTCGAGGACATCGGCTGGCGCTACCTGCTGGGGGAGCTGCGGACCACGGTGGTCGTCGAGTCCCTCGCTCGGGGGACCGAGGCCGCGCTGGCCGCCGTCACCGCCTGCGGCCCCGACGCCGACCGCCACCTGCGCCTCGACCTGCGGGCCGAGCGGGTCGTCCTGGTGCTCCAGAACACCGAGTCCGCCCAGGTCACCGACGTCGACACGGCGCTCGCCGCCCGCGTCACGCAGGCCCTGGCCGCGTCCGGCTTCACCACCGACCCCGAGGTCGGCACCCCGTCGGCACGCTCCCTGCAACTTGTGGAGATCGCCGTCGACGCCCTGGACATCCCGGCGGTGCGACCCTTCTGGAAAGCGCTGTTCGCCTACATCGACGAGCCCGAACGCGACGGCCCGACCGACGCCCTCGTCGACCCGCTCCGCCAAGGCCCGGCGATCTGGTTCCAGCAGATGGACGCCCCCCGCCCCCAGCGCAACCGCATCCACTTCGACCTCTGCGTCCCCCACGACGAGGCCCGGCGCCGCATCGCCGCCGGCATCGAAGCCGGCGGCCGGGTGACCTACGACGCGGAGGCGCCCGCGTTCTGGGTACTCGCCGATCCCGAGGGCAACGAGGTCTGCATCACGACGTGGCAGGGACGGCAGCCGGACTGATTCGTCGGGGTCGGGCAGTGGACAAGGTCGGGGGTCGGGGCCGGGTTCGGGGCCGGGTTCTGGGCTGGGCTTGCGGTTGGTTCGCTGGCTCAGCTCGCTGCGGCCGCCTGCTGCTCCCGCTCAGCCTCGCTGCGCTCCACGCAGAACGCGTTCCCCTCGGGGTCCTCGCACCACACCCAGCCCGCGCCGTCGGCCTTGCGGTGGTCCTCGACGACCTTCGCCCCGAGGGCGAGCACGCGCGCCAGTTCCTCGTCCCGCGTGGTCTGCGGCATCAGGTCGAAGTGCATGCGGCTCTTTGCCGACTTGCGCTCCGGGACCTCGATCAGCAGCAGGTTCGGCAGGCCCTCGGGGCCCTCCAGGAGTACCTCGCCGTCGCCGGGGGCGCATTCGGGATCCATCGGCCAGCCGAGCACCGCCTCCCAGAACTTGCCGAGAGTGTAAGGGTCGTTCGCGTCCAAGGTGATGTTGCGTATCACGGTCATGGGCGCCACTTTTGCGGCACCGGCGCCTCGGGCGCAAATCAGTTGAGTCGCGGTCCGGTGCCGCCGGCCACCGCCGTATACTGGACCGGCGGCGAGTCGGTGAGGCGATCGCGGCGGCGGGATTCCCGGCGTCGAGGAAAGTCCGGACTCCATAGGACAGGGTGGTTGGCAACACCAACCCGGGGTGACCCGCGGGACAGTGCCACAGAGAACAGACCGCCCGTCCGCCCGGCGTCAGTCGGGCAGGCAGGTAAGGGTGAAACGGTGAGGTAAGAGCTCACCAGCGCCCGGGGTGACCCGGGCGGCTTGGTAAACCCCACCCGGAGCAAGGTCAAGAGGAACGCGGGAAACCGCGCTCTGCGCAGGTGTCTGAGGACGGTCCGTCCGAGCCTGCGGGTAGACCGCACGAGACGCGCGGCGACGCGCGTCCTAGATGGATGGTCGCCACTGCGCTTCGGCGCAGGACAGAATCCGGCTTATGGCCGACTCGCCGCATAACCTGTGTAAACGGCCAGATCCTGGCTCGGCGGCTTTGAAGCAGCCGCGGGAGGCGGATGCTGGCTGGCGGGGTGTGACTCCCGGCTTTCGTTGCCAGTTCCCAGCGCCAGTTCGCGGCAAGCTTCCCCGGCGCGTTCCCAAATACGCCGAGGCAGCGCATCGTGGAGATGTGCATAAGCTTCGCACGGTACTGCGGTTGTCTGTTGGCTTGCCCATCTTTTGGCTGGCGTACACGCTGTCGAGTTCCGGCTTTTTCGGCGCCCAGCGAGGGACGCCCACCATGCGCACCCGCATACTGCTCGGCATGTTGGCGTTGGCCGTTCCAGCGTCGTTCGTGGCAGCTTGGCTGGCTTTCTGCGCCTCAGGGCTGAGGTCGTCTGGCGTGGCGGGTGTGCTGTGCAGTGTGGTGGGCAGCGGGATCGTTGCGTATCTGACCTCGGTTGGCGGCCGGTTGCTTGTCTTCACACAGGACCCGAGAAGCAGGTAGGCGCCGGCCGGAGCGGCTCGGGCCGCTGAACGTGGCCTTGGCCCGGCCTGTGCGACGGCCGGGCCAAGGTTGTTCACGGGGTGGTTCGTTCTCTGTCGATCAGCCGGCCGGCCGGTCGGCTAGGCGGCCTGCGGGCTTGTGCTGTGCTGTGCTGTGCCGTGGTGCGCGGGGTCAGCCGGCGCCCTGGCCGCAGGCCGCCGGCGGCGGGCCGGGGACGGTCAGGGTGGCGTTGGTGATGGTCTCGCCGCTGCCCTGGTTGGTCGCGGTCGCGGTCATGACCTGGTCGGTCCCGCCCTGGTCGGGCGTGTTGCTCATGGCGGTGATGCCGGCCGTGGTGGACGTCAGCACCTTGTCGAAGAACACCAGGCCGTTGTCGGCCAGCTGGACGTGCCACACCTGGCCGGCGGCCTGGGTGTTGATCTGGAACTCCTCGCCGACCACGACGCCGGGCTTGGCGCCGTCGTCGTCGTACTTGGACTTCAGGGTCCAGCCGGTGCCGTGCGAGCCGGAGCCCGAGGCGTTGTGGGTCGGGCCGCAGGGACGGCCGCCGCCGCCGCCACCGCCGCCTCCGCCGCTGGCGTAGGCGCTCGGGCCGGCGAGTATGGCGGCAGCGATGGTGGCCGTACCCACGACTGCTCCGATTCCCAGTTTGCGAACACGCATCTGAATCTCCTCTTTGAGCGACAGAAAAGCTCTGTCGCAGAGAGATACGCGCACGGGTTACGGAGCCGTACGGGCTGTACGGGGTTGTTCGGACTTCTGGAAGTCACACCGGCTCGGCCGTGACCATGAATGTGGAAGATCTGATACGGACGGGGATCCAGTGATGAACAAGACCGTGAAAGCTCCGCCGGCGACGACGGATGTGATGACCGGCGGCGGAGCCGTCGCGGCGACGATGCGGACCCGGGTGGCCGAGGCCGTGAAGTGGCTCGCCGACGACGTCGTGTTCAACTACCCGACGGCGGCCGAGGGTCCGTCGGAGTACCTCTGGGCCGACGACGCCGCCGTCACCAGGATCGCGATCAACGCCTACAGCTATCGCGTCCCGTATGCGAAGTCTGTCTCGACCCGGCCGTGGGCCGAGCCGCCCGTCTGATCCGCCCCCAAGACCTTCCCGTGGCGTGCGGTGGGCCACCCCCCTGGTCCATCGACGTGAACACGCCACGGGAAGCCCCTTCCCGGCCCGGCCGGTCACGCCTCGGCCCCCGGCACCACCAGGCCTGATTCGTAGGCGGCCACCACGGCCTGGGTGCGATCGCGCAGGCCCAGCTTGGTCAGGATCCTGCTGACGTGCGTCTTGACGGTCTCGTCGGTGACCACCAGCGTGGCCGCGATCTCCGGGTTCGACAGGCCGCGGGCGACCAGGAGCAGGACCTCGGTCTCGCGCGGGGTGAGCGTGGCCAGCCGGGGGTTCGGTGCCGGGCGCGGGCCGCCGGGCCCGGTGGTGGCGTGGGAGCCGGGGCCGGGGCCGGCTCCGGCGCCGCCGCCGGGCCCGGCCGCCCCGCGCGGCGTTCCCGGTGTTCCCGGCGTTCCCGATCCCGGCCGCAGCCGGGTGAACTCGCTGATCAGCCGCCGGGTGACGCCCGGGGCCAGCAGCGCCTCGCCGGCCGCCACCACCCGCACCGCCTCGAACAGGCGCTCGGCGGTGGCGTCCTTGAGCAGGAACCCGCTGGCCCCCGCCGACAGCGCGTCGTAGACATACTGGTCCAGGTCGAACGTGGTGAGGATGAGGATCCGGGGCCCGCCGCCGGGACGCGGCGCCGCCTCGGCGACCACCCGGCGGGTGGCCTCGATCCCGTCGGTGACCGGCATCCGGACGTCCATCAGCACCACGTCCGGCGCCACCTCCCGGCACAGCCGCACCGTCTCCTCGCCGTCCGCCGCCGTGCCCACGACGACGAAGTCCGGCTGCGTGGCCAGCAGCGCGGCGAAACCGGTGCGCACCACGAGGTGGTCGTCGGCGATCACCACCCGGATCGGCGCCGCCGCCCCGGCCTCCGGAGCCGCGGATTCGGTGCTCATGCCGGACTCCGCTCCGCGAACGGCGTCTCCGGATCGACCGGGAGCCAGGCCTGGACCAGGAATCCGCCGGTGGAGCACGGCCCGGCCTGGAGCCGCCCGCCGACCGAGGCGGCCCGCTCCCGCATCCCGGACACCCCGTGCCCGCTCGCCGCGGCCTCGGACCCGGCGTCCCGGACGTCGAACCCGGTGCCGGAGTCGATGATCCGCAGCCGCAGCGACTCCGCCGAGAACCGCAGCTCCACGTCGACCGGCGCGCCCCGGGCATGCCGCCGGGCGTTGGTCAGCGCCTCCTGCGCGATCCGGTACGCCGCCAGCTCCACCCCCGGGTCCAGCGCCGTCGGGGTGCCGGAGACGATCAGCCGGGTCGCGGTCCCGGCGGTGCGGCGCGCGTCGTCCACCAAGGTCAGCAGCTGCTGGAGCCCGGGCTGCGGACGCCGCTCGGCGCCCTGGTCGGCCGGACCCACGTCCTCCTTCAGCACACCGAGCAGACGCCGCATCTCGGTCAGCCCGGCGCGCGCGGTGTCGCCGATGGCCAGCAGCCGCTCGGCGCCCAGCGGCGGCAGCCCCGGGGTGGCCAGCCGCGCGGTCTCGGCCTGCACCGCGATCATCGAGATGTGGTGCGCCACCACGTCGTGCAGCTCTCGGGCGATCCGGGCCCGCTCGCCGCGCGCCGTGTGCTCGACCAGCGAGCGCGCCACCGCCTCGCGGGCCGCGTGGTGGACCCGGGCCTGCGTGCGGGCCCGGGCCGCGGCCCCGCCGAACAACGCCGCCGGGACCAGCGCGCCCAGAGCGATGGCGAGGAATCCGGAATAGGAGCCCCGGGTCGAGGTCAGGGCGATGATCGGGAACGGGATCATCGGCCCGATCAGGGCGAGCCGGGAGAGCCGGGCGAGCCGGCCGGCCCCGGCCGGGTCGGCGGCCCAGCCCAGCCGGTACAGCGCCGTCAGCAGGGCCAGCACCCCGGCCCCGGTCACCCAGTCGCTCGTGGTCAGGGACAGCACGGCGGCCGTGCCCGTCGCGGCCGCGGCGCCCCACGGGCCGAGGAAGCCCGGCGGCACGGTCGAGCACAGCGCCAGGAACAGGGCGATGGCCACCGTGCCGGAGGTGCTGGCGCCATTGCTGACCTGCACCGCTGTCCGGATCAGCGCCTCGACCGCGGACGCGGCGGTGAGCACGGCCACCGGCCAGGCCGGGAGGTGCGGGGCCGAGGCGAACCGGTCCAGGCGTTCGGACCACAGGTGTTCGCGCGACGCGTCGGTGGAGGTCCGGTCCGTGGGGGGATCGTCCATGGGCTGATGGTCCGTGGGCTGATGGTCCATGGGGGGCCGATCCGCGAGCGGGCCTTGGGTGCGCGGCGGTTCGGAGCCGACGGACGCGGTCGAAGCGGTGCCGGGTTCGCCGAGGGCCCGGTCGGCGGCGCTGCTCTGGTTGGCGCTGCTCTGGTCGGCGCTGCTGCGGGCGGCGCCGCTCCGGTCGGTACCGGTCGGCGTCGCGGATCGGTACCGGCTGGCGCCGCGGTCCTGGAGCACTCCTTCATTCTGGTCGGCGCCGCGTCCTGGCACCTCCCCCATATTGGGGATCGGTCTCCCCCGAGCGGGGGACGTGCGAGATTGCTCCCTGGCGGGACGATACGAGTGCCCACCCGAACCTAGCCTTCAGGACCATGACCTCCATGACCGCACCACCCCCGCCGACCGCGATCGCGGTCCAGGGGCTGCGCAAACGCTACGGCGCCACCGCGGCCCTCGACGGCATGACCTTCGACGTCGCCGCCGGCACGGTGACCGGGTTCGTCGGCCCGAACGGCGCCGGCAAGTCCACGACCATGCGCGTCATCCTCGGCCTGGACACCCCGGACGAGGGCCGGGCGCTGATCGGCGGCGTGCCCTACGCCCGGCTGCGCCGTCCGCTCGGCCACGTCGGCGCGCTGCTGGACGCCGCCGCGCTCCAGCCCGGCCGCAGCGCCCGCAACCACTTGCTGTGGCTGGCGCACTCCCAGGGGCTGGGCGCCAAGCGGGTGGACGAGGTGGTCGAGCAGTCCGGGCTGGGCGCGGTGATCGGCCGCAAGGCCGGCGGCTACTCGCTCGGCATGCGGCAGCGGCTCGGCATCGCCGCGGCGATGCTCGGCGACCCGCCGGCGCTGCTGCTCGACGAGCCGTTCAACGGCCTGGACCCGGAGGGCATCGTCTGGATCCGCGGCTACCTGCGGACGCTGGCCGCCGAGGGCCGCGCGGTGCTGGTCTCCAGCCATCTGATGGGCGAGCTGGAGGGCTGCGCCGACCACCTGGTGGTGGTCGGCCGCGGCACGGTGATCGCCGACACCCCGGTGGCCGAGCTGATCGCCCGCTCCTCCGGCGGCCGGGTGGTGCTGCGCACCACGGCCCGGGCCGAGGCCGCCACCGCGCTGGCCGGCCTGGGCGGCACCGTCGGGGTCACCGGCCCCGACACCCTCACCGTCGACGGGCTCGGCACCGAGGAGGTGGTCCGCGCGCTGAACACCGGCGGCGTGCCGTTCTCCGAGATCTCGGCGCACCGCGCCTCCCTGGAGGAGGCCTACATGGACCTGACCCGCGACGCGGTCGAGTTCCGCGCCGCCCCGGCCCCGGAGGCGGTGTGATGGCCGACGTCCTGACCCGCCCGGCGGCCGCCCCGTCCCGCGACGGCTTCGGCCACCTGGTGCACGCCGAGTGGACCAAGCTGCGCACCGTTCGCGGCTGGATGATCGGGCTGCTTGCGGCCGTCTTCCTGACCGTCGGCATCGGCATGCTCGGCCCGGCCGGCAGCCAGAGCCGGTGCGACAACGTCGACGGCGCGCGCGGCGGCGCCGCCCACGCCACCGGCACCTGCGCCGCCTCGACGCCGCCGAAGCGCGCCGACGGCCGGGAGGTGGTCGACGAGGAGGCCTTCGTGCACCGCACCCTGTCCGGCGACGGCAGCATCACCGCGCGGCTGACCGCCTTCACCGGCCGCTACGACCCGACCGGCGGCGGCCCGGCCACCGGCGGCGGGACCACCGGCCTGGCCGACGGCCTGCAACCGTGGTCCAAGGCCGGGGTGCTGGTCAAGGACGGCACCGCCGCCGGCTCCACCTACGCCGCGGTGCTGGCCACCGGCGACCACGGAGTGCGGATGCAGTACGACTACACCGGCGACCTCGCCGGCCGGCTCGGCCCGGTCTCCGCGGCCGCCCCGCGCTGGCTGCGCCTGACCCGGGCCGGCGACACCCTCACCGGCTACGAGTCCGCCGACGGGACCACCTGGACCCGGATCGGCAGCGCCACCCTGCGGCACCTGCCGCACGACGTCGAGGTCGGGGTGTTCGCCACCTCGCCGGAGTTCTCGGTGATCCGGAACAGCTTCGGCGGCAGCGCCACCAACACCGGCCCGACCGTGGCCACCGGCGCCTTCGACCACATCGCCGTCGCCGGGCAGAGCACTGCCGCCGGGTCGGGGGCCGACGGCTGGACCGTCCCGCGGACCGGCACCGCCGACTCCGGCCCGGGCGGCGCCAACGGCCCGCTGGGCCAGGTCGGCGCGTCGGCCACCGGCGCCGACGCGTTCACCGTCACCGGCAGCGGCGACATCGCCCCGGCCAATCCCGACGAGGGCGCCGGGAAGTCCCTGGAGAGCGCCCTGGCCGGGACCTTCGCGGGCCTGATCGCGGTGATCGTGGTGGCGGCGCTGACCATGACCTCGGAGTACCGGCGGGGCCTGATCCGCACCTCGCTGGCCGCCAGCCCGCGCCGGGGCCGGCTGCTCGCCGCCAAGGCCGTGGTCCTGGGCTCCGCCGCGTTCGTCGCCGGCCTGGTCGCGGCCGCGGCGGCGATCCCGGTGGTCACCGCCCTCGAACACAGCAAGGGGCTCTACGTCTTCCACGCCTCGACCGAGGCCGTGATCCGGCTCGTGGTCGGCACCGCGGCCCTGATGGCGGTGGCCGCCGTGCTGGCGCTGGCGGTGGGGACCATCCTCCGGCGCGGCGCCGCCGCGGTGGCGGCGGTGATCGTGATCATCGTCCTGCCCTACATCCTCGCCGTCGCCTCGGTCCTGCCCGGCACCGCCGCCGACTGGCTCACCCGCCTCACCCCGGCCGCCGCGTTCGCGGTGCAGCAGACCATCACCGCCTGGCCGCAGGTGAAGGCCGTCCACACGCCCGCCAGCGGCTACTACCCGCTCTCGCCCTGGCTGGGCCTCGCGGTCCTGGCGCTCTACGCCGCCGTCGCCTACGCCCTGGCCCACCGACTGCTCGCGCGGAGGGACGCGTGACCGCCTTCCGTGACGCACTGCACGCCGAGTGGACCAAGCTCCGCACGGTCGCCGGCACCGCGTGGCTGCTGCTCGCCGCCGTGGTGCTGACGGCCGGGCTGAGCGCGGTCTCGGCCGCCGCGGTGAGCTGCGACGGTCCGCAGTGCGGGGAGGACCCGGCGAAGGTCGGCCTGCTCGGGGTCACCGTCGGGCAGGCGCTGGTGGCCGTCCTGGCGGTGCTCGCGGTGGGGGAGGAGTACGGCACCGGAATGATCCGGGTGACCTTCGCCGCGATGCCGCGCCGGGAACTGGTGCTGGGCGCCAAGGCCGTGGTCGTCGCCGGGCTGACCGCCGCCGCGGGGGTGCTGGCGGTGCTCGGGTCGGTCGTGTGCGCCCTGGTGCTGCTGCCGGGGAACGGATTCACGGCCGCGAACGGATACGGTCCGCATCTGATCACCGCGGCGACCGCGCGCGCCGCCTTCGGCTCCGTGCTCTACCTGGTGCTGGTGGCGCTGCTCGCGATGGGGGTGACGGCCCTGGTCCGCGACTCGGCGATCGCCGTCGGAGCGGTGCTCGGACTGCTGTACCTGTTCCCGATCGTCGCGGCGGTGATCTCCGACCCGGACTGGCACCGGCACGCGCAGCAGATGTCCCCGATGCAGGCCGGGCTGACGGTGCAGGCGACGGTCGACGTCGCGGGGCAGCCGTTGTCGCCCTGGCAGGGCGTGGGGGTGCTGGCGCTGTGGGCCTTCGGGGCGCTGGGAGTCGGAGGGGTGGTGATGCGGCTCCGGGATGTGTGAGGGGGTCGGGCAGCGGGCGGACGGTGCGCTCAGCCCTCAGGACCGGCCCTCGTCGCGCAGCGTCGCTCGCGCCCGCATCAAGGCCTCGCCCAGCAGGTTCAGCCCCCGCCATTGGGAGGGGTCCTGGCAGCGTTCATCGTTCGCGGCCAGGCCGATGCCCCAGATCCGGTCGCGGGGGCTGGCCTCCACCAGGATGCGGTCCTTGGTGCCGAGGAGGAACGCGAGCAGGTCCGGGTTCTGGCGGAACTTCAGCACGTTCCCGGCGGTGACGATGTCCAGGCGGTTCGCGACCCAGGTCGCCTCGTCGAAGCCACGTACCGCGGAGCCCAGGGCCTTCGCCTGTGCCGGGCTGGTCGCCTCGATGATCTGGGCGGCGGCTTCGGGGTCGGTGAACAGCCGCGCCTTGCCCCACATCATGTAGTGCTCGGCGCTCTGGAACCGCACGCCGTCGGCTTCGAACGGCGACGGGTACCACTGGCTCAGGCACTCGTGGCCGATGGTTTCCGGCTGCGTCGGAGTGTGACCCCAGAAGAACAAGTACTTGGTCGCCATGGCGGAAGTCTTCCGCAAGTCTCCGACACGAGCCACGGGATTTGATATTGACTGGGCTCTATGACCGCAGACCACGAATACGCACCCAGCCCGCGTGACTATGTGCGGGAGACCGTCGAGTTGTACGAGAGCTCGGACGGTGCCCAGGGCAACACCATGATGGGTAAGCCGATCATCATTCTGTCGACGGTCGGCAACAAGTCGGGCAAGGTCCGTAAGACGCCGCTGATGCGGGTCGAGCACGACGGTTCGTACGCCGTCGTCGCGTCCATGGGCGGCGCGCCGAAGAACCCCGTCTGGTACTACAACATCGTCGCCAACGCCGATGTCGAGTTGCAGGACGGCGCCGAGAAGCGGGCTTATGTCGCGCATGAGGCCACTGGGGAGGAGAAGGAGCAGTGGTGGGCGCGGGCCGTGGAGGTGTGGCCGGACTATGACAACTACCAGACCAAGACCGACCGGATCATTCCGCTGTTCGTGCTGACGCCGCGCTGAGGCGTCGCGGCCGGCGGCGGTCGGCGGGCGGATCGGGGCGGGGATCTCGGCAGGTAGGCTGGGGTGGTGGAGATGGTGCACGACAACGCGGTGGACACAGGTGCCGATGCCGGCGCGATAGCGGTCGGTGCGGACGGACCGTTTGACCGGTCAGTCCGGGCGGCTCGGTCGGCTCGGCCGATCGATCCGGCCGTGGCGGAGGCGCTCGGTGCGGAGGCGGACGTGGCGTTGGCCACGGAGACAGTTCTTGGCGCTGAAGCATTCGAGGACGCCGACGCCGACGCCGACGCCGAACCTGTTGGCGACAACGACAACGACAACGACAGCGACAGCGATCCCGAGTCCGACCCCGAATCCCGCCACGCCCGCCACGGCTTGATACGCACCTTCCACCCCCGCCGCGGCCGCGCCAGTACCACCCAGGCCGACGCGCTGACCAGGCTCTGGCCGGTCTACGGTTACACCATCGCCGACCCCCACCACACGTACCACACCCCCGAGGTCGCCCCCGACGGTCCCTTCGACCCCGAGCGCCTCTTCGGCCGCCCGGCGCCGCTGGTCCTGGAGATCGGCTGCGGCATGGGGGAGGCCACCGCCGCGATGGCGGCCGCCGATCCGGGGCGGAACTACCTCGGTGTCGACGTCCACACCCCGGGCCTGGGCAACCTGATCGCGCTGGCCGAGGCCCGAGGTCTGAGCAATGTCCGGGTGGCGCGCGGCGACGTGCTGTTCCTGCTGCGGGACGGCATCGCGCCCGGTTCGCTGGCCGCTGTGCATGTCTTCTTCCCGGATCCGTGGCCCAAGGCCAAGCACCACAAGCGCCGCATCATCCAGCCGGACACCGTCGCCCTGATCCGCGACCGGCTGGCGCCCGGCGGGGTCCTGCACTGTGCCACCGACTGGGCCGAGTACGCGGAGCAGATGCTCGAAGTCCTCAGCGCCGATCCGGGACTTCGCAACCGCTTTGAGCCCAGCACCGCGCCCGGCACCGC
Organism: Catenulispora yoronensis; assembly: GCF_039531695.1. NCBI lineage: Bacteria > Bacillati > Actinomycetota > Actinomycetes > Catenulisporales > Catenulisporaceae > Catenulispora > Catenulispora yoronensis. The sequence continues at coordinate 26,986 of NZ_BAAAQN010000050.1, forward strand.
GCCCGCCGCGACCAACACCCCCGAGCCCGCCACCACAGCCACCACACCCCCCGCCCTCCCCGCCTACGCCCCCCGCGATGCCGTCGGCCGCCCCGTCACCGGCTACGAGCGCCGCGGGATCCGTGACGGCCGCCCCATCGCCGACCTGGTGTTCGAGAGAATCGGCGACTAATTCCCGCCCCGCGGGGAGAAGATCGACCAGCGAGCGGATCAGGACCCGAATACCCCTTCCGGTCTGTGTCCCCGCCGCTACATTGAGTGTGTGCAGATCGCTTCCAGGACTCCGGTAGACGCTGAGATAGCCCGCCTGGCCGGCCTGATGCTGGCCCGCACCGACGAGCTCACCGACCTGGTGCTGACGCGGGTCGCCGAGGAGTTCCCGCTCTACATCGGGATGATCGACCCGAACGCGCTCCACGCCACCATCAAGGACCACATCCACTTCGCCTTCGAACCGATCACCCGCTACATGCCCCCCGACTCCCGTCCGGCGGCGACCTCGGGCCGCGAGCGCGCGATGGAGGGCATCCCGCTGACCGTCATCATGGACGGCTACCGGATCGCGTTCGGCGTGCTGTGGAAGCAGTTGGCGGAGGCTGCCGACGTCATGGGCCTGTCCAGCAAAGCGGCCTTGCGCGCCGCCTCGGAAGTGATGGAGACACTCGACGCGTTCACCCGGGAGAGTGCCGCCGCCTACAAGGAGGAGCTGCGCTATCAGGCCCGGCGTGAGGAGCAGCAGCGTGCCGCGCTCGTGCAGGCGCTGATCGAGGGCCGCCTGGACGACACGAACGTCTGGGAAGCCGCCGAGCTGTTACGCCTGCCCACCATGGGCCCCTACGTGGTCATCGCCGCGCGTGTCCCGACGGCCGGCGAGTACGGCCTGCCGCACATCGAGCGCGAGCTCGGCGGCATGGGCATCGACTCGGCGTGGCGGCTGATGCACGACGTCGAGATCGGTGTGGCCTCGCTGCCGCGCCCCGGCGACCAGTTCGAGAAGATGGTCGCCGCGCTCGCGGTCGAGGGCACCGGCCGGGTCGGCGTCAGCCCGCCCTACGACCACCTCTTGTCCACCTCGCAGGCCATGCGCCTGGCCCGGATCGCGATGCGCGGCGCGCAGGAACGCCGCACCGTCGTGGTGTTCGGCCGCGATCCGCTCTCGGCGGCCGCGGCGAGCGCGCCGGACATCATGCCGCAGGTCGCCTACAGCGTCCTGGGCGGACTCGACGGCCTCCCCGGGGACGATCGCACGCTGCTGCTCACCACCTTCGGCGCCTGGCTGGACTCCGACGGCTCCGCCGCCGAGGCCGCGAAGCTGCTGTTCGTGCATCCGAACACGGTGCGGTATCGCCTGCGCCGCCTGGAGGAGCGCACCGGCCGCCTGCTGGCGAACCCGCGCTCGGTGGCGGAGCTCAGCCTGGCCTACGAGATCGACTGCGCACTCGCCGCCGGGGTGTCGTCAAGCAGCTGAAAAGCCCGTGGCGCGCTCAGCAAATCTGGCTACTGTCACCGCATGGAGACGACAGAACCCGCGCGGTCCGAGCGGCCGCTGCCCGAGCGCGTCGCGGCCGCCCATCGCCAAGCCGAGGAATCCGGTTTCACCTGGAGCTGCATTCCCGAGGTCGGCCGCCTGCTGACCTTGGCCACAGCCGCCAAGCCGGCGGGGATCATCGCCGAGTCCGGGACCGGCGTCGGGGTCGGCACCGCGTGGTTGCAGGCCGGTCTCGGCGCGGAGGCCCGCCTGCTCACCGTGGACCACGACCCGGAGGTCGCCGCCCGCGCCGCCGCCCTGTTCGCCGACGACTCCCGCGTCGAGTTCCTGGTCGGCGACTGGCGGCTGCTGGAGGAGCACGCGCCCTTCGACGTCTTCTTCTGCGACGGCGGCGGCAAGCGCGAGGACCCGCAGCGGGTGGTCGAGCTGCTCGCCCCGGGCGGCCTGCTGATCATGGACGACTTCACGCCGTCGCTGCACTGGCCGCCGCTGCACGAGGGCGGCGTCGACGAGCTGCGGCTGTTCTACCTCGGCCATCCCCAGCTGTCGGCGACCGAGGTCATGACCACGCCGGGCAGCTCCGCGATCATCGCCACCCGGCTCCCCTGAGCCCCTGAACTCCAGAACCCCCGAACCCTGAACTCCAGAACCCCCGAACCCTGAACTCCAGAACCCCCGAACTCCAGAACCTGAACTTCAGAACCCCCGAACTCCAGAACCTGAACTTCAGAACCCCCGAACCCCGCGTGACGGGAGGCTGCGGGCGGCCGGTGAGGGCACTACCGGGCCGCCCGCTCCCGTCACCCCTCCAGGAACGCCATAAGTTCACGATTGAACTCGGCGGCGCGGGTGACGATCAATCCGTGCGGCGCACCTGGCAGCCGCACCAGCCGGCAGTCCGAGACCGCCTCGGCGATCCGGGCGCCGGTGGCCTCCACCGGCAGCACGGCGTCGGCCTCGCCGTGCACGACCAGCGTCGGCACCGTGATGGCCCGCAGGTCGTTGCGAAAGTCGGTGGTCGCGGCCTGGCCCAGGGTCTGCATCACGCCGCGGTGGCTGGCCGAGGCGGCCAGCATGATCATCCGGGTGTGCAGGGGCTGCGGCGTGACCGGGCGGGCCGCCGGCGCGCCGGCGATCTGGAAGAACCTGGTGGTGAACCGGTGCAGAAAGCTGACCCGGTCGTCGGTCAGGCAGCGCTGGTACTCGCGCAGCCGGCCGTCCTCCAGGAACCCCTCGGGGTGGGCGTCGGTGCGGCGCAGGTAGGGCCCGGCGGCGGAGACCAGGACCAGCTGCGACACCCGCTGGTTGCCGAACCGGCTCAGATAGCGCACCGCCTCGCAGGCCCCGGTGGAGAAGCCGACCAGGGTGGCCTCGCGCAGATCCAGGTGCTCCAGCAGCATATGCAGGTCGGCGGCCAGCGTGTCGGCGTCGTAGCCGCCGCGCGGTTTCGCCGAGGCTCCGAAGCCGCGTTGGTCGAAGGTCACCACGCGGTGGCCGGCCGCCAGCAGCTCCGGCACCTGGAACTCCCACTGACCCAGCGACAGCGGCCAGCCGTGGACCAGCACCACCGGCCGTCCGGAGCCCCGGTCCTCGTAGTGGATGTCCACGGGAAGGTGGTTCTCCTTGTCGACCGTCACCCGCGCCATGTCCGCACCTTTTCCAGGACCGCCGGGGCGGGTACTTCCCGCCCACACTTGAAAATGGTCGCGGAAAGTGGCGCCTGGGTCACTGTTCTGATGCACACGGCTGGCGCCTCGCCGTTGTGGCCCGGGATAACGAGCCGGGGCGTGCGGCGGCGTGCGACCCGGCGCGCGGACCGGCGCGTGACTCGGCCGCGACCCCCGCGCGACCCGGCACGCCCGGGGGTGCGACTGTCGGCGCCGGGCCGTAGCCTGCGTCTATGGGTTCTGCTGAAGCGCACGTCGAGGCCGCCGGCCGGAGCGTGCGGATCTCCTCGCCGGACAAGCTGCTGTTCCCCGAGGCCGGGGTCTCCAAACTTGATCTCGCCACCTACTACGCCGATGTCGCCGACGCGGTCCTGCGCGGCCTGCGCGACCGGCCGGTGGCGCTGAACCGGTTCCCGGACGGGCTCGGCGGCGGCAAGTCGTTCTACACCAAGGCCGCGCCGAAGGGCCTGCCGGACTGGGCGTCCACGGCCCGCGTCACCTTCCCCAGCGGCCGCACCGGCGACGAGGTCTGCGTCACCGAGGCGGCCACCGTGGTCTGGACGGTGCAGATGGGCGCGCTGGAGCTGCACCCCTGGCCGGTGCGCGCCGCCGACACCGACCACCCCGACGAGCTGCGCATCGACCTGGACCCGCAGCCCGGCACCGACTTCGCCGAGGCGGTCGCCGTCGCCCGCGAAGCCCACGCGCTGTTCGAGGAGCTGGGCATCCGGCCCTTCGTGAAGACCTCCGGCGGCCGCGGCCTGCACCTGCTGGTGCGCATCGAGCCGCGCTGGACGTTCGTCGAGGCCCGCCGCGCCGTCATCGCGTTCGCCCGGGAGCTGGAGCGCCGTCGCCCGGAGCAGATCACCACTTCCTGGTGGAAGGAGGAGCGCGGCGAGCGGATCTTCATCGACTTCAACCAGATGGCCCGGGACCGGATGACCGTCGCCGCCTACTCCACGCGGGCCCGCCCCGAGGCGATCGTGTCGATGCCGGTCCTGTGGTCCGACCTCGGCGACGTCGAGCCCGGCGACTTCACCGTGAAGACCGTGCCCGCGCTCGTGGCCAAGAACGGGGACGCCAACGCGGAGATCGACGACGTCGCCCACAGCCTCGACGCGCTGCTGGAGATGGCCGACCGCGACGAGAAGGACCACGGCCTCGGCGACCTGCCCTATCCGCCGGACTTCCCGAAGATGCCCGGCGAGCCCAAGCGGGTCCAGCCCTCCAAGGCCCGCCACGACGACGACGGCGACTCCGCCGGGTCCGCCGGGTCCGCCGAAGCCGCCGATTCCACCCACCAGGGGAGCAAGAGCTGATGGACCTCCCGGTCATGCCGCCGGTGGAGCCGATGCTGGCCAAGTCCGCCGCGAAGGTCCCGGTCGGGGACTTCCTGTACGAACCCAAGTGGGACGGCTACCGCTGCGTGGTCTTCCGCGACGGCGACGAGGTCGTCCTGGGCAGCCGCGGCGGCAAGGACCTGGACCGCTACTTCCCGGAGCTGGTCGAGTCGCTCAAGCAGGCGCTGCCCGAACGCTGCGTCGTCGACGGCGAGATCGTCGTGGTGCTGGACGGTCGCCTGGACTTCGACCGCCTCAGCGACCGTATCCACCCGGCCGCCTCCCGGGTCCAGCTGCTGTCCGGGCAGACCCCCGCCTCCTTCATCGGCTTCGACCTGCTCGCGCTCGGCGACCGGGACCTGACCGGGGAGCCGTTCACCGCACGCCGCGCGGCGCTGCTGGAGGCGGTGCGCGAGCACGACCACGTGCACGTCACCCGCGCCACCGACGACGACATGCAGGCCGGCACCTGGTTCGAGCGCTTCGAGGGCGCGGGCCTCGACGGCGTCGTCGCCAAGCCGGCGCAGGGCCCGTACACCCCCGGCGAGCGCACGATGGTCAAGGTCAAGCACGAGCGCACGGCCGACGTGGTCGTGGCCGGCTACCGCCTGCACAAGACCGGGCCGATCGTCGGCTCCCTGATGCTCGGCCTCTACGGCGACGACGGCGTCCTGAACTACGTCGGCGGCTCCAGCGCCTTCACCACGGCCCGCCGCAAGGAGCTGATCGACGAGCTCCAGCCCCACCTGCTTCCCGAGGGCGAGGCGCATCCGTGGGTCGACGCCGCCGAGGGCGACGACGCGCACCGGCGGCCCGGCACGCTGCACCGCTGGAACGCCGGCAAGGACGTCTCGTTCGTGCCGCTGCGGCCCGAGCTGGTCTGCGAGGTCCGCTACGACCAGCTCCAGGGCGACCGGTTCCGGCACAACGGGCGGTTCGTGCGGTGGCGCCCGGACCGGGAGCCGGAGTCGTGCCGGTACGACCAGTTGGACGTTCCGGCGGACTACGACCTGAAGGACGTCTTCGGGTAGGCCGCCGGCGCGGCGCGGGCGGTGATGAGCAGCCGCGCGGACCCCCTCAGGCCGCGCGGATGCTCGCTGTTGCCGCTGTTGCCGCTGTCGCCGCTGTCCGGTTCGACGCCCCTGCCCGGGGACTCCCCCACTCGGAGGCCGTCCCTACGCCGACGCCTTGTCCTGCCCCGCCCTCACGCGTCGAGGAAGTCGTCGATCACCGTCACCAACGCCGGCGACACGAAGATGGTGTAGTGCGTCGTGTTCGGCAGCACCGCCAGCCGGTGCGCGCCTGGCCGGCCGCTCCCGTCCCAGCCGCCGTCCTGTTGACCGCCGCCGAGCAGCGCCCAGAAGTCGCTGATGTGCTGCATGCTGTAGGTGTCGGCGTCGGCGAACACCAGCTGGACGGGCACCTTGAGGTCGCGGATCTCCTCCGAGTAGTCGTAGGGGACCTTCATCAGCTCGCCCATCTTGCCGATCAGCGTCCCGAAGTCCTCCGGACGCGGCGCCGTCCGCTCGTACAGCTCCCACATCGGCGTCTGCTTCATGAACTGCGCCGCCTCCGGCGACATCTGCTCCTGCTGCTTCAGGATCCCGTCGTAGAAACCCTCCCGGCGGAACGGGATCGACGCCACCACCAGCTTGCGCACCAGGTCCGGGTGCTGGATCGCCAACCGCAGCGCCACGCCGCCGCCGAAGGAGTAGCCCGCCACGTCCACCGGGCCCACGCCCAGGTGCCGGACCAGCGCCGCCACGTCGTCGGCACAGGTCTCCAGGCGGATCGGCCGGTCGACGTCCGCGGTGTGCGAGTGGCCCTGGAGGTCGACCACGATCACCCGGCGGCCCGCCGACAGCGCCGGCAGGATCGGCGCGAACATGTCGCCGCCGCCCAGTCCGCCGTGCAGCAGCACCAGCGCCGGCCGCTCGGCCGTGACCGGGGCGTCACCGTGCTCCTCGAAGTACAGGTTCAGGCCGTTGACCTCGGCGTAGCTCATAGTCCTCATCCTTTCAACGGGGGCGGTCTGTCAACCAGTCAGACGATCCGGCCGGGCTGAACTCATCGCCGCCCCGCGAGAAAACTTCTCAGCCCGCGCGGCACCGGCGATACCTTGATCGGCATGGAACTGCGCCAGCTGGAGTACTTCGTCGCGGTCGCCGAGGAACTGCACTTCGGCCGCGCCGCCGAACGGCTGCACATCGGCCAGCCCGCCGTCAGCCAGCAACTGCGCCGGCTGGAGCGCGAACTCGGCGCCGAGCTGTTCGACCGCTCGCCCCGCCACGTGCGCCTGACCCCGGCCGGGCAGGCGCTGCTGCCGCAGGCCCGCGACGTACTGACCGCCGTGGCCCGGGCCCGCACCGCGGTGAGCACCGCGGCCGGCGCCAAGAACCTGCCGCTGCGCATCGGCACCAGCTCCGGCCTGGGGGAGCGGCTGGAACTGGTCCTGGACGAACTGCTGCGGCTGGCCCCCGACCTCGCCGTCGAACTGGTCACCTCCGGCCCCACCTCCGAACGCCTGGACCGGGTCGCCGACGGCTCCCTGGACGCCGCCTTCGTCCGCGGCGCCGTGCCCGACGAGGGCCGCGGGCTGCGCGTCGTGCCGCTGTGGCCGGACGAGCTGGTCGCCGCGGTCCCGGCCCGGCACCCGATCGTCCAGAACCGCTACGCCACCTTCGCTGCCCTGGCCCCGCTCGGACTGCGCCTGACCACCCGCCGCAACAACCCGCCCCTGGTCGACCTGGTCGTCGGCGCCTTCCACGCGGCCGGCCACGAACCGAGATCCTCCAGCCCCTACACCAACCTCGGCGACACCCTGGCCGCGATCGGCACCGACGGCGCCAGCTACACCGTCATGTACGCCGCGCACGCCGCGCAGATCAACAACCGCCGCGTCGCCTTCCTGCCCTTCGAACCGCCGGGCCTGAGCCTGCTGACCCAGCTCGTGGTGCGCCGCTCCGCCCCCACCCCGTACTTCAGCCTCCTGATGCAGGCCTGCGATCACGATTCGTGATCGCAACCAGTCCGGAGCCCGTCTGGTTCGGCGCCGCCGTCCGCGATGGAATCGATCTCGCAAGGGGAACGGAGAACCGGGCCCCGCCGGCCGGTCCACCCGGCCGGTCCGTCGCAGCCGCAGCCGCAGCCGCACACCAGGAGGCCGAGATGCCGAACATCACCATCCAGCAGATGCCTAAGACCGTCGAGCAGAAGCGCGAGCTCGTCGCCCGCATCACCGACGCCATGGTCGACGTCTACAAGGCCCCGGCCGAGACCGTCCACGTGTGGTTCCAGGAAGCGACCACCGAGGACTACGCCGTCGCCGGCCAGCTCGTCGCCGACAAGCTCGCCCAGAAATAGCCACCCTCCGCGAGATCGCCGCTCGGCAGCCGCCCCATCGACGCTCGCCGGACGCGCCGCGCCGGCCGTGCTAGAAACGGCCGTATGCGGATCTACATCAGTGCGGACATGGAGGGGATCACCGGGCTCGTGGACGCCGACGACGTCCAGCCCGGCGGCCGCGACTACGAGCGCGGACGGCGCGCGATGACCGAGGACGTCAACGCCGCCGTCCGCGGCGCCCGCCGCGCCGGCGCCACCGAGATCGTGGTGAACGACGCCCACGGCCCGATGCGCAACCTCACCGCCGACACCCTCGCCCCGGACGTCCGCCTGATCCGCGGCAAGCCCAAGACCATGGGCATGGTCGAGGGCCTCACCCAAGACTTCGACGCCCTGCTCTGCGTCGGCTACCACTCCCGCGCCGGAGTCCACGGCGTCCTGAGCCACAGCTTCATGGGCCACGAGATCGAGGACATGTGGCTCGACGACCGCCCCGCCGGCGAGATCGGCCTGGTCCACGCCTCCGCCGCCGCCCTCGGCGTTCCGCTCGCCGTGCTCACCGGCGACGACGCCGCCTGCGCCGAGGCCACCGCCTGGGACCCGGACATCGCCACCACCCCGGTGAAATACGTCCGCAGCCGCTTCGCCGCCGACCTCCGGCCGGACACGGAGGCGCGCGCCGCGATCGAGGAGACGGTGGCGACGGCGCTCGCGACCCCGCGCACTGGGCCCGAGCCCTCCGCCGCGACCGCGACGCTGACTGTGCGCTGGCAGTCCTCGGCCGTCGCCGAGACGTTGCTGGGCATCCCGGGCGTCACGGCGGTCGATCCCCGGACGGTCCGCGCCACGGCCACCCCGCCGGACCTGTTCCGGCAGTTCGGGGTGTGGATGCGGGTCGCGACCGCGTTGACGAACCAGGCTCCTTATTGCTGACCGGCGCCGGTCCGGTCGTGCGGGCGGGGCTTGGGACTCCCACCATAACTGGCATGCCGGCCCGGTTCGGGCAAGCCGCCGACGCGGTTCTGATGCCTTCGTGCCTGGCAAGACCGCACCGGTGGCGGGCTCAGCCTTGAGCGGCCTTCAGGTGTGCGGCCTGGACCTCGGCGGCGTGGGTGACCACCTGCTGGGCCTTTGCGGGGTCGTCCGTGGTGCTTCCGGTGTAGGTGATCATCACTACGTCCGCACCGACCTGGACCGCATCGGTGATGATCATCGTGGAGTAGGTGCTGTCGGCCGACGATGAGGTGTAGACGACGTGGCCGGCAGGGGCACCAGTGTTGGCGGTCACCATGGTCGCGCTGTCGTTGTCGGTGACGACGAAGGACTTACAGTCTTTGAGACCTGAAGTCAGGTCGGCCACCATTGCTGCGGCTTTGGCCTTGGACGGCATCACGGCCACCTCGTCCAGAAGCATGTTGCTGCCGCTGGGTTGTAGGAACGTTCGGGTAACACGGTCGGTTGTGCCGTACTTCCCGAACATCGTGGAGTCTGCGTCGAGGAACTGCTGGCAGGCACTGCCGCCGGATTTCAACGAGGTCGTCGTGTAGGGAGTACCCGTCTGGTCCGACTCGGCGTTGAAACTCCATTCCGGCTCGTCCTTGGCGGTCAGCAGCTGGGCGTTGACTTGATCGGCGGTCAAGGCGGGTTTTTTCGAGCTACTGCCGCAGGCCGCAGTACCGGCCAGCACGACTGTGGCGACCGCTATTAAGGACACGTACTTGACTTCAAGGCGCATTATGGTTTCCCTGGGGCATGGCAAGTGAACGCAGAAGTGTCGGGCTCATCGTGCAGACCTGAACCGTGTTGATGATAGATACCAGGTATGGCCGCTGCCCGTCGAGTATTCGGTGAAGTAGACCTGGCCGGTAGGTCATTGCCTAGGATTTCTGGCAAAAGTGGCTTTCTTACAGCAGAACCCCGAGCCCCAGTCCGACGATCACCACGCCGACAAGCACGAACACCCCGCTGATCAGGAGGCCGCCTCTGCCTCGGCCCCTGCTCCGTCCGAACTTGACGACAAAAACGCAGCCGATCAGGACCGCCAGGATTCCCCAAACGGCCAAGAAGACTTTGACGCCCATAGCTCCCCCGTAGGTCCGTCCCGGCTGTCGTGATCGGGCTGTGGAAGGGTACTGCGATCGCCGCGCCGACGGGAGCGGATCACGGTTCGATAACACCTCGCAGGCCCTGGTTAAGCGCATGTGCTATGTCACACATGATGTCTGGCGTAGCATCGTGTCGACGATGACCCGGTGGGCGAAGACAGGAGTCTGATATGCGGGACCTGAGGAGACGGCTGGCCGCGCTCGCGGCCCTGGCCGTGGGCGCGTCGCTGATCGGCGTGCTGCCGGCGGCCGCGGCGCGGGGGGAGGGGGACGGCGCCGCGGCCGACGTGTACCACGACAGCGGCCAGGGGGTGTTGGACTGGGCGTCCTGCGGCGACACCACGACGCTTGCCCTGCAATGCGCGATGCTGGAAGTGCCGCTGGACTACGCGCACCCGCAGGGCCGGAAGATCAAGATCAAGGTGGACCGGCTCCCGGCCACCGCTCCCAAAGAGAAGCAGCAGGGTCCGATCCTGCTGAACCCCGGTGGCCCCGGTGACAGCGGCCTGTGGATGCCGGCCTCCATCGCCGGCCAGATCCCGCCCGACGTCGCCGCCGAGTACGACTGGATCGGCTTCGATCCGCGCGGTACCAACGGCAGCGACCCGCACGTCGTCTGCGACGCGCACTACTTCGACGCCGAGCGTCCCGACTACCAGCTGGGGCAGGGCACCGCGCAGGCGTGGCTGGACAAGGCCGCCAAGTACTCGGCGGACTGCGCCGCCGGCTGGAGCTGGATCCTGCCCCACATGACGACCGTCGACAGTGCGCGCGACCTGGACAGCATCCGCCGGGCGCTGGGCACCAAGAAGATCAGCTTCTACGGCGGTTCATGGGGCACGTCCCTCGGCTCGACCTACGGCCAGCTGTTCCCCTCCCACGTGCGGCGCATGGTCCTGGACAGCATCGTTGGCCCCACGATCTCCTGGTACGACCACAACATCCTCCAGGACAAGGAGCACCAGCGGCGTTTCCAGGCCTTCGCCGAATGGACCGCCAAGGCCGACGGCGTCTACCACCTCGGCACCGACGCGGCCGCGGTCGTCAAGGACTACAACACGGTCGACGCCGCCCTTCGCACCGCTCCGGTCTCCGCCGCCCCGGCGCCCGGAGACATCGGCCCGGCCGAGTTCGAGGACACCTTCTACGGCGGCGGCTACAACTTCCTCCGCTGGCCCCGCATGGCCACCGTGCTCTCGGCGTACCTCGTGAACCACGACACCAGGCCGCTGAACATCGCCTATAACCGTTACGCCGCACCGGGTCCGGACGACGGCGCATTCCCGAATTACAACGCGGTCCAGTGCAGCGAGAATGCTTGGCCCCGTGACTGGGAATACTGGAAACAGGATCAGGCGGCGGTGAACGCTGTCGCGCCGTTCTACACCTACAACAACATGTGGTACAACGCCGCCTGCATGTTCTGGCCCTACCAGGGCAGTACCGCCGGACGGCTTCCGATCACCGGAAAGGGGCTGCCCCCGGTTCTGCTGTTCCAGGCCACCGAGGACGCCGCGACGCCCTACGAGGGCGGTCTCGCGATGCACAAGGCACTGCCGGGCTCGAAACTGGTGGTGCAGAACGGCGGTAGTTTCCACGAGATCCTGTTCCACGGCGACGCTTGTCTGGACGACACATTCGTCGCCTACCTGCGGGACGGCTCGCTTCCCACCGGGAAGGGCTTGATCGCGAAGACCTGTGCGCCGGAGGCCGATCCGGCGCCGGTGTACGTCACGCCGACCCCCGCGGTCGCGGCGAGGGCGGCCACCGGCACCACGGCCCCGTCCGGCGCGTTGTCGCCCGCCGACCCCGAGTTCGTGCGTGGGGCTGACGGCGCCCGGTCCTGACACCCGGGCCGCCGTTCCCGGGTCCTGGTGCGACAGGGCCCTGATGGAAGGGTGTGGCGCGCTCCCGCACCGGGAGCGCGCCACACCGCGGGGTCAGCGCGAGGCGCCGAGCTTCCCATCGGTGTTCTGGACGACTCCGCCGTCCATGCTGGGCGGCAGCAGCTTGCTCAGCTCGTCGGCCGTTCCGATCTTGGCCGCCGCGTTCGGGGCGACTGGCGCAGCCGACGCAGCCGACGCACCCCGCCATCCCGACACATCCGTCCCGGCCGGCGCCTTCGACAGCACGTAGTCCGCATACACCGCGAACCACTGCGCGTCCGTGTACGGCGACCACCCGTGCGGCTTCTCACGTCCGAACGTGAACGTCGCGTCCGCCGGCGGACTGGTCTGCGAAGTCAGGTTCTTCTGCAACAGCTCCACGGCGTCGTTCAGGAAGTACGTGTCCATGTCGCCCACGTACATATGGATCTCGCCCTGGAGCTTCGGCCCCAGCGTCGGCCATTCCGTCGCCAGCTTGGCGTCGATGTCCTTCGGCTTCCACTGCGCGGCGACGGCATGGTCGATCGCTCCGGTCCGCTTGTTCCAAACCAGCGCCGGATACCCGTCCTTGCCCTGCGGCCCGTACACCGCCTCCCAGATCGCCCACGCGCCGCCGGAGCGGTCGTGGTCGCCCAAGGCCAGCTCCCACAGGTTCTCCTGCGCCATGTTGTAGATGGTGTCGCCGGCGGTGTTGCGATCGTCGGGCCGCTGCGTCGGCGTGTCCCACTGGCGGTAGGTGTTGTAGGCGTTGGCGTCGTCGTAGACATCGACGATCTGGTGCCGGTGGAAGTCCACCGGGTCCGGGTAGCCGGCGAAGGTGCCGCCGAACACGTCCGGGTTGAACACCAGCGAGGCCAGCGCCTCCCAGCCGCCTGTCGAGCCGCCGGAAGTGACCCGGCCCCAGGGCGCGGCGACGGTCCGGAACTGCCGGTCCAGCTCCGGGATCAGCTCCTGCGTGGTGGCGCTGCCGTAGGGGCCGGTGTTCGGCGAGTCGACGATGTACGAGGAGTCGTAGAAGGGATTCTCCTCACGGACCTCGATGCTGATGAACTTCGGTGAGGACGGCGCGAGCCAGAACTTGGAGAAGTCGTTACTGCCGTCCTCCTTGAAGCCGTGCGGTGCGTTCTCCGTGAAATGCGCGAAGTGGTATTCGACGGGGTAGCGCACGCCCGCGTTCGCCGGATCGTCATATCCCTGCGGCAGCAACACGTTCGCGCCGATGTACATCGGCCGGCCCCAGAACGCGCTCAGACGCGGACTCAGGATCTTGACGTGCTTCACGTGCTGGCTGTCGGTGGGGTTGCCCTGCTGGCAGGTGCCGCCGGCGGGCACCGGATCGGCCGGGGTGATGACGTGGTCCAGCGTCAGCCGGACCGGCCGGTCCTCGTCGCCGGTGATGGTGATCCACTGCGGCGTGCTGTACATGTTCTGCGGCGAGCTGAACAGGTCCTGGCCGTCGCCGCAGGGCATGTGCAGCTTCACTGTTGAGCCGTCGCCGCGGTGGAAGGTGTCGTAGACGGTGAAGAACGCCTGGACGTAGTACCGCCCCGGCGGCAGCTGGTCCAGCGATTCGCGCGGGTAGCCGTAGGTCTCCGGGCCCTCGTCCAGGGTCACGGCGTGGCCGGGGCGCAGGCCGTCGACGTTCCGGCCCCAGTAGGGGACGCCGTTGACGATGTCGATCTGGTCGCGCGGATCGGAGCTCGCATCGGTGCTCACGATGACGAACGCGCGGCCGTCGGCCGCGGCGGCGCGGGTCGAGGTCGGGAAGGAGATGTCGAATCTCAGGTCGTGCCGGGGCCGCGCGGCGGCCACGGTGGCGCCGATCAGCGCCATCACCAGCGCGAGCAGCACGGTCGTTCGTCTTTGCCAAGGGAACCGACGACGCATCGAGGCACCTCCGGGGGCGCTCGGTCGGGGAATGGGACGCAGCGACTTCTACCCGGCGGTCAGACGTAAGAATCCTTATATCAGCTATACGATAGCCGGCCATTCCGGGAACTCCGATGCCCGGTCGGACGACGTCGGACCGCACGCATCGTGGTTGTCCCGCGACGAGCTCCGGGCGGCGAGATCAGCCCCTGTGCGGTTTCGGGTATGCTGGACGGGTTGCGAAGGGGAGTAGCCCCGCGAACCGGTCGTCGACACACTGGAGCCCCGGCTCCCGGTGGCCGGGCCGGCGCACGAGTGGTCCGGATCACCGGAACCGCTCGGAGCCGGCGGGCGAGACCTTCGGCCCTAGTTGTCGACGACGTATTCGGGTATCGGATGCGCGCCGGCGGGGCCGAAGCCGTGTCGTCGCCCCGCGCCGATCGTCCTTCAGCCCCGGTGGCGCCGGAAGGCTGGACGGTCTCTCACTGTGGTTCATTTCTTGTTGCTCGCCGTGTGCGCGGTGGCGATCTATTTGTCGTGCGAGTGGTTCGTCAACGCCGTGGAGTGGCTCGGCCGGCGCCTGGACGTCGGGAAGATGGCGGTCGGGACCATCCTCGCCGCGTTCGGGACCGCGCTGCCGGAATCGGTGGTGACGCTGGTCGCCGTCACCTCCGGCGGGGACACCGAGGGCAAGGAGATCGGCGTCGGGGCCGCGATGGGCGGCCCGCTGGCGCTGGCCACGATCGCCTACGGCGTCACCGGCGTGATGCTGTACCTGAAGCGGCGGCGGACCGGGGTCTCCGGGGCGCTGTCCGGGGCGCTGCCCGGGGCCGTCTCCGGCCCGGGGACGGCCCGCGCCGCGCTGACCGCGCCGGTGCTGGAGTCCAGGGAAGCGGTCCGGCGCCTGGCCAAGGACCAGACCTGGTTCCTGCCGATCTTCGTGGTGAAGGTGGCGCTGGGCCTGGTCGCGTTCGCTTTCAAGCCGGCACTCGGGCTGCTGTTCTTCGCCGCCTATGCCGCGTACTTCTGGCGCGAGATCCGCAGCGGCGCCGATGCGGAGGACGACGACGAGGAAGAGGAGCTGGAGCCGCTGAAGCTCCAGCCGAAGGCGGCGTCCCCGGCGACCTGGGCGGTGCTGCTCCAGACCGCGGCCACGCTGGTGGTCATCTTCTTCGCCTCGCAGTTGTTCGTGCACCAGCTCGACGCCATCGGCCCGATGCTGGGGCTGTCCGCCTCGGTGACCGCGCTGCTGCTCTCGCCGATCGCGACCGAGCTGCCGGAGATCATGAACGCGGTGATCTGGGTGCGGCAGGGCAAGACCGAGCTGGCGCTGGCGAACATCTCCGGCTCGATGATGATCCAGGCCACCGTGCCCTCGGGGCTGGGTCTGCTGTTCACGTCGTGGCACTTCAGCGGCGCACTGCTGTGGGCCGGGATCGTGACGATGGCGGCGATCGCGTATCTGCTGACGACGCTGCGGGCCGGGAAGCTCACGGCGGGCCGGCTGGCGGCCTCGGCGGGGCTGTACGGGGTGTTCGCGGTCGGGTTGGTGCCGATCCTGGCCTGAACCTGGTCTGATTCTGGCCTGAACCTGGCCTGGTCCTGGTCCTGGCCTGATCCCCGCGCCCCGCGTCGGCCCCGGACGCGTGGATCAGAGCCCTGTCGCGGCGGTCCCGTCGCGCTCGGCCTCCGCCGCCGCGCGTTCCACGCCCCAGGCCAGTTCCTCGACGACCTGGGGCGCGATGATGTGGGTGTCGAAGTGCAGGGCCAGCGACAGCGCGCCGTCGTCGGCGGTGTCGAGCGTGACGGACATCGGCTCGGTGGGTTCCGGGCCGCGGTGCAGCCAGGCGAAGACCGAGCAGCCGCGGACCTTCTGCGGCTCGCGCGGGTCCGGCGCCGCCTCGGTGGTGTAGGAGACCCCCGGGGAGGCCGAGCGGCGGTCGTTGAAGAACATCGCGATGCCGGGCCCGGACCGGGCCAGAACCGCCTCCAGCGCGTCGGGATCGAAGTAGGCGTTCTTCATCGCGGCCATCGACGCGCGCCGGGCCCGGGCCAACGCCTCGTCGAAGGTGGTCCCGGCCAGGTCCAGGACCAGCAGGCCGCTCTGGGCCACGAAGCACACCACGTCGGCGAGCGCCGGCCGGAACCGGTTGCCGACGCGCGGGCGCACGACGACACGCGGCTGATCGGCGAGGCGCGCGAAGGCGATCGAGACGAGCGCGGTGAGGACTGCGGCGTCGTCGACGCCGGTGCGCGCGCTGATCGCCGCGACGGAGGCTGCGAGGTCGGGGGAGGTGAGGCGGCCGGACCAGTGCCGGGGGCGATGGGGCGCGGCCAGGGAAGGCAGCTCCGCGGGCGGGAGCTCCGCCCCCGGGGCCTCGGTCGGCGGCCGCAACGCCTGGGCGAAGTGCCGGAGTGTCCTGTCGTTGTGGCGGCGGCCGGCCTCCGACGCCTGCCACGCAGCCTGCTCCAGCGGCTGCATGCCGGCCGGCTCGTTCTGCACGCGGTCGGCGACCTCGCGCATCATCACCGCCGCGCCCCCGGCGTCGAGCGCGAGGTGGTGCATGAGGACGACCAGGTGGGTGCAGGCACCGTCCGCGCGGATGACGGCCATGCGGATCGGCCATTCGGTGCGCAGATCGTAGGGGCGGCGCCGATAGGCCGCTTCCACCCGGGCGGCGAGGGTGTCAGGGTCCTGTCCCGGGGCGGTGTCGTAGAGATCGAGGAAGGTCTCCCCGTCGCTCACGAGCCATTGGCCGGCTCGGCCGCGTGCCAGGTCGAACACGAGCCGCGTGCGCATCGTCGGATAGCGGCCGTGCAGGTAGGCGAGTTCGGCGGCCATGTCCTCCGGCCGCGTGCCGGGTGCCAGCGGCCGCCGTCCGCCTTGCGGCAGCCAGTTGCGCTGCCGGATCATCGTCGCCCAGATGTCGCGCTGGCCCCAGGTCAGCGGCGCCCGGCCGGCGCCGGGGCCGCTGAACGGCACCCGCATCCGTTCCGTGGGCACGGGTTCGGGCCGCGAACCCGGCCCCAGCCCCGGGAGCCACGCCCCGGCCTGGAATTCGCGCAGCCGCCGCCGCGTGGCCGGGCGGTCGATGCTCCAGGCCGGTCCCCGGACCAGCCATTCGTCGGTGACCACGTGGAGGGCGCCGACCCGCGAGGCCAGGGCGTAGGGGAGCGCGGCGGTGATCGTCTCGTCCCACGCCGCGTGCGGGTCGGCGTCGGCGCGCAGGGTGATCAGCAGTTCCCAGGGCGCGTGCGCGCCGGCACCTGGCACCGCGACGCAGGCTTGGACATCGGGGCACAGGGCCAGGACGACGCGTTCCACGCGATCGAGCCCGGTCTCCGGCCGGTGACGGAACCCGGTCCCGCTTCTGCTTCCGCTCTTGCCACCGGCGTCGTTCCCGGCTCCGGCTCCGAAATGGTTCCCGGCTCCGCTTCCAGTCCCGACTCCCGCCGCACGGACGCTCGTACCCACCGGCACCCCTCGCGCTCGACGCCGTGCCCCATCGCACGGCAGCCCGCCGTCCGCGGCAGGGGTGCGCACCCGCGGCTGCTCCGGCCCGCTTGATCCACCCCGGCCTGGGGTCAGGATATGAGTGTTCTGCGATATTCGGGAGGTGTACGGAGCGATGCTTTCCCTGAGATTGACGGCGAAGGGTCGGTGAACGAGATGTTCACCGGCCCTTCGCCGGAACCCGGGTCGGCCCGGCGCCGTCGGGCTCAGCGCCCGGCGCTCTCCAGGTCCGCGGCGTCGGCCAGCACGATCGGCGTGCCCACGCTCTCGATCACGTCCCAGTCGAACAGCATCGGGACCAGGCGCGCCCCGTACCACTCCTCGGTCTGCTCCGGGACCACCCAGGCGCTGGCGTTCCAGTCGCCGAGGTCGAAGACGTAGCGGGCGACGGAGCCGGAGCTCGCGGCGGTGGTCTCTATCCCGTGCAGGCCCGCGGCGCGCACCGTCTCGTTGTCGCCGGGGACCGGTCGGCCGGGCAGCGCCGGGACCCCGGGCAGCAGCGCCGTGAACCGGCACTGGTGCAGCCGGCCCCAGGTCCAGTCGTCGGTGTCGGCGCCGAGTTCGGTCTCCAGGTGCTCGGCCGCCCGGTCCAGCGCCGCGCCGACCGCCTCCGGCCAGGCGCCGAAGATACTGGTGTCGCCCTCGCGGGCGCCGGCCAGCAGGGCCTGGAACGACAGCCACAGCGTGCCGGTGCGCTGCTGGTGGGTCAGCAGCTGGGCGTGCGAGTCCCCGGCGTCCGGCAGCGGGGCGGTCGCCAGCAGTTCGCGGCGGGTCTCGGTGTAGACGGTGGCGGCCACCGAGCCCAGGTCCATGCGGCCGTCCCAGGAGCGCAGGAGCTCCAGCAGGCGGGCGCGGCGGCTGCCCTCGGCGGCCTTGACGTGCTCCAGCGCGCCGATGAACTCCAGCGCCGTCAGCGACGTCACGTCGGCGTGGATCCGCTGCATCGCGGCGCGGTCCAGGCCGCCGCCGGCCGCCACCGCCTCGCGCAGCAGCTCCAGGATCCGGGTGGCGCGGGCCGGGCCGGCGAAGTCGTGGGCGATGTACGGGGTGCTGTCGGCGGTCGGCCGGTTGTTCGCCGAGACCAGCAGCCCCTCCTGCGGATCGCGGGCCGCGGGCATGTCGTCGAACGGGACCCAGCCGGTCCAGGCGTACTCGGCCTCCCAGCCCGGCACCGCCGCCCAGGCGTTGGCCTCGTGCCGCCGCGGGACCCGGCCGCGCAGCCGGTAGCCGACGGCGCCGTGCACGTCGGCGGTCATCAGGTGGTCCACCGGCACCGACCAGCCGCGCATCACCTCGTCGAACTCGGCGACCGAGGTCGCGGTCAGCATCGGCAGCAGGCAGTCCAGGGTGCGGTCGGTCTCGGCGATACCGGTCCAGCGCAGCGCCAGGCCGGTGTTCGCGGCGGCGTCCTGCACCACGACGCCGCCGTGCGCACCGGTGTGCACGGTGATCTCCACCGGCTCGCCGCCGCGCACCCGGATCAGCTCGGTGTGCGCCGCCAGCCGGTCCAGGTTCTCCACGTACAGGTCCTGGTCGTCGGCCATGCCGTGGGTGATGCCCCAGGCCACGTGGGCGGAGTGGCCGAAGTGCGGGAACGCCGGCACGCCGGGGAAGGCCAGGCCGATCGCGTCGAAGGCGTCGCAGGACACGTGGTTCTGCCAGTACGGGCCCGGGGTCTCGAACGGCCGGTGCGGATCGCCGGCCAGCAGCGGGCGGCCGGAGGCGGTGTGCGCGCCGGAGACCACCCAGTTGTTGCTGCCGGCCGCCGGGTCGGCCGCCGCGGCCACCGTCTCGACCTCCGACAGCCCGTTCAGCCAGGCGCGGACCCGGTCCCCGTGCCCGGCCGGCGGCCCGGCGGTGTCCACCCGCCGCCGGTCCCCGGTCGGCACCACCATCAGCTCCTCGCGGGCGTTGGAGCGGATCCGCCAGACCAGGTCGGCCGGCGCGATCGGGAGCAGCGCGGTGCGGAACAGCTTGTGCGCCATGCTGCCCATGCCGACGTGCCGGCCCAGGTAGACCGCCACGCAGTGCCACGGCTCCCAGGGCTCCGGCGCGGCCGGCAGATCGCTGTCCCGCAGGCGGTCGGCGAGCACCGCGTTCACCCCCGCGGCGTACGCGGCGAGCATCGCCTTGGCCGGGGCGCCCAGCGCCTCGTAGGAGCGGCGGGCCGCGGCCGTCAGGCCGACCCGCCGCACGAACGTGTCGTCGCGGACGGCCCGCGCGCCGACGACCTCCGCCCACGTGCCCAGGGCTCTGCGACGGACGAACTCCATCTGAAGCCCCCGGTCCAAGGCGGCGACGCGGCCCTGGGCCTGGAACGCCTCCTCGGGGGACGCCGCGCGGACGTGGGGGATGCCGTGCTGGTCGCGATATGCCTCCATGGTCGTTCATTCTGCATGGCGCTGCTCGCGATCGGCAGGAGGGGATGCCACGGCGCGGGGTGTGGTCGGCTGGCGGCCGCGTGGCGGTCGAGCGGTCATACGACGCCTGGAGCAGGCATAATCCGGCAGGGCTCTGCTATGGATCGGGTGTGGTCGGGCGGCCGGACGCGACGGGACGCGGTGTCCGAGATCACTCCCACGCCACTTCCAGGCGGTCCCGTCGGCCGATCCGTTCCAGGGTGCGGGTGACGGAGGCTTGCAGGCTCCGCAGCTGGTCGAGGTCGTCGGCGGTGACGACGAGGGTGAGGGCGGTCGGGCCGGCGGTCAGGTCGCAGGAGGCGCCGCCGAGGGTGACGCGGCCGGTGGTGCATTCGGCGGCGGATTCGTCGGTGGCTTCGGCGTCGCCGGCCGTGGTTTCGACGATGGACGCTGTGTGGGCGGTCGCGGGCCCGGCATGGTTGCCCCGACGATGCATGCCTCCGGTATCGAGGTGCCGGGTGTGCGAGAGCAACTGGGCCAGATAGCGGGCGGCGCGGGGCGTATGGACGGTGGCGCGGACAACAGGCATCGGAGTCCTCCTAGCGTCGGGTACAGGCGATGAGCCAGGCGGCGACACCGTCGGGATGCAAAGTCGAGGCGCTGGTCGTGGCCGTGACGTCGTCGACGCTCCAGCCGTCGCGGAACACGGTGTCGATGTCGGTGAGCGAGACGGCGTGCGGAACGTTGGGCGGGGCCGTATGCCGGTCGCTGTAGCAGAGGACATGCAGTCGGCCGCCCGGCCGCAGCACCGTTCGTAAACCGTCGGCGTGGTTCTGGCGGGCCCGGTCGTCGAAGGCGTGGAACACCAACGAGTCCAGCACCGTGTCGAAGACTTCGCCCAACTCGTCCAGTCGGCGTATGTCGAAGCGGAGAAAGGCGGCTCGGTGGTCGAGCCTCCGTTCGTGGGCCTTGCGCCGGGCGTCGTCCACCGCGGAGGAGTCGATGTCGAGCCCCACGGTTTCCAGGCCCAGCGCCGCGATCATCAGCGCGTTCTCCCCGCTTCCGCAGCCGACATCCAGGACCCGGCCGTCGAATCCGCCTGCCTCGGCCAGCGCCGCGAGCGCGGGTTGCGGACGGCCGAGGTCCCAAGGCGGCGTGGCTGTGCCGTGAGCTTCCATGGCTCCATTTTGCGATACAGAGTGTCTCTGTCAATACAGTTTGTTTTGACCGTGGGCACTGTGTACGCAGTGGCGTATACGATGGGCTCATGCCGAAGCTCTGGAGCGAGACCGTCGCCGAGCATCGCGACGCCGTCCGCGACGCGATCCTGGACGCCACCGCGGCCCTGGCCACCGAACGCGGTCTGACGGCCGTCACCATGTCCGGCATCGCCCAGGCCGGCGGCATCGGCCGCGCGACGCTCTACAAGTACTTCCCGGACGTCGCCTCGATCCTGACCGCCTGGCACCAGCGCCAGGTCGTCACCCACCTGCTGGAACTGGCCGAGGCCGCCTCCGATGTGGACGAGGCCGACATCCTGGAGACCGTCCTGCGCACCTACGCCCACCGCAACCGCCGGGTCCGCGGCCACGCCGACGGGGCCGACCTGGCGGCGGCGCTGCACGGCACCGACCACGTCCGCCGCGCGCACGCGCACCTCGAAGACTTCCTCAGCGTCCTGATCGGCGAGGCCGCCGACCGGGGCCAGGTCCGTACGGACGTCCCGGCCGCCGAACTGGCCGCCTACTGCCTGAACGCGCTCGGCGGCGCGGCGGCGCCGTCCTCGAAGGCGCTGTCCTCGAAGGCGGCGGCCGATCGGCTGGTCATGGTCGTCATGGCCGGGCTGGCGGGCTGAGCCGGGTCAGATACCGCCACACCAGCGCCGAGGCTTCCAGCAACGCCAGAGCACGGCGGTCCAGCATCGCGCGCCGCTCCGCCAACGCCACCTTCAGCTCCTCCGTCCCGCCGGACCGCCGAAGTCCTTCGACGATCGGACGGATCCGGTCGAACAAGTAGTGGCTCTGACGCAGGGTGTGAACGACCCGCGCATCGCGCACGTCCTGGGCGCTGTACAGCCGATATCCGGTACCGGGCTCCCGGGACGGCGTCAGCAGCTCGGCTGACTCCCACACCCGCAACGCCGAGGGCCGCACCCCCAGCAGCCGCGCCACCTCGCCGACGCGCAGACCGCCCGAATCCTCGTTCGCAGGTCCCTGACTCACCGCGCCGAGCGTCTTCTCGATCTCGACCAGGGAGGCCCGGCCCTGGTGCAGACTCGCGTGCGCCGCGTCCAGCCGGGCCAGCGCATCGTCGACCGATCCCGCGCCGAGGGCCCTCATCAACTCCCGGGCGTCGGGCGCGCCCATGCCGGGGGTCAGGGCGTTGTACGCGAGCAGCGCCGCCAGATGACGCTCGTCGTAGCGGCGGTACCCGGTGTCGCTGCGTTCCGCCTCGGGCAGTACGCCCAAGGCCTCAAGATTGCGCACCTGCTGCGACGAGACGCCTGCGGCCCGCGCGAGATCGACCGGACGCATCGTGGGCCCGCCTTTCTCTTCGACCTCATGCTTTCACCCAGGAGTTTAAACTTTTGGGCCACTGATCGCGCTACGGCACTCAAAAGTCCACACAGGAACTTCAAAGATAAACTTCAATCATGCCAAATGTGACGGAATGGATCGAGGTCCGTGGAGCCCGAGAACACAACCTGCAAGCCGTCGACGCGGCCGTCCCCAAACGCCTCCTGACCGCCGTCACCGGCGTGTCCGGCTCCGGCAAGTCCTCCCTCGTCTTCGACACCATCGCGGTGGAGGCCCGCCGCCAGCTCAACGAGACCCTGCCCGCCTTCGTCCGCGGCTTCCTGCCCGCGCTGTCCCGCCCCGCCGTGGACGCCGTCGACCACCTGCCCGCCGTCATCACCGTCGACCAACGACGGCTGCGCGGCGGCGCGCGCAGCACCGTGGGCACCATCACCGACATCGCACCCCTGCTGCGGCTGCTGTTCAGCCGCGCCGGGGAGCCGTCCGTCCCCAACCCCGACGCGTTCTCCTTCAACATGCCGGCCGGAATGTGCCCCGCGTGCTCCGGGCTTGGCGAGACCACCGTCGTCGACCTGGACACGTTCCTGGACCGCTCGCGCTCCCTCAACGGCGGCGCGCTGCGCAGCGAGGTCTTCGCCGTCGGCAGCCGGAACTGGCAGATCCTCGTCAACTCCGGACGCTTCGACCCCGAGCGCCCGGTCGCCGCCTACACCGACACCGAACTCCACGACCTGCTCCACGCCGACGACGGCATGGTCGCGATGGAGTTCCAGGGCCAGGCCTACAACGCCTCCTTCGAAGGCGCCGTCACCAAATTCCGGCGCCTCTACCTCGATCAGGATCCTGAGACCCGCAGCACGCGGACCCGCAAACTCGTCGACGCCCACACCACCACCGCGCCGTGCCCGGACTGCGAAGGCACCCGCCTGTCGCCGCTCGCGCTGTCCAGCCGGGTCGCCGGACACACCATCGCCGACCTGTCGGCGCTCGCCGCCACCGAACTGGTGACGGCCCTGGACCGGTTCACCGACCCGGCGGTCGCGCCGCTGATGACCGCCCTGCGCGGCCGGCTGGGCGACCTGGTCGACATCGGGCTGGGCTACCTGAGCCTGGACCGCCGGACCGCGAGCCTGTCCGGCGGCGAGGCGCAGCGGGTGAAGCTGGTCCGGCAGCTGGCCTCCAGTCTCAATGATCTGCTTTACGTGTTCGACGAGCCGAGCATCGGCATGCACCCGCGCGACGTCTCGCGGATGACCGACCTGCTGCGCGCCTTGCGGGACAAGGGGAACAGCGTGCTGGTCGTCGAACACGACCGGGACATCATCATCGCCGCCGACCACGTCATCGACCTCGGACCGGGCGCCGGCGCGGCGGGCGGCCTGATCGGGTACGTCGGCGACGTCGCGGGCCTGCGCGCCTCCGACACCCTCACCGGCCGCTTCCTCGACGCCCCGGTGCGCCTGAAGCCGGACGCCCAGGTCCGCCGGCCGGCCGGGAAACTGCGGGTCGCCGAGGCCCGGGCCCACAACCTCGCCGGCTTCGACGTCGACTTCCCGACCGGCGTGCTCACCGTGCTGACCGGCGTCGCGGGATCCGGCAAATCGTCGCTGGCACAGGTATTGCGCAGACAGCACCCTGATGTGGTCGCCGTCGACCAGTCCGCCCCCGGGGCCAACCGCCGCTCCACGGTCGCCACCTACACCAACGCGCTGGACCCGATCCGCAAGGCCTTCGCCAAGGCCAACGGCGTCGCCGCGGCGCTGTTCAGCGCCAACTCCGCCGGCGCCTGCCCGGAGTGCGCCGGACTCGGCGTGATCGAGCAGGACCTGGCCTACCTGGACACCGTGACCATGACCTGCCCGGCCTGCCACGGCCGCCGCTTCACCGACGAGGTGCTGAGCTACACGCTGACCGGCCCCGGCCGGCGCGCGCTGTCCATCGGCGACGTCCTGGAGACGACCGTCGCCGAGGCGGCGGAGTTCTTCACCACCGACCGGCGCCTGGCCGGAATCCTCAGCGCACTGGCCACAGTCGGGCTGGACTACCTGCGCCTCGGCCAACCGCTGACAACGCTGTCCGGCGGCGAGAGCCAACGGCTGAAACTGGCCGGCCACCTGTCCGAGCCCGGCGGCGTCTACGTACTCGACGAACCGACGACCGGCCTGCACATGAGCGACGTGCACCGCCTGCTCGGGGCCCTGGACCGACTGATCGACGGCCACGGCGCCACGGTGATCGTGATCGAGCACAACCTGGACCTGGTCGCCCACGCCGACTGGATCGTCGACCTGGGACCGGAAGCGGGCCTCGGCGGTGGCCGACTGGTCTACGAGGGAACGCCCGCCGGACTGCTCGCGACTCAGGGTTCGCATACCGCAGAGTTCTTGCGGCGCGCGGTCGAAGGCGAGCTGATCTCGTGAATCCTGAATTCCTCAAGACCGTCGCGGAGTCGGCGGGCCGGGTTGCCGAGGCTTTCCAGGCGTTGCCGTTCCGCGCGGATCGTCCCTACGATCCGCGTCCGGTCGCGGCGACGGCCGCCGCTGAGCTGCGAGTCCTCCGAACGGCGGTCTCCGCGCTGGGCGGGCCGCTGGTTCTGGATGTTCCCACTCGGCAGGCCAAGACCGAGCCGCTCGGCGTCGATGTGGCCGGGCTCATGAGCTTCTTGCAGCTGGTCGAGGCGTTGTACCACGGGCTGGAGGTGATCCCGCCGGTGATGACCGTCGCGACCGGTCGGAACCTGTCAGCCACCCAGGTCATCGCCCGGCGTGTCCGGGACCGGGCGCGCAAGCAGGTGGCGGCCGGATCATAGACTTGCCCGAAGCCCGGGATCTCCGGGCGGATTAAGGAGGACAGACATGGCGAAGCGCGGCAACAAGAAGCGGGCCCGTCGTAAGAAGAAGGCCAACCACGGCAAGCGCCCCAACTCCTGAGCGGAGTGACGCGTAGGCCCCGCGCCCTTGGCTGACTCACCGGTCGGCTTCGGGCGCGGGGCCTTGTCGTGGGCGGGTCGGGCGGCCTGGATGATTGATTCCTGGGGGTGGCGCCCCCCAGGAATCAATCATCTAGACCTTCACCTGCTTCGCCAGCGCGTCGGTCAGCGCGCGCAGCGGCTCGCCGACGAGCGGACCGTGGTCGGCATTGGTGTCGACCGCCTCGGACGTCACCTCCACCAGCGCGTCGCCGCCGGAGGCGTCGAGCTTGGCGACCGCGACCAGGCCGCCGCCGGGCGAGGTCAGGGCGTGTCCGGCGGTGAACTTCTGCGTGATGTACGTCTCCAGGTCGGATCGGGAGATCTGCCCGTCGTGCTGCAACAGCGGTGCCATCAGAGAGATCGCGGTGCCGGTGTGCACGCCCGCGACCGCCGCGGTGAGGTATCCGCCGGTGGAGAGGGTGTAGTGGCAGGTGAGGATGCTGGCGCCACGTTGTTTGAGCGGTGAGTCGGCCTGGGCGTTCGTGGTGCTGTCGGCGTCCACGGCGGCGGTGTCGGACCTGCCTTCCTCCCCGGGCTTCGCGGTGGCGGCGATTCCGGCCTTCTTCAACGCGGCGTTGACGTCGAAGCCCAAAGGGCACGGGTCCGCCGGTGCCGCGATCACCTTGTCGGCGGCTTTCTGCAGCTTGTCGACGGAGATCTTCGAGTCCGAACTCCCGCAGGCCGCCAGAGCGGTGCTCGCAACGGTCAAGGTCACTATTCCGGTTATGCCCCCTGGGATCTTCACACCGGCACCGTAGCGTGTCCGCCCCGGGCGGGCTCCCCTCCGCCTATTGCTACGACTCTCTGACAATCAGAACTTCATGTAGTATGAGTCTCGTAGTAAAATGGAGGTCCGCACCCAGGGCCACACCCACTCGGGGAGTCCAGCCATGACCACGACCGAGCCCGCGACCGGGCGCATCGACTTCACCATGATGTACCTGACCCACGACGCGTTCCGTCGCGACCTGGACCGGCTCCGCCAGGCGGCCCAGGCCGACCGCGCGGACAGCATCGGCGTCCAGGCCGGATGGGCCAACTTCAAGCGCCAGCTGCACGTCCACCACTCCGTCGAGGACGAGACGCTGTGGCCGCGCGTCACCGCCGCCTCGGCCGGCCGCGCCGACGCGGCCGACGCCGCGGAGATCCTGGCCGCGATGGCCGCCGAGCACGGCCGGCTGGACGGGCTGCTGGAAGCGGTCGACGTCGCGATGGCGCAGCGGTCCGTCGCGCTGCCGGAGATCGTCGCCGGCCTGGACGTCGGGCTCCGCGGCCACATGCGCCACGAGGAGGAGGCGGCGCTCCCGCTGATCCAGCGGGTGCTGGAGCCCAAGGACTGGGCCGACTTCAGCAAGGCCATGGCCCGCAAGCAGAAGCTGTCCGGCGCCGCCGCCTACGTGCCGTGGATGCTCGACGGTGCGCGTCCGGACCAGCGCACCGCCCTCTTCAACGCGCTGCCGGCCCCGGTGAAGGTGCTCAACCGGCTGCTGTGGGAGGGGCGGTACCAGGCCCGGCACCCCTGGGCCTGATCAGATCCGCTCCGGCAGCCGGAACACCGCGAAAACTTCCGCGTCGCGGAACGCTGTGTTCCGGCTGATCCGGCCGTCGCTGATCTCGAAGACCTGCACCGTGTTCAGCACGAAGCCGTCCCCGTCGGGCGCGCGGACGTACGCGGCCACCGCCGGATGGCCGTTCGCGGCCACCGGAACCATCCGCCACACCGCCCCCCGGAGCGTGAAGAGGCGGGCGATGAAGCGCACGTAGTGCTCGCGGCCGACGTACCAGCCGAGCATCGGCGGCATCTCCAGCAGCACGTCGTCGGTCAGCAGCTTCTCCAACGCCACCAGGTCCGCGCTCTCGAACGCCGCGACGTACCGCTCGACCAGCGCGCGCTCGTCGGGACTGTGCGGTTCGCCGACCTGGTCCTCGCCGAGCCCGGCCGTCGCGAGGCGGGCCCGCGCGCGTCGCAGGGCACTGTGGACGGCGGTGGTGGTCATCTCCAGCGCCTTGCCGACTTCGGCGGCGGGCCAGTCCAGCACGTCGCGCAGGATCAGCACCGCCCGCTGCCGCGCCGGCAGGAGCTGCAACGCGGCCAGGAACGCCAGCCGGAGCGTGTGCCGCGACGACGCCACCCCGGCCGGATCGCCCAGCAGAGCGTCCGGGATCGGCTGGAGCCAGGGCACTTCCTCGCCGCGAACCATCGGGGCGTCGGGGTCGTCGCCGGGCGCGCCGAGACCGGAGGGCAGCGGACGGCGGCTGCGCTGCTCCAGCGCCGTCAGGCAGGTGTTGGTGGCGATGCGGTAGAGCCAGGTCCGCAGGGCCGCGCGCCGCGGGTCGTACTGGTCGTAGGCGCGCCAGGCCCGCAGCAGCGTCTCCTGCAACTGGTCCTCGGCGTCGTGGACCGAGCCGAGCATCCGGTAGCAGTGCGCCAGGAGCTCGCCGCGCAGCGGGTCGGTCCGGACCGCGAACTCCTCGCTCGTCGCCACTGTGTTTGCCGCCATCGTGCTCATCACCACCGCGCTCGCCGCGTTGCCCGTGCTGGTCATCGTGATCCCACCGGGGTCTCCGATCGGGGCGGGGCCGTGGCGGCGGCCGGGTTGTCAGAGGCCGGGTTGTCAGAGGCCGGATTGTCAGAGCCCGAAGTCGCCGCCGCCGCCCGTGAACGCCGGCTCGGCGTCCACCATCCCGCGACCGCCGCCCCCAACGCCAGCGCCGCCGCGACCTTCATCGCCGCGTCGAAGCCGTCGCCGAACGCCTTCGCCGAGCCGTAGCCGCCGTTCGCCGCGAAGACCGCCGCCAGGATCGCGACGCCGAACGTGCTCCCCAGCTGGCGCAAGGTGTTGAACACGCCGCTCGCCGCCCCGACCGCCGCCGGCGGCACCGCGCCGAGCACCGCGTTCTGCGCGGCGGGCATTGCGAACGACAAGCCGCAGCCGCCGAGCACCAGCGGCGCGACCAGCACCGCGTAGCCCCGGTCCGGGCCGGCGATCAGCGCGATCCAGCCCATCGCGACCGCGAGCAGCGTGAGCCCGCCGACCAGCAGCGGCCGCTCGCCGACCCGCGGGACCAGGGCGCCGGTGATCGGGGCGATGAGCGTCAGCGTCAGCGTCCACGGGATCAGGCGCAGACCGGTGGCCAGCGGGTCGTAGCCGAGGCCGACCTGGAGATACTGCGTGAGCAGGAACGTGACGCCGACCGTCGTGGCGTACATCAGGAACCCGGCCGCGTTGCCGCCGGAGAACGCCGGGACGCGGAAGAACCGCATCGGCAGCATCGGCGCGTCGACCCGCAGCTCCCAGACGACGAAGGCGACCGCCAGGACGCCGCCCGCCGCCAGCGTGCCGACCGTCTCCGCGCCGGCCCAGCCGACGGCGTTGCCCCGCACCAGGCCCCAGACCAGGCCGAACGCGGCGCCAGTGACGAGGACGAGGCCTGCGACGTCCAGCCGCCGCGCCGGGCCGGTGCTCTCCGCCGTTTTGGCGCGCGCCAGCGGCATCAGCAGCAGCCCGATCGGCACGTTCACCCAGAAGATCCAGTGCCAGTCGAGCCCCTGGGTGATCGCGCCGCCGACCACCGGTCCGCCGACCGTGCCCAGGCCCGTCACGCTGCTGAACGTCCCCAGCGCCTTGGCCCGCTGGCGGCCCGGGAAGGCCACGCTGAGCAGCACCATCGCGTGCGGCATGATCAGCGCCGAGCCGACGCCCTGGACGGCGCGGGCCCCGATCAGCAGCCCGGTGTCCGGGGCGAGCGCGCAGGCCGCCGAGGCGACGGTGAAGATCGCGATGCCGGTGAGGAACATCCGGCGGCGGCCCAGGCGGTCGCCGAGGGCGGAGGCCGGCATCAGCAGCACCGCGAAGCTCAGTGTGAACGCGGTGATCGTCCACTCCAACTCGGCCATCGACGCGCCGAGGTCGAGGCGGATCTTGTTCAGCGCCGTGGTGACGACCAGCATGTCCAGGACCACCATCAGCGAGGCCACCGAGGCCAGGGCGAGGGTCCAGCGCTGGGGCGCGGTCATGCGCGGGGTGGCGGTGTCCGCCGAACCCGCGGCCTCCGCCGCACTCGTTTTTTCCCTGCTCACTCCCGGACCTCCGGTCTCCGCTCGGGGCTTCCCGGCGAAGCACCCGCGGATATGTACCGGCGGCGGAGCCGAAAATCGTCGCGCGCGGCCGACCCGGTGATCGACATCTCTTTGACGCGGTGCGTGCGCGGCCCTACGCTGCCCAAGCAAGGTACTGGGACAGGAAGCCGGTGCAATTCCGGCACGGTCGCGCCACTGTGAGCCCCCTGCTTCGTCGGGCAGTCGAAGCGGGCGGGTGAGTCAGACCCTCCCCGGTCGACCCGCTCCATCGAACAGGGACGCAAGATCCCGAAGGAGGGCTCTCTATGAGCACCATGCCTGTTTCCCCTGCCCCGGCCTCCCCGGTCTCGGTTCCGACGCCGCTGGTGGTCTCCGCGGCCACGGCGCGGCTGTGGATCGGCGGCACGATGCTGTTCGCGCTGCTGGCGTACTACTTCATCGGCGTGGACCAGGGCGCGTTCTCCGTCTTCGGCGGGGACATGCATCTGCACGAGTTCGTGCACGATGCCCGCCACCTGCTCGGCTTCCCCTGCCACTGAGCCGCGAGGGTCAGTGCTCTGATGGAAAAGCGCATCATCGCGCGCGGCCTGCTGGCCGGCGCGCTCGCCGGTCTGCTCGCGTTCCTGTTCGCGCGGGTGTTCGCCGAGTCGGTCATCGACAAGGCGATCGCCTACGAGAGCGGCCGGGACGCGGCGCAGGCCGCGCTGAACCAGGCCGCCGGGTTGCCGGCGGACGCTGCCGATCCGGACCTGTTCAGCCGTACCGTGCAGGCCGATATCGGTATCGGGGTCGGGATGATCGGCTTCGGGGCGGCGATGGGCGGACTGTTCGCGGTCGCCTATCTGCTGTGCCTGGGCCGGGTCGGCCGGATCCAGCCCAAACCGCTGGCGCTGCTGGTGGCGGGGGCCGGGTTCGCCGGGTTCTACCTCGTGCCGTTCCTGAAGTACCCGGCCAACCCGCCGGCGATCGGGCATCCGGACACCATCCGCGCCCGGGGGCTGCTCTATTTGGCGATGGTGGCCTGTTCGCTGGCGTTCCTGTTCGCGGCGGTGTGGGCCGGTCGCCGACTCGCGGCCCGGTTCGGGAACTGGAACGCGACGGTGCTGGCCGCTGTCGGCTTCGCGGCGGCGATCGGCATCGTGATGGCGGTCCTGCCCTCGCTCGGAGAACTGTCGGCGAACGTCCGCGAGTTCGGGCACCACGCGAGCGAGACGCCGCTGCCGCTGACCGACGGCAAGGGCGCGATCGTCTACCCGGGCTTCCCGGCCGACGTGCTGTTCTCGTTCCGGCTCTACTCGATCCTGGCGCAGGCGCTGCTGTGGGGCACCCTCGGCCTGGCCTTCGGGCCGATGGCCGAACGGGTGCTCCGCCCGGCGATGCAGCCCGCGACCGGGACGCCGGGCAACGCCGAGGCCGCCGGGAATGCGGGCGCGATGCCCGCGGCGGTGTGAGGATTGCCGGGTGACGAACGGAGTTCCGGCCCTGGCGCTGGTGAGTGAGGAGCTCGCAGCGCTGGGGCCGTACTTCGGCGCCGCGTTCCACGCCGGCTCGGAGTCGTGCGAGGCGCCGTGGCGTCCCTTCGCCGAGCTGGTCGAGGAGCCGGGGGCGATGGCGGAGCGGGTCGCGGGCGTGCGCGGATACCTGGCGGCCGGCAGCGGACAGGACATTGAGAAGGTCGAGCTGCGAGTCGCGGCTTCCGTGGCGCATTTGGGGCTGGTCGCGCGGGTGATGTCGCCGCTGTTCGGACTGGGTGTGCTGTACGGGTGGCGGGGATCGGTGCGGGCCGGGGACCTGCGATGGCAGCCCGGCTTGGCGAGTACTTTTCCGTTGTCGATCAACGAGGCCGTGGTCGAGGGCCGTCCCGACGGCCGGATCACCGACGGCCGGCCCGACGGCCGGATCACCGACGGCGTGGTCACGGAGTTGGAGACGCTGATGGCGTCGTTCGGCGTCAACCGGCACATCTTGCGAGGGAACGTCGCGTCGGCACTGGTCGGCGCCGGCAAGGCGCTGGCGGCGGCACGGCCGGCACTGAGGGATCGGGCGACGGCCGAGCTGGGGGTTCTCCTGGCGCGCGCGGAGCTGGCAGGCAGCGTGGGGTACGCGGCGGACGGGAGCTTCCGACGTCGGAACTGCTGCCTGATCTACCGGGCCGCGCCGAATCAGCGCGGTGCGCTGTGCGGGGACTGCGCGCTTCGGTGAGCTATTCCGCGGGCAGCAGCGCCGCGACCGCGCTCACCTCGATCAGGGCGCCGGGCACCCCGAGTGCCGCCACCCGCGCGCCCGTCACCAGCGGCGGGTTCCCGGCCTGCGCCGCCGCCGCGCCGAGGCGTGGGCCGATGGCGCCGTAGGCGGTCTGGAGGTCCACGCCGTCGACGAAGAGTACGGTCCACTGCACGACGTCGGCGAGCGTCGCGCCGACCGCGGCCAGCGCCGCCGCCGCGTTGTCCAGGGCCCGGGCCGACTGGTCGGCGACGTCGTCGGAGACCAGCTTGCCGTCCGCGTCGACGCCGTTCTGGCCGCCGACGTAGACGGTGGCGGCGCCGGGCGGGACGACGGCGACGTGGCTGAAGGCGGGGCTGGCGACCAGCCCGGCGGGGCGCAGAAGCGCGATCTTGGTGAGGTCCATGATCGTATGCTGCCATGGGTCACTGACAGGAACCGGGATCGAAGCCCGCGCGTTCGGGCCCGGAGCGGCGCCGCGTGGTGCAATGGAGCCAGGAATGCGATGGACCCGGAACAGGCGCGGAGCGAGGAGCGGAACGATGCGGATCGCGGTGTCGGCGGACGAGGTGGCCGGGGTGGCGGCGCAGATCGGGCCGGAGCTCGAAGCCCGCGGCCACACGGTGGAGCTGTTCGGCGCGCTGGACCCGGAGCAGCGCGCGGACTGGGCCTGGTGTTCGGAAGCGGCGGCGCGGGCTGTCGCGGAGGGCCACGCGGATCAGGCGATCGTGGCTTGCTGGACCGGTGCCGGGGCGTCGATCGCGGCGAACAAGGTCCCGGGCGTCCGGGCGGCGCTGTGCACCGACGCGGTGATGGCCGACGGCGCCCGCAAGTGGGCCGACGCGAACGTCCTGGCGCTGAGCCTGCGGCTGACCTCGGCGCCGTTGCTGGCCGAGATGCTCGACGCGTGGTTCGCCGGCGAGCCGAGCGCGGATCCGGTGGACCGCGCGAATGTGCAGCACGTCGCAGAGATCTGACGAGCGAGCGGGACCTGCGCGGCGACGCGAAGACCCGCCCACCAATGCCAATACCAATGCCGATGCCGATGCCGATGCCGTTGTCCGACACCGCGGCCCGGCCGGCCAGAAGCTGACGCCTCCACCCGGCCGGGCGCCCGAATCCCTCCGCTACGGCAACGCCGGCGCGCTCCGGTTGGCGAAGTAGTTCCACTGCCCGAACACGCCCACCATGTTCGCGAGCGCCGAGGCGGCCGCGGCCGGCACGACCCCGGTGTCCCCGCTCACCACCACTTCGTCGATCACCGCGGCCTCGGTCCGCACGTAGTCCGCCTCCGGCCCCGGAATCGCCGCGTTGTCGGCCAGCAGCAGCGGCCCGCCGTTCGCGCCGACCAGGGCCCCGCCGGCCAACGCGTCCGGCCAGTTGTAGCCGGTGGCCAGGCCCACGGTGTGCGGCGCGCTTCCGGCGACGAAGAACGTCCTGGCCACCGCCGCCGCCGTGGCGAACCGGTCCGGTCCGGCCGCCGTCTGCACCCGGTTGGCCGGGAACCTGGTCCGCAGCGCCGCGACGCCCTGGTCGCCGACCCCGATCAGCTGGGTGTTCGGGCCGACGTGGGCGGCCAGGTACGCGGCCGTGGACGCGGGCAGCGTCCGGTCGTCGGACAGCAGCACCACGCCGCCGGTGCTCGCGGCCGCGGCCCCGGCGGCCAGCGCGTCGGGGAAGTTGTTGCCGGTGGCGACCAGGATCCGGTCCGGAGCGGGGTTGACCGCGCCGGCGATGGCCGTGGCGGTGGCGTACCGGTCGGCGCCGGCCAGCCGGTGGATGGTGTATCCGAGCCCTGCGACCTGCGCCTCCACCTTCGCGGACAGGGCGCCGGTGTCGCCGAGCAGGTAGACCGCGCCGCCGGGCGGCAGGGCGCGGCGGATCTCGGCGGCGGTGCGGTCGTCGAGGCTGCCGGTGCCGGTCAGCAGCAGCGGGCCGCCGAGCCGGCCGGCCAGCGCCGAGCCGGCCAGGGCGTCGGCGAAGGTGTCGGACCGGGACAGGACCACCGCCTGCGCGACCCGTCCGCCGTTGCGGCCGGTGCCGCCGGGCAGCGCGGTGTCGTAGCCGAGGTGGGAGGCGCGGACGGCGGTGTCGATGCGGTCCGGGCCGCCGACCCGGTCCAGCGCCGCCTTGCGCAGCGGCTGCCAGGCCGGCGCGTTGTCGATCACGCCGGCCGCGGGCTCGGCCTCCACCGGGTTCTCCGACAGCGAGTGGACGTCGATGACCCAGATCCGCCGGGTGCTCCCGACCACGCCGCCCTCGAAGGCGATGCGGTTGCCCTCGGCCGACCACGACGGGTGGAACGCCTGCAGGCCGCTGGTGCCGATCAGGTTCTCCGGCCCGCCGGGCGCCTTCACCCAGATCGCGGCGTCGCGGTCGTAGGCCAGCCGCGAGCCGTCCGGCGACCAGGCCGGCCAGGTGCCGACCGCGAACTGCGTCGGCGTGCCGGCGAACTTCCAGATCATGACGTTGTTCGTGCCGCCGCTGCTGCGCACGAAGGCCAGGTCGCCGTTGGGCGCGAGGCTGGGTTCGAAGTCGTTGGTCCCGGTCGGCGAGAACAGCGACCGGTCGCCGCGGCCGTCGGCCCAGGCCACGAAGATCTGCGCGGCCGCCGCGCGCCGGGTGAAGTAGACTTCCCGGCCGCTCGGCGCCCAGGCCGGCTCGCTGTCGGTGGCGCCCGCCCCCGGGCTGCTGACCCGCACCGGGTTCGTGCCGTCGATGCCGGCCACCCAGATGGCGCCGGTGTCGTGGTCGCCGAACGCGACGCGGCTGCCGTCCGGCGACACCGCGGGCTCGAAGATCTGCGAGGTCGCCGACAGCCCGTTGCCGGACGGGTGGAAAGCCCGGGCCCCGGAGCCGTCGGGGTTGGTGATCACCAGGGTGCCGGTGTTGCCCGGTCCGGTGCGGGTGAAGACGATCGAGCCGGGCGCGGTGTCGAAGGCGTGCGCCGGGACCGCGGCCTCCACGCCCGCCGCCGCCAGCAGTGCCGACGTCGCGGTGACCGCCCAGGCTCTCGCTCGCCGTTTCATCTGGTTCCCCCTCGGTGTGGATGTCAGGGCACGATTATGTGCCCGAACGCTGTAAGAGTTCTGACAAACCTGGTCCGGAGGGCCGCGCCGCGCCGGCCGGTCGACCGGTCAGGACCTGCGGAATCACGCCGATCGGCCCCGCGACGGTCGGCCCGTCGGCCGTCGCCCCCTCCCCGCCGGACCACGGACAATCCGTGGCGGTGAAACCGATTCTGGCGAACCCGCGGCCCGGACGGAACGGGAATGGGTCCGGCAATACCCGTTCGACGGACATCCGCCCGCTGCCGCGATCAGTGAGCCGGAGGGAGCGCCGGCGCGCGGTCCCGATGCGGACAGCTGATCATCTCGTCGGCGTTCGCTCGTAGGATGCGGCAATGCAAATCTCCAGACTGTCGCAGAGTCCGGGTATCGAGCAGCACGAGTTCCCCTTTGACCCCAGCTACGGGCTGGACCTCGAAGGGCTGCGCCAGGTTCCCGCGCCCGACAACGCGCCCGCGGACTTCGCCGAGTACTGGCAGCGGGCCCATGACCGCGCGCGGGCGGTCTCCGTCGAGCCGCGCCTCGGCGCCAAGGTCGGCCCGACCGTCAACGGCGTCGACGTGTACGAGGTCTCCTACACCTCGGTCGGCGGTGTCCACATCGGCGGTTGGCTGGCGGCGCCCGCGGACGGCGTCGTGGACCGCGGCTTCGTGATCGGCCACGGCTACGGCGGCCGGGAGGAGGCCGACACCTTGCTGCCCGCGCCGCGCGCCGCCGCGATCTTCCCGGTGCTGCGTGGCCTGCCCACGAAGAGTCTGCTGCCCGGGGTGCCGTCCGACTCGCAGGGCCACGTATTGCAGGGTATTGAGTCGGTCGACGACTACCTCATCGGGGCCTGCGTCGCGGATGTCTGGTGCGCCGCGACCGCGCTGACCGAGCTGGTCCCGGCCGCCGCGCGCCGCCTGGACTACAGCGGCATCAGCTTCGGCGGCGGCGTCGGCGCGCTGGCACTGCCGTGGGACGACCGGTTCAGCTCCGCCCAGCTGATCGTTCCCACCTTCGGCAACCATCCGTTGCGGGTGACGCTCGACTGCGTCGGCAGCGGCGCGGCGGTGCGTGAGCGCTATGAGAAGGACCCGCAGGTCCTCGACGTCCTGGCCTACTTCGACGCCGCGACGGCGGCCCGCCACCTGAGCATTCCGGTCCAGGCGGTGCCGGCGCTGTTCGACCCCTCGGTCCCGCCGCCGGGGCAGTTCGCGATCGTCAACGCGCTGGCCGGAGAGGTCGACGTGCAGTTGGCGACCGCGGGCCACTTCATGGAGTACCCCGAGTTTGCGGAGGAGCTCGGGAAC
This sequence comes from Catenulispora yoronensis, assembly GCF_039531695.1. NCBI lineage: Bacteria > Bacillati > Actinomycetota > Actinomycetes > Catenulisporales > Catenulisporaceae > Catenulispora > Catenulispora yoronensis. The sequence goes on from NZ_BAAAQN010000050.1 coordinate 62,733, forward strand.
CTGGCGCTCGCGACGCGACGGTTCTTCGCCGAGTAGCACGTAGCACATGGCGTAGCGCTCAGCGCTTCGGCGACAAACCACGCACGGCCCCGGCACTGGAGCTGCCGGGGCCGTGCATTGTGCCGTACACCAATCAGTATTGCTCGTGAGTGCCCTTCTCAGCTACCTGCTACGGCAGCGTCCATTTCTGAGCATTGGTGCCGTTGCAGTCCCAGATCTGCACCTGGGTGCCCGACGTCGTGGTGGCGCCGGGGACGTCCAGGCAGCGTCCGGACTGCGGGTTGAGCAGCGATCCGTTCGACTGCGGGACGAACACCTGCGATCCGGTGCCGTTGCAGTCGTAGAGATCGACCTTCGTGCCGTTCGCCGTGCCCGCCGCGTAGACGTCCAGGCACTTTCCGAGGACGTGCAGCGTGCTGCCGGCCTGGACCACGGACCACTGCTGCGCCGCGGTGCCGTTGCAGGTGTAGATCTGCACCGGGTTGTAGTTCGCGGTGCTGGAGCTGCGGTCGTCCAGGCAGATGTTGGAGCCGACGCCGCTGTGGATCGGCCCGGCGCCCGGCGGGGGCGGCGGCGGAGTGCTGCCGCCGTTGGTGGTGTACGCCGCGACGTAGTCGACCCGCATGGTGCCGCCGGAGGCGGTGGAGCCGGTCGGGGTGGTGCAGCCGCAGACGCCGTTCGGGAAGCCGCCGCCCATCGCCAGGTCGAGGATGATCGACAGGTTGTGGTCGAAGGCCTGCTGCCAGGTCGCAGTGCCGACCTGCGACTCGTTGACGCTGAAGTACTGGCTGCCGTCCAGCGAGAACGCGATCGACTCCGCCGAGGTGTTCGTGCGGTCCAGCACCATGGTGTAGGTGTGGAAGCCGCTCTGGCACCCGGAGCAGCCGCGCAGGCCGCTGCCGATGCCGTTGCCCTCGTTGCACACGCCGCCGGGGTAGGTGCCGCAGTGGATGGTGCCGGCCACCTCCGACAGGGCGTTGACGTCCTCCATGATGTCGATCTCGCCGTTCTCGGGCCACTGGCCCGGGCCCAGCATCCAGAACGCCGGCCAATAGCCGAGGCCGCCGGTGGGCTGCTGGATCGAGGCGGTGACCATCAGCTTGCCGCCGGCCGGGGCGCCGACGTTGGCCGAGGTGGTCTGCACCCGCCCGGAGGTCCAGTTGCTGCCGCTGCCCAGCGCGGTGATGTCGAGGTTGCCGCCGCCGTCCAGGTGGACGTTGGAGGTCGAGTTCGTCATCGTCTCGATCTCGCCGGTGCCGAAGTTCGAGCCGGGGCCGGTGTCGTACATCCACTGGCCGCCGATCCCGCTGCCGGACGAACCGTTGAAGTCGTCCAGGAACACCTGGTTCCAGCCGGTGGGAGTCGGCGGTGCCGAGGCGTTGGCCGCGGCGTCGGGCAGGACGGCCCAGGCCGTCACGGCCAGCGCCAGCGGGGCGGCCAGGGCGGCCAGGCGGGTGCGGAGCCGGTGCGGCCGGCGGGCGGTGCGGGGTGGCGATTGCGGTGGGGATGGGGACATTTACGTCGCTCCTGAGGTTGACGCACCATGAAGACCGCGCAAGCCAGGACGCGGGTCGGGGCCATTGCCGCACCCCTCGGTCCGAGGGTTGTGGGCCCTCGGCCGAGGGTGGGTCAGGTCGCTCGTCCGGGCTTCGCGAGGTCTATACCATTGCGCGCGCAACGCTCATGAAAGCGCTCTCATGTCGGGCTGTCCAGCGGCCGTGACCAAGAATTTTGACTTTCTTGGGGCTCCGGGCCTTACCAGTTCCAGGCTGCACGGAAACGATTCCGGGCGGCGCGGTGCTCCGCCGCTCGTCACGGCCTCGTTTCGGCATGCGCACGGCCCCGGCGAGGGCTCGCCGGGGCCGTGACCGATTCGGGGGATCGGATGAAAAGGATCAAGCGAAAAGGATCAAGCGGTGCGGATGACATCCATGAAAGCGCTCACCGAGAACTCGGCGTTGCCGACGCCCGGGCGGCCGTAGCCGGGCGGCACCGGCAGCTTGTGCTTCTCGAAGGTGTCGCGCCAGGCGCGCAGCAGCTTCACGAAGTACTCCAGCGGCGGGCCCTCCTGGCGGCCGAGGTTGCTGGTCGGCTCCGGGCACCAGGTGGTGAACCGCGGCACCACGCCGTGGCTCATGAAGAACTCCAGGCCCTCGGTGGTGGAGGCGATGGCCTGGTCGATGTCGGTGAAGCCGTGCGGCTTGGCCATCTCCACGCCGCCGACGAAGTTCGGGATCACGTGGGTCGGGCCGAACACCTCGGCGGCGTCCAGGATCCGCTTGACCCACTCGTCGCGGCCGACGTAGCGGTCCTTGCCGGGGCAGATCCAGTTGAACAGCTCGGCGTCCCAGACCTCGTAGTTGGGGTGGTAGATGCGGTAGCCGGCGTCCTTGAGCATCTTGACCTCGTCCAGCGGCAGCGCCTGGACCACGGCCTTGGGGATCCAGCGGCCCGGGAAGCGGGACTCGATGGCCTCGGCGAAGCGGGCGTAGAACTCGCCCTCGCGCATCCCGTCCAGCTTCTTGGTGATCGAGCCGCCGGTGACGGTGTAGGCCTGGGAGACGGTGTCGTGCTGGTTGATCAGGCTCATCGCCTCGACGATGTCGTCGAGCTCCTTGACCGCCGTGTACTCGCGGCCGTTGGCCCGCTGCTGGCGGAAGTTCTCGTTGAGGTCGCAGAAGCGGCACTCCTCGTCCCGGCCCCAGTACTGGCACAGCCGGTAGACGGTGAGATAGACCAGGTAGCCCCACTCGATGGCCGGCGCGATCTCGCTGATCTTCTTGCCCGAGGACAGAGTGTGGCTGTAGTAGCCGGGGATCGGCGGGAACTCCAGGTCGCACAGGAACCGGCCCTCGCACGCCAGCGTCAGCTTGCCGTCGCGCAGCTCGACGACGTACGGGCTGTCCGGCGCCACCCGGGTGGAGACCACGGTGCGCCGCAGGTCGTACGGGCCGCCGGTCATCCGGATCTCCTCCGGCGCCCGGAACGCGGCGTGTTCGGCCATCTCCGCGACCGGCACCAGGTCGAACGTGAAGATGAAGTAGTCCTTGGGCTTGTAGCCGCTGGCCACGCGCAGCGCGTCCGGGCTGAAGGCCAGACCCTGGCGCAGGATGTCCTGTTTGATCACGGCCTCGGCGGGCAGGTCGGGGAACTCCGCCATCATGCGTTCCAGCTCGCGGGTGGTGGCTCCGGTGGTGGCTCCGGTGCCGCCCTGCTGTTCGGCGACCATCGTGGACCCCGCTTCCGCCTGGTTCGGGTGAGATTCTGACTGTCAAATATCCCACGGATCTGTTACTGGACGGTGCGCGGGGTCCCTATGGCGGGTCCCGATGGCGGGTCGCGGCGGTCGGGGCCCGGGACGGTTCGGGCCCCTTACGCGTCTCCCCGGGCGGACCCCACCGGCTACCGGACCCCCGGCGCGTGCAGCACCGCGTTGATCTCCGGACCGGCCGCGGCCTTGCCGAAGCCGCCGTTGAGCACCAGCGCGGCGAAGGCGATGTCGTGCGCCTTGTCGAAGACGACCATCCAGCTGTCGGTGGTGTGGGTCTTGGCGCTGTCGGCGGACTCCGCCGAGCCGGTCTTGGCGGCGATGCCGGTCAGGCCGCCGAAGACGTTGGCCGCGGTGCCGGAGGTGGCCACGCCCTCCATGAGCGTCGTCAGCTGCTGGGAGACGCCGGCCGGCAGCGGCGTGGCGGTGATCGTCGGCGCGCCCGGCACCAGGACCGGCTGGTGGAACTGGCCGGCGCAGACGGTGGCCGCGACCGAGGCCATCACCAGCGGCGACATCGTGATGTCGCCCTGGCCGAAGGCGTCGCGGGCGAACGTGCCCTTGCCGGTGGCCGGGATCACCTGCTGGTCCTTGGCGGTGCCGTAGGTGGCCGCGCCCATGCCCAGGTCCCACTTCTGGTTCAGGCCGAAGTAGGTCTTGCCCTCCTCGGCCAGCGCCCCGTAGTCGGTGCCGAGCTTGCCGTCCAGCGCCAGGTGGACGAACGCGGTGTTGCAGGACTGCAGGAAGGCGTCCCGGAGTGTGGCCCCCGGGATGCCGTTGGCCAGGTCCTTGTCGTTGGTGATGTCCTTGCCCTCGACGTTCACCTTCGGGTCGCAGGTCACCGGGTCGGTGGGCTTCAGGCCCTTCTGCAATGCCAGCGCCGTGGTGAGCACCTTGAACGTCGATCCCGGGGCCCGGGTGGCCTGGGTCGCTATGTTGCCCGGGCCGTTGGTCGCGATGCCCAGGATGTCGCCGGTCGAGGGCTGGATGGCGACCATCCCGGAGTTCGGGAACTGCTTCACCGCCGCCTCCATCGCGTTCTGCACGGCCGGCCGCAGCGTCGTCTTCACCGTCATCGGCGCGGTGGAGGCGGCGCCGATCGAGACCGGCTGTGCGCCGCTGAGCGGCGCGCCGGTGTTGGCGTCGGTGAACTCGATGGTCAGCGCCAGCGGCGTCTGCCCGGTCGGCACGTGGGTGGAGAGCAGGTTGACGGTGTTGGCCAGCGTCGGATGCGCCTTGGTGTCGATCTTGGTGCCGGTGGCGTCGGTGACGGTCATCTTCGGCGGCGCCGCCTTGAGCAGCGTGGTCGACAGCAGCGCGGGGTGGATGACCGAGTAGCTCCAGTGCACCTGCGGCTGCCCGCCGGAGCCCTGGACCAGGTTCAGCCCGGACTTGTACTGCCACGTCAGGTTGGTGCCGAAGTCGTCGGCCACGGCGAACGAGAAGTGCGCGATCGCCGGCGCGGCGGTCGAGGTCGGGGGCGCCGCCGCGGTCGGCGTACCGGCGGTCGAGCTCGAACCGGAGCCGCCGCCGGAGCCGCCGGACGGAGTGCCGGAACCGGAAGCCGACGGGTCCGACTGCTCACCCAGGGTCAGCGTGATCTTCTGCGGCGCCAGCGACGTCATCTCGGCCTTCAGCCCGGCCTCGGCGTTCGCCGCGTTGTCGGTGTAGGAGGCGGCCTTGTGCCAGTCGCCGGCCGCCCACGCGTCCAGGAACGCCTGCGCGACGGTCTGCGGCGAGGCGACCGTTTCCGACGGCGTGGGCGCCACGCCGACCGCGCCGCCGGAACCGTTGCCGCTCTTGCCCTTGGAACCCCCGCCGCAACCGCTGATGCCGACGAGCGCGGCCACCGTCAGAACGCACAGCGCCGGACGCGCCGCCTTCGCCATTCGCCCAACCGTCATATGGGGCCTCCCCGTATCTTCACGCGACCGCGGCACGGACGTGTCGGCGGTCAACCTATCCGATCGTGTTCTCGGGTCTTCCGGATGTCAGACCTTTACATCCCGGTTGATCCTGGATTGGTGCACTGGGCTGGATGCTTTCCTCCCTGGTGTATGACGCGACGGCCCGCCGATCGGATGCGTACGGAAATCCCCGGCGCTCCCGCGATGAGTTCACGCCGCCCCCGGGGTCAGTATCTGTGGGGATCCAAGTCTTGAAAGGTTGGCACCGTGACCCTGACGGCAGATCACGACGACATCGCGGAACACGCCGCGCCCTACCGGCGCGAGCTGCTGGCGCACTGCTACCGCATGCTCGGCTCGATGCACGACGCCGAGGACGCCGTGCAGGAGACCATGGTCCGCGCCTGGCAGGGTCGCGCCGGCTTCCAGGGCCGGGCCTCGCTGCGGGTCTGGCTGTACCGCATCGCCACCAACGTCTGCCTGCGCGGGCTGGAGCGCCGCGAGCGGCTCCCGATGCCGTCGGCGCTGGGCGCGCCGAGCCGGGAGCCGGACGTGCTGCCGGTGCGCAGCCCGCCGGAGGTCCGGTGGCTGGAGCCGGCGCCGGACGCGCTGCTGCTCGGCGGCGGGACGCCGGCCGGCGGGGTCGTCGACCCGGCGGCGGTGGTGGCGCTGCGGGCCGGCGTGCGGCTGGCCTTCATCAGCGCGTTGCAGCTGCTCCCGGCCCGGCAGCGGGCGGCGCTGATCCTGCGCGACGTGCTGGCGTTCTCCGCCCAGGAGACCGCCGAGGTGCTGCAGACGTCCACGGCGGCCGTCAACAGTGCTCTACAGCGGGCCCGGGCCCAGATCGCCGGGGCCGGACTGGAGGAGGACGAGGTCCTGGAACCGTCCGAGCCGGCCGTGCGCGAGCAGCTCGGCCGCTACCTCCAGGCGTTCGAGGACGCCGACGTGAACGCCCTGCTGCGGCTGCTGCGCGACGACGTGGTGCTGGAGATGCCGCCGATGGCGGCCTGGTTCCGGGGCCGGGCGGACGCCGGCCGGTTCCTGGGCACGTACGTGCTGTCCAAGCCCGGCCAGTTCCGCAACGTCCCGATCGGCGTGAACCTCCAGACCGGGTTCGCGGCCTACCAGCTGGAGGACGACGGGATGCTGCACGCGCACGCGATCAACGCCATCACCGTCACCCGGCGCGGGATCTCGCGGATCGACGCCTTCCTGGACGCCGAGCTGTTCCCGGTCTTCGGCCTGCCCCTGGTTCTGCCCCCGGACGCGATGAATTCGCGCCGTGCCGCGGATCAGCACTTGTGAAGGTGCTTCCTCCCGGAAGCGACCGCCAACGAGTGGGAGACGTCGGGGATGTCCGATCAGTTGACGAGTCGGTCGATAAATCAAGGATCTGTCAATAAAACAAGAACCGGGTGGACGCTGCTGCTGGCGTCCCTCGGCAGTTTCATGGCGGCGCTGGACGTCGTCATCGTCGCCACCGCGATGCCCACGATGCGGGACAAGCTGCACACCGGGCTGTCGCAGATGGAATGGACGATCAACGCCTACAACCTGGTGTTCGCCGTGCTGCTGCTGACCGGCGCGGCCCTGGGGGACCGGTTCGGGCGGCGCCGGATGTACACGGTGGGGCTGGTGCTGTTCGCCGCGACCTCCGCGGCCGCGGCGCTGTCCACGACCGCGGGGGAGCTGATCGCGGCGCGCGCGGCCCAGGGCATCGGCGGCGCGGTGCTGGTGCCGTTGACGCTGACCCTGATCAGCGACGCCTTCCCGGTGGAGAAGCGGGGCGCGGCGATCGGCGTCTGGGGCGGCGTGACCGGCCTGGGCGTGGCCGCCGGCCCGGTGCTCGGCGGGGTGATCGTGCAGGAGATGACCTGGCAGTGGATCTTCTGGTTCAACGTACCGGTGGCGCTGGCGGTGGCCGCCGCGTCGTCGGTGCTGCTGACCGAGAGCCGCGGGCCGCGGCCGCAGCTGGACTTCCCGGGGCTGGCCCTGGCCGGCGTGGCGATGTTCGCTCTGACCTGGGCCCCGGTCCGCGCGCCGGAGGCGGGCTGGGCGTCGGCGGAGGTGGTCGGGTCGCTGGTGGGCGGGGCGGTGCTGGCGGTCGGGTTCGTGGTCTGGGAGCGCCGGGCGCGCTACCCGATGCTGCCGCTGGAGTACTTCCGCAACCGGGCCTTCACGACCGGGAACGTGGTCAACTTCTTCCTCACCGTGTCGTTGATCGGGTCGTTGTTCTTCATCACGCAGCTGTTCCAGAACGGGCTCGGGTACTCGCCGATGCAGGCCGGCGCCCGGATCCTGGTGTGGATGGCCATGCCGATGGTGGTCTCGCCGATCGCCGGGGCCCTCGCGGACAAGGTCGGGAACAAGCCGTTCATGGTGCTCGGGATGCTGATGCAGGGCAGCGGCGCGGCGTGGCTGGCGTCGGTGGCCACGCCGACGGTGTCGTACTGGACGCTCGTCGGGCCCCTGGTCGTCTCGGGCATGGGGATCTCGATGTGTTTCCCGGCCGTGGCCAACGCCGTCACCGGTTCGGTGCCGCCGGAGGACGCCGGGATCGCCGCGGGCGTGAACGTCGCGCTGCGCGAGCTCGGCGGGGTGTTCGGGGTCGCGATCCTGGGCGCGGTGTTCGCGGCGCACGGGGGCTACGGGTCGGCGAGCACGTTCGTGGACGGGTTCAAGCCCGCGATGTGGGTCGCCGCGCTGGTGCCGATGGGCGGCGCGGTGGCGGCGGCGTTCGCGCCGGGGAAGGCCGCCGGGAAGGGCTCGGCGGGTGTCGGCCGCGCTGCTCCGGAACTGATCGGGCAGGCGTCATGAGCGAGATGGAGGTCGGTATGTCGCAGAATTCTGAATCCCGGGAGGCCGAGTCCTCGGAGGCTGTGTTCTCGGAGGCTGTGTCCTCGGAGTCCGGGTCGCCCCGATTGCTCGCCGGTTCGACGGCGATCGTCACCGGCGCCAGCCGCGGCTTCGGCCTGGCGATCGCCACCGCCCTGGTGAAGGCCGGTGCCGAGGTGGTCGGCGTGGCCCGGGACGCGGCCCGGCTGGCGGCGGTCGCCGAGGACCTCGGCGCCGCGTTCGTCCCGGTCGCGGCCGACGTGGCCGATCCGGCGCTGCCCGCGCGGCTGCTGACGGCGCACCGGCCGTCGCTGGTGGTGCTCAACGCCGGCGCGACGCCGGAGATGCGGCCGCTGCACGAGCGCACCTGGGAGAGCTTCGCGACCGTGTGGGAGACCGACGTGCGCCAGGCCTTCGAGTGGTGCGGCGAGGCGCTGCGCTCGCCGCTGCCCGCCGGGAGCACGGTGGTGGCGGTGTCGAGCATGGCGGCGGTGGGCGGCGGATCGCCGCTCAGCGGCGGCTACGCCGGGGCGAAGGGCGCGATGCGGTTCGTCGCGTCGTACGCGGCGCAGGAGTCCGAGCGGGCCGGCCTGGGGATCAGCTTCCTGACGCTGATGCCGATGCTGACGTCGTTGACCGGGGTCGGGCGGGTCGGCGTGGCGGGCTACGCCGAGCGGCAGGGCGTCACGGTCGAGGAGTTCCTCCGGGCCCGGGGCCCGGAGCTGCGGCCGGAGCAGGTCGCCGACGCGGTGCTGACGATGCGGGACGGCCGGGCGGCGAACGGGACCGCCTTCACCCTGACCGCGCAGGGGCTGGAGGTGCTCCGATGATGGTCTTCGGGTCCTCGCGGGCCTGAGGCGCGTCCCGGGGCGGGGGATCAGGGTCCTGATCGCGAGCGCGATCGCGACACGCGATCGGGCCCTGCCGCCTCGGCGTGATCTGCCAGCACTGCCAGCCTCCGAATGTCAGTCCTGAGTCTGGCGCTGTATATGAGAGCTCGAATACGTTCACCTCGCCTCCTTCTCCCCGCTCCTGGCCTGCGCGCGCGGCTGTTCACGGCAACACACCGGCTGGTCCGGTTCGTACCGTCACTCGTCAAGCCACAACCGTACGGAGGAACGGATGACCGCTGTCATCGGCGAGGCGTCGTGGTTCTGCTGCGGCACCGCCTGGGGGCCCTGCGCCTCCGCGGGCGGGGGCGCCTGCGGGAATTGCAGCTCTGGAAAGCACCAGCACGCGTGGCCGACCGCGTCGGCCGCGTGCACGAGCATCACCGACCCCGGTGCGTGCGGGGTCGGACTGACCCAGCGCGGATGCGGGTTCGTGCACTACGTGACCAATCTCTGCAACGGCAAGGAGGTCGGCAGCTCGATCGCGGACTGCGGGCCCAATGTCCACCAGTTCTGCGGCGAGCGGACGTGCTGCGGATCCTCGTGCGGGACGAACCGCATCGTGGACCTCACCGCGTCGGCGTTCAGCGCCATCGCCAGCTTGTCCAGCGGGTTGATCCCGATCAAGGTCGACACGGTCGCGTAAGGGAGGAGACGCCATGACTTCGCAGGTGGATCGTCGGCAGTTCCTCACCCGCGCCGCGCTGGGCGGGGCCACGATCGTCGGCGCGACGGCGCTGGGGTCGCTGGCCCCGGAGGCCGCGTTCGGCGCGACCGGCCCGTCGGTCGCGCCCGGGGCCCCGGACCCGGCGTTCGCCGAGGGCCGGATCACCTCCATCAGCGGCTCGACGATCATCGCCGCCGGCTCGGACGGGACGCTCAACCGGATCCAGACCACCGGCGCGACCAGCGCGTGGAAGCTGACGCCGACGTCGGTCGGCGCGGCGCAGGTCGGTGACGGCCTGTACGCGCGCGGCGTGCGGATGCCGGACGGCACCCTGGCCGCCGACGCGCTCTGGCTGAACATCGTGAGCCTGGACGCCCACGTGGTGACCCTGGCCTCGGACAAGGTGCACCTGGACCACCAGGGCAGCCGCATCACCGGCCACGTCGTGAAGGGCGTCAGCGCCGCCGTCTACAACGGCACGCCGGCGGTCGCGGACCTGTCGCTGGTACCGGTCGGCGGCCACGTCCACGTGGTGGGCGCCTGGCGGCCGGACACCGCCGAGATCGACGTCTCGACGGTCTACGCCAAGGTCTGATCCGGTAGTCAGCCATCTCCGGGCCGACGGCGGCACGGTGCGGGCGCGGCAGGTCCGCGCCCGCACCCCCGGCGCCGGCCCGGCACCGACAGGAGGTTGATCCATGACGTGGACCGCCCAGGCCCAACCGCTGTTCCTGGCCGGGGTGCTCGGCTGGTCGGGGACTGCCAAGACGGTCACCGGCGACGCCCGCGGGCGCGTGGCCGGCACCGCACTGCACCGGCTGCTCGGGGCCCGCGTGGCCCCGGCTGCTTACGTGACGCTCGGCGCCGCCGAGCTGCTGCTGGCCCTGGCGCTGCTGGTCGCGCCGGGCCGTCCGACCGCGCTCGCCGCCGCCGCGCTGTCCTGCGGGTTCCTCGCCTATCTCGGCTACGCGGCCGTCGCGACGCCGAAGGCATCGTGCGGCTGCCTCGGCAAGAAGAAGGTGCGGCTCTCGTGGCGCACCTTCGCCCGCGCCGGACTGCTGCTGGCCGCGGCCCTGGTCGCCGCCGCCGACGCCGCGCCGCAGTGGTGGGACTCGCCGCCGCTGGTGCCGGTAGCGCTGCTGCTGGTCGGCGAGGCCGCGCTGTTCGTCGCGCTGTCGGCCGAACTGGACCGGCTGTGGCTCACGCCGCTGCGCCGGCTGCGGGTGCGGCTGACGCGTCCGCTGGCCGGGGCTCCGGACGAGGTGCCGTTGCAGGCGACCGTCAGCACCCTCGTCCGCAGTCCGGCCTACCGCGAAGTCGCGATCTGGCTGACCTCGGACGTGCTCGAACACTGGGACGCCGACGGCTGGCGGATCCTGGTCTACGGCGCGCGCCTGCCCGATCGGCCGGTGACGGCGGTGTTCGCGGTGCCGCTCGCGGGCGGGGCCGAGGGGCCGGACGTCGCCGCGGTTCGGGTGACGTTGGTCGACGAGGCCGACGTGGGCGGCGCGGCGGAGCCTCGTGCGGCCGACTTGGGTGGCGCGGCGGAGGAGGCCGGAGCACTGGCAGTGTCGTGAAGGTGAGTGCGTTCACCGTCCTGGTCGAAGATGGTGAGGATCTCCACCGCCGGACCCTCGGCGCCGATGGCGTGCGGGGTCATGGTGGAGAACTCGGCGGCGTCGCCCGCGCGGACCAGGACGGTGCGCTCGCCCAGCTGCAAGCGCGCGATGCCGGACAGCACGGTGAACCACTCCCGGCCCGGGTGCACCTGGAGGTGGTCCGGGCCGGTGGGACGCTCCGCGGTGATCCGCATCTTCGCGACGGTGACGCCGTGCATCGAGCGTTCGCGCGAGAGCAGCCACGTGGTCAGGCCGGGGGAGGAGCAGGACTGCGGGCGGATCACCACGTCCGCGTCGTCGGCGGACTCCACGAGCTGGTCCAGCGTGGTGCCCAGGGCCCGCGCGATCGGCACGAGCTGGTCCAGCGCGATGCGCCGCTGCCCGGTCTCGATGCGGCTGAGGTTCGACGGGCTCAGGTCGCAGCGCGCGGCCAGGGCGTCCAGCGTCCAGCCGCGCGCCAGGCGCAGGCCGCGGATGCGGCGGCGGACCGTGGCGTCGAGATCGACCGATTCTTGCTCCATAGGCAAGAGCGTATGCCGGATGAGCAGGCGGCGCCTATGGTGGGGGAGTGGAACATGGCGAAACGCACGGAAATCAGCACGGGCAGCACGGGCAGCATGCGCAGCACGAACCCGCGCACCACCAGCACGGACCCGGGTCCCATCAGCACGGCACCGGCTCTCACCAGCCCGATGCCGCCCAGGACGCGGAGCTCGCCGACACCCTCGACCTCGACGCCGAGGTGCTGCGCGACCACCTCGACGAGCTGATCGGCTGGGTCGCCGACCACGTGTCGGCCCCGCCGACGACCATCGCCGACGTCGGCGCCGGCACCGGGACCGGCACCCTGGCCCTGGCCCGCCGCTTCCCGGCGGCGGAGCTGATCGCGATCGACCAGTCGCCGGTGATGCTCGAACGCCTCGCCCGCTCCGCGGCGGCGAACGGCGTGGCCGACCGGCTCCGCGCCGTCCAGGCCGACCTGGACGCCGCCTGGCCGACCGAGGTCGACACCGTCGATCTGGCCTGGGCGGCCTCGTCCCTGCACCACCTCCAGCACCCCGACCGGCTGCTCGCCTCCCTCCACTCGGCGATCAGCCCCGGCGGTCTGCTGGCGGTCGTCGAGATGGACGGACTGCCGCGCTTCCTGCCCGAGGACCTCGGCATCGGACGCCCTGGCCTGGAGACCCGCTGCCGCGAAATCGCGGCCGAACTCGGCTGGAACTCCTATCCGAACTGGACGAAGCACCTGGAACGAGCCGGCTTCACAGACGTCGAGGAACGCACCTTCGACTACGCCGTGAGCCCCGCGCCGCCCACCGCCCGCCGCTACGCGCTCCGCGTCCTCGGCGGCCTGCGCCAGCACCTCGCCGACCGTCTGGACCAGGACGACCTCGACACCTTCGACGCGCTGCTGGCCCCGGACACCTCCGCCTCGATCTCGCGGCGCGACGACCTTGTCGTGCGGGGGAACCGGACTGTTTGGGTTGCGCGGCGGTAGTCAGAAGGCGATTCCCTCCAGGGAATCGCCTTCAGCACACCCTCCGACCAGACTCATCCGCATGACCGAAGCACCCACCACCGTCCCCTACACCCGCATCGAAGTCACCGCCGACGGCGGCACCCGCTTCGTCGACGGCGACCTGCCGCTCGACCCCCGCGTTGTCGCCACCGGCGTCCCGCCGATGCTCGTCGGCGCGCTGCCGTCGGACGGCGGCAGAGTCGCCTACCTCCGCAGCGAAGGCTTCGACAGCGTGCCGCATCCGGCGCCGGCGGTGCAGTGGGTGGTCATGCTGCGCGGCACCGTGGAGGCGACCGTCTCCAGCGGCGAGTCCCGCCGCTTCTCCCCGGGTGAACTGCTGCTTGTCACCGACGTCACCGGTGTCGGCCACCGCTCCGCCGGGGTCGGCGAGCCGCCGTTCGAGTGCTTGTTCATTCCGGCGAACCCGGCGAACCCGGCGAACCAGGCAGGCCCCGCGTAGGCCGAGCCGACAGCCTGATCCTCAACCCTCACCCACTCAGACACGTCTGCTCGAACGCCGTCTTCTCGCTCTCCTTGAAGAACCGCGTCCCGGCGCCGGCGGCGCACCAGTAGTAGTAGTGATCAGACGTCGGATTCAGCACGGCCGCGATCATCTGCTTCGACGGGATGCTGACCGGCGTCGGCGGCAGACCCTTGTGGCCGCCGGTCGCGTACGGGTCCGTCGGATCGGTGACCTCGCGCCGCGTCACCGTCACCCGTTTGCCGGCTTGCAGGCTCAGCCAGTAGCGCGTCGTGGCGTCCACGCCGACGAAGTCGCCCCGGCTCAGCCGGTTCTGCACCGCCTCGGACACCTCGCGGCCGTCCGGATCGGCCTTGGTGACCTCCGCCTCGGCCAGCGAGGCCAGGATCAGCACCTCCTCGGGCGTGCAGCGCCGCGACGGCGAGCACTTCAAGGACGCCGCCTTGCTCTCCAGCCCCAGCTTGTCCAGCTCGTCGACGCGCGCCTTGACCATCGCCGTCAGCACCCCCTGCGCGGTGTCGGCGCTGGTCAGCGTGTAGCGGCCGGGTTCCAGCATGCCCTCGGCGGTCCAGCGCCCGTCGGCGCTCTTGGACCAGGCCGGCAGGCCGATCTGGTTGGTGTCGATCAACGCCTGCACGTCGTCGCGGTCCCACTCCCGCTTCTTCGCCAGCGACCGCAGCGTCTCCCAGCTGTAGTCGCCGGGCCGCACCTCCAGCAGCGAGTCCGGCGACAGGTTCGACGTCTTCAACAACTCGGCGATCGCCGCGCTCGCGCTCAGCTTCGGGCACACCCGATAGGTGCCGGTGCTGATGTCCCGCGACGACTGGTCGTGCCCGGCGGCGTCGACGAACGCCTGCGAGCTGCGCACCACCCCGGCGTTGAACAGCGCGTCCGCGATCGCCTTGCCGGTCGCCCCCTGCTGCACCTCCACCAGCACCTTGTGCGGATCGTCGGCGTCGCACTTGGTCGCCGAGTAGTCCGGCGCGTGCTTGCCGCCGCCGGCCAGGCTCACCAGCCCGGCGAACAACAGCGCCCCGACCCCGCCGAACACCACCAGCAGCGCACCGAGCGGACCCCAGGCGCGCCACCGCTCGGCGCGGGTCGGCGGCGGGTCCTCGTAGTCGTCGTCCTCGGTCCCGACGTACCCGGTCCCAGCGCCTCCGCCTTCGGTATCGCGCACCACGTACTCCTGATGATCGAACGCTTACCCGGCGTTGATCATCCCGTGCCGAAGGGCTGCGACGCAGGTTCATACGGCCAGATGGGGGGCCGGGCCCGCGATGCCCCCTATCCTTCACCTCAGGTTGTGCGTGACATCTCATTATTAATATCCGCGTTCCACCTAACGCCCCCATCTTGTGCAGTGTGCGTATAGCCGTCATCACCGAATCGTTCCTCCCCCGGGTGAACGGGGTCACGAACTCGGTCTGCCGCGTGCTGGAGCAGTTCGCCGCACACGGCCACCAGGCGCTCGTCGTCGCGGCCAAACCCGGACCCGAGGAGTACGCGGGCCACGAGGTGGCCGCGGTCGGGGGGTTCGCGCTGCCGGGGTACCGGTCCTTCGTCGTCGGGCTGCCGATGGCGCGGCTGGTGCGCAGGCTCCGCGAGTTCCAGCCCGACGTCGTCTACCTGGCCTCGCCGGTCAGCCTCGGCTGGGCCGGGGCGACCGCCGCGCGCCGGCTGGGCATTCCCTGCGTCGCGGTGTTCCAGACCGACGTCGCCGGGTTCGCCAAGCGCTACGGGCTGCGCGGCACCGACAAGGTCATCTGGTCCTGGCTGCGGCGCATCCACGCCCAGGCCGACCTGACCCTGGTGCCGTCCACGGCCACCATGAAGCTGCTGGAGGAGCACGGCATCCCCCGGCTCGCGCTGTGGCGCCGCGGCGTCGACGCCGAGCGCTTCCACCCGCGCTACCGCGACGAGCGGCTGCGCCACGAGGTCGCGCCCCGGCGGGAGACCGTCGTCGGGTACGTCGGCCGGCTCGCCCCGGAGAAGCGCGTGGACCTGCTGGCCCATCTCAGCGGCCTGCCGGGGGTCCGGCTGCTGGTGGTCGGCGACGGTCCGGCCGAGGACCGGCTGCGCACCACCCTGCCGGAGGCGACGTTCACCGGCTTCCTGGACGGCCTGGAGCTGTCCCGCGCCTACGCCAGCCTCGACGTGTTCGTCCACACCGGCGCCGACGAGACGTTCTGCCAGTCGGTGCAGGAGGCGATGGCCAGCGGCGTGCCGGTGGTGGCGCCGGCCGCCGGGGGCCCGCTGGACCTGGTGACGCCGGGCCGCACCGGACTGCTGTACGACCCGGACTCGGTCTACGAGCTGCGGGCCGCCGTGATGCGGCTGAGCGCGAACCGGGAGCTGCGGAGCCTGTACGGGCTCAACTCCCGCGCCGAGGTGGAGAACCGGACGTGGAGCGCGGTCGGCGAGGAGCTCATGGGGCACCTGCGGGCAGTGATCGCGGGCCACGGGTCGGCGGCCGTGGCCGCGGCTGCGGCTGGTGCGGTGAGCGCGGCGGAAGCGGTCGAAGCGGTCGAAGCGGTGGAAGCAGGGCACTTCACGGCCGCCATGGCTGCCGAAGCGACCCCGGAGCCGGTGGAAGCCGGGCTGATCACCACCACCGCGGAAGCCAACGCCGCCGCCGGGGCGACCAGCGGTGCGGCCACCAGTGCGACTGCCGAAGCAGCCGCCGAAGCAGCCGCCGAAGCAGCCGCCGGCCGCCGGCTCCGTCGCCGAATTGCCGGCGGCGACACCGGCGTCCGCTCCAAGATCTCCTTGGTTCCCCGAGTCTCCAGGGCCTCGAAGAGTTCGAAGAACGCGAAAGCCTCCCACACCTCCCACACTTCCAACCCCTCCGGGGCCGCCGGCTCCCCGTCCGCGGTGTCCGCCGCCGTCCCCCCGCCCCCGAACAACCTCGAAACGGCCGCCTGAGCATGCCCCGCCCGAACCTGCTGGTCTCCGTCCACGACATCGCCCCGGCCTCCGCCGACGCCACCCGGCGCTGGCTGGCCGACTTGGACGCTCGCGACGTCCCGGCCACCCTGCTGGTCATCCCCGGCCCGTGGCGCGGCGCCCGCCTGAGCCAGAGCCCCGACCTGGTCGCGGAGCTGCACGCCGCCCGGGCCCGGGGCCACGAGCTGGCGCTGCACGGCTGGGCGCACCGCGCCGGACCCGGCGGTGCGCCCTGGCGCCGGGCCGCCGCCCAGCTCATCGCGCGCGGCGCGGCCGAGTTCGCGGCGCTGGACCGCGCCGAGGCCACCAGCCGGCTGGCCGCCGGCCTGGCCGAACTGGCGGCCCTGGACATCGAGCCGGTCGGCTTCCACCCGCCGGGCTGGCTCGCCTCGCCGGGCGCCTACCAGGCGCTGCGCCGCGTCGGCCTGCGCTACTCGTCCTCGCACCTGTTCGTCCACGACCTGATCACCGAGCGCCGCCACACCCTCCCGGCCCTGTCCCACCGCCCCGGCGGGCGCGGCGAGGCCTTCGGCGCCACGTTCATGCGCCGGTCGGCCGCCGCGATGGCGCGCTCCGGCCGCTCGTTCCGGGTCGCCCTGCACCCGGACGACCTGGACCACCCGGGCCTGCGCGAGACCACGCTCGCCGTCATCGACGACACGCTGGCCGCCGGCTACCGGGCCGGCACCTACTCCGGGCTCGTGATGCGCGGCGCGGCGGTCGCGGCCCGGTGAGGATCGTCCAGCTCGCGAACGCCTACAGCCCCACCTCCGGCGGCCTGCGCACGGTCGTCGACGCCCTCGGCCGCGGCTACGTCGCGGCCGGGCACGATCGGGTCCTGGTGATCCCCGGCAAACGCCACACCCGCGAGGAGGGGGAGTCAGGGCTCGTCGTCACGTTCCCCGGCGTCCCGGTCAGCGGCGGATACCGGGTGATCCCGCGGTTCGCACCGGTCCGGGAGCTGCTGGAGGAGCTGAAGCCGGACACCGTCGAGGTCTCCGACAAGGCCACGCTCGCCGCGGCCGGCCCGTGGGCTCGGGAGAACGGCGTCGGCGCGGTACTGATCTCGCACGAGCGCCTGGACGCCGTGACCGCGGCCCGCTTCCCGCACGCCTGGCGGACCGGCAACCGCCTCCTGCGCCCGGCCCTGCACCGGCGCAGCCGGAACCTGGCCGAGGGCTACGACGCGATCGTGGTCGCCTCGGCGTTCGCCGGACAGGAGTTCGACGGGACCTCGGCACCGCTGTGCGAGATCCCGCTCGGGGTGGACCTCGACCTGTTCCGGCCCCGGCCGGCGGCGCGCGAGGCCGGGCCGGACGCGGGGTCGGATGTTGGACCGGATGTCGGATCGGATGCCGGTGTCGGTGCCAGTGTCGGTACTGGTGCCGGTGCCGGTGAGCGTGCGGGTGTTCACCTCGTCTACAGCGGTCGGCTCTCTGTCGAGAAAAACCCGATCGCCGCCGTCGCCGCCGTCAAAGCCCTGATTGCCGCTGGCCTCCCGGTCCACCTCGACGTCTACGGCACCGGCAGCCAGCGCCACCACCTCGAACGCGCGGCCGCCGGCCTCCCGATCGCCTTCCACGGACACCTCGCCGACCGGGCCGAACTCGCCGCGCGCATCGCCGAGGCCGACGTCGTCCTGGCCCCCGGGCCGGCCGAGACCTTCGGCCTCAGCGTGCTGGAGGCGATGGCCTGCGGCACGCCGGTGATCACCGCCGATACCGGCGGTGCCGGGGAGCTCCTCGCCCCGCACGCCGGCCTGGCCGCGGCCTCGAACGGCCCCGCCTTCGCCGGCGCCGTCGCGCAGGTCATGGAATGGCCCGAAGCCGAGCGGCGGGCGGCCGCCCGGCTCCGGGCCGAGGAGTTCCCCTGGTCGCGCACGATCGCCTCGATGCTGGCGCTCCACGACCGCCTTCCCGGCGATCGGGGACCGCTGGCTACCGGTACCGGAACACGATCCGGCCCCGGCTGAGGTCGTACGGGCTCATCTCCACGAGTACGCGGTCATAAGGCAGGATCTTGATGTGATTCTTACGGATCTTGCCGCTGATGTGCGCGAGGATCTTGTGGCCGTTGCCCAGCTCCACGGTGAAGTTGGCGCTGCGCAGGCACTCGATCACGGTGCCCTCCACTTCGATCCCGCCATTGGTTTTGCTCATTGGTGTACCAGCTCCAGATTGGTCGAGGTGTGGCGCGCCGCGGCCCCTTCGACAAGGGCGGCGGCCGCCGTGTTCGCTTCATTGATTTCGGCCCAGGCGGCCGCGGTGCCGCGGACGTGCAGATCGCCGAGGACGTGGGCAAGCAGCGCCCGAGCGATGCCACGGCGCCGATGGTCCGCCCGGACGGCGAGCAGCCCGATGCGCGGCTGGCGCGTCGCCGTCACGAGCCGCACCAGGCCGACATACTCAGTGCCCTGAGCGGCCACCACGAACTTCGGCAGATCCTCGGCGAGGATGCCGTGCGGCCGGTGCAGCACCTCCACGGGCATCGTCTGCCACCCGACCGTGGCCGCGATCTCCGCGCGGATCACACTGTCCAGGGCGCGCAATGCGTCCGTGTCGGCCGCCCCGGCCGGGACGATCCGCACGCCGCTCGGCGGCCCGACCGAAGCCAGACCACTGACTCGCGGATCGGTCGGCAGCACGTAGCCGCGCTCGCGCCGCCCGATCGAGAAACCGGCCACCAGCCACGCGGCCGTCAGATCGTCGTCGCCCTCGTCCACCACCGTGAACAACGGACGCGGCAGCTCGGCGAGCATCGCCGCCGCCAGCTTCCGGAACACGGGCTCGTGCCAGGAATCGACGCCGACGAACAGCCGGCCGTCGGGCCGCCGGACGGCTTCGCCCCGGCCGACCACCTGGTCGTCCTCAAGCGCGTGCCACTGATGCTCCGCGACCCTGGTGACCACGACCGTACGGTCCACCGGGCCCGAAGCGGAATGCAGAGTGTTCATCTCTGGTCCCCTCTCGGAGTGCCTTGCAGGGCAGGCGCTCCGGCGAGACCAGGGTCAGTCGCCCGCCGTGATGCGAAGGGGGAGCACCCGCATCGTCATATCGGTCACGGGTCCCACCTCCTCAGTGTTCGGTCACGGCTGCCCGAACGGTATCAGGCACCGCCGGGCCGGCCAACGGATTTACCTACCCCAAGCCCTTGGCGATGAACAGCAGCAGCAGTTCCTCCAGCCGGGCCCGCTCCTCGTCGCCGACGTCACGCAACGGCCCCTGCCCGGTGAGCACCGCCAGCCCGTGGACGCCGGACCAGATCGGGAACTCGACCCCCGGGCGGGTCTCGGCCGACAACACCCCGGCCTCGACCAGGTTGTCCAACGCCATCCGCAACTGACCCAGAGGACCGCGATCCTCCTCCGCGTCCGGCCCGGCCTCGGTCGGGGTGATGTAAGCATGCTGCTGCGGCACCGCGTACGCGGTCGCGAACCACCCCGGCTCCTCGCGCGCGAACCGCAGATACGTGGTGCCGATCGCCCCCAGGCGCGTGAACGCCGCTTCCGGATCGACCCGGTCGCCCGGGACCTGGGCCACCGCCGCCGCCATCCGGTCGCCCAGTTCGGCCATCGACGCGGTGCACACGGCGGCCAGCAGCTCGTCGCGGTCCGCGAAATGCCGGTAGGCGGCGTTCGGGACGACGCCCACCAACCGCGTCGCCTCGCGCAGCACCACCGCGTCCGGGCCGCCGGCGCGCGCCAGCTCAAGGCCGGCGGCGATGAGCCCGGCCCGCACCGCCCCGCGGGGTCGGCGCCGCCCCGGGGATTCCGACTCCGCTGCCTCAGCCATGGTCACCGCCCCAGGATAACCGTGTGGACGCCGTCCACCAACCCGGCTAGAGTGGACAGCGTCCACAAACGCCTCGGTTCGAACGGGGAGATCCGCCATGACCGCTTCCGGTGACGCCAGTGTTGGCACTCTGACCCCCCGGCCATCCCACATGGCCCCGCTGCTCGTCCGCAATCAAGCCTTCGCCCGCGACCACGGCCCGCGGCCCTTGGCCCCGCCGGCGGCCGAACTGGTCGTGGTCACCTGCCTGGACCACCGGGTCGACCCGGCCGTCGTCCTGGGTCTGCGCCTCGGGGACGCCCCGGTGCTCCGCAACGCGGGCGGGCGGGTCACCCCGGCGGTCGTCGACGACCTCGCCTACCTGGGCTTCCTGGCCCGGCGGGTGTTCCAGCTCGAAGGGCCGCTGTTCGAGGTCGCGATCATCCACCACACGCAGTGCGGGACGGGATTCCTCGCCGACGAGGACTTCCGCCGGGAGGCTGCCGCCGCGACCGGGGTGCCGGCCGAGGACCTCGCGGCGTCGCAGGTCGCTGATCCGTACGAGACGGTGCGCGCCGACGTCGACCGGCTGCGGGCCTCGCCGCGCCTGCCGTCCGGGGTCGGGGTGTCAGGGCACGTCTATGACGTCGAGACGGG
Source organism: Catenulispora yoronensis (assembly GCF_039531695.1). Taxonomy (NCBI): domain Bacteria; kingdom Bacillati; phylum Actinomycetota; class Actinomycetes; order Catenulisporales; family Catenulisporaceae; genus Catenulispora; species Catenulispora yoronensis. The sequence continues at coordinate 83,292 of NZ_BAAAQN010000050.1, forward strand.
GCTGGTCGCGATGGTCACCACTGCTGACTGACGGTCCTGACGGTCCTGGTTGGCCTGACAGTTCTGGCAGTCCTGACGGTTCTGGTAGTCCTGACGGTTCTGGTAGTCCTGGCGGTCCTGGCGCCGGTTCGCCGGCGCCAGGACCACTCGTCATCCGGCCTAGGGATTCAGGTCGCCCACGACCGACGACGCGATCTTCGCGATCCGCTCCCGCTGCGGGAAGGCGCCGACCGGGACCCGCGCCACCTCCGTCGCGGTGGTGTAGTCGACCACTGACACCTCGCCGCGATTGCTCAGCGAGACGAAGCAATAGCGGCCGTCGACACTGGTCTGGCCCCAGTACGGCAGGGCGCCGGCGGGGTAGGCGACCATGCCGCTGGTCGTCAGCCCCGCCGTGGCGACGATGGCGGTGTAGTCGTCGATCGTGCCGACATCGCAGAGCTTTGACCCATCTCCGGAAAGCGCCAGTCCGTGATGCGCCGAATTCTTGGGGTAGTTGTCCGGCTTCATCGTGTTACCTCCACTGGCATAAGGCATCTGCACAGTGTTGAGGATCTTCGAAGTGCTGAGGTCGTACTTCACGAAGCCGTTCAGATAGGACAGATCCGCGTAGAAGGTGTGGCCGTCAGCTGCGATCTCGTTCGGGCGAATTCCATGGGGGAACTCCCATGTTTGAACGACCTGGAGCGTGCGAGCGTCTACCTTGGTGAGTTGGAAACTGCCCTTGGCCCATTCCAGGGACTGCGGCAAAGAGGTGATGCCGATGCTGGAGTTGTAGATATAGGCGCCGTCGGCCGAGTAGTCGTTTTGATGCGGGTACGTGCCGGTGGCGAACGAACCGACAACGGCGCCGTTGGCGGTGTCGACGACCTGCGCCTCCTGCGCGGTGGTCGCCGAGACCACATAACGGGTGCCGTCAGGCGACAGGGCCGCGTGGTCGGCATGGAAGCCCGCCAGCCGTGTGTGCCACAGCTCGGTGTGCGTCGCGAGATCGAAGGCTGCGACGTCGTCGAGGTTGCCTCGGGACACGTACAGCGTGTGCCCGTCGGGGGAGACGGTCGCGTCGTCGACAAACCGATCGCCGCCCTCGACGGCCTTCACCGCCTGGTACCCGGCCAGCCACACCGGGTTGATGTCGATCTCGAACATCCGCTGCGCGAGATCCGGGACGACATCGATCGACCCCAGGTTCGCGAACGTGCGCCCATCGACGAAGCTGACCGTACCGGCCTGGCTGTTGCCGACGACGAGGACGTCCCGCATACCGGAGTCGGCGGCGGCGCCGGGCGCGACGGCCAGCGCGGAAGCGACCAGAGTGCCGGCGGCGAGGACGCGGGCGGCGCGACCGGATTGGGTCGCGCGGTCGGCGTGTTCGCCGCCGGTGGGGCGGGGGGAGGTGGGGCGGGCCGAGGTGAGGCGGGCGGGGGTGAGGCGGGTGGAGGTGAGGCGGGCGGGGGTGAGGCGGGTGGAGGTGATCCGGTGGAGTCTTCGTGGCATGAGCGCTCCCAAGATCGGGTCGAAACGGGTGTATCCGGGCTTTGTGTTCGAGCTTTGAGAAGATAGGGTCGAACGGCTGAGGAGTCCATGCCTGTTCGCCGACTTCTTACCGGCCGGTAGCCTCGGATCCGTCGCGTTGCCGGATCGGTGGATGCTCGATTGCTTACGCCTCGTCGTCCTCCAAGGCCCGCAACAGTTTCCTGGCTTCCTGCCCGGCGTCGCCGGAGTCCTCGATCGCGTCCCAGCGTCGGACGGCGTCCGTCGCCAGAACGTAGGCGAGATCCGGATCCCCGCCGGCGGCAGCGAATTTCGCGCGGGCCGTCACCGCTTCCGCGGCGCCCCACGGGTATGCCAACTCCTCGTAGCGGGCGACCACCTTGCTCAGCCGCTCGCCCGCCCCGGCGTAGTCACCTTCCGCTGCCTCACAGCGCGCCGTGACTTCCCACGTCTGGTTCACGCCTAGCTCGTCCTGCAACGACCCGAACAACCGCCGTGCTGAGGCTGCGTGCTTCCTTGCCTGGCGGGGCCGCGACCGTTCGAGCGCCAGCTCCGCGAGGCAGCCCAGGGTGTCCGCCTGGGCTCGCACGTCGCCGAATCGTCGAAACGCTTCCAATGCTTCATCCAGGGCTGATTCGGCTGCTGCGTCCTCTCCGGCGCGGGTTAGCAGCTGTCCCAGGTTCACCAGCGCCGCGCCTAGGCCCCGGTCGTGGCCGCCGGTTCGGGCGTCCTCGGCTGCGCGGTGGTAGAGCTCCCGTGCTGCGGCGGGTGAGCCGTAGAACTGCTCGTACATCCCGAGGTTTGTCCGCGATGCCGAGGAGCCGGCGGTATCGCCGATCCGCTCCCACAGGGTGATGGCGCGCCGATACAAGTCAGGGACAGCCGCGGTCTCCTCAAGGCACGACTCCAGGGAGGCCAGACCGTTGAGAGCTCGCGCGAGACTTGCGGCTTCGGGCTGCTCTTTGGGGTCTGCGAGCTGACCTGCGTCCCTTGCATCCAGTACTGCCAACGCACGACGTAGCCACGCCCGGCCGCTGCGGATGTGGCCCCGGGCGTACCAGAATCGCCAGAGTGCTCCGCTGAGCCGAATGGCCTGCTCGCCGTCTTCATCCGCGATGAGTCGGTTCAAAGCGGCGCGCAAGGTGTCGTGCTCGTCCTCCAGCCGGTCCATCCACGTGGCCTGATCCGGTCCTGTCAGATGCGGTTCGGCCTGATCGGCCAGCTTGACTGCGTAGTCGGTCATGCGTCGTGCTGCTGGGCCTGCTTCGCTGTGTTGTTCGAGTTCCTCTGCCGCGAACTCTCGGACTGGTTGCGAAAGGCCGTAGGTCAGCCCTTTTGGTCCTTCTTGGATCTGTACGAGATGCGAGTCAACGAGCTCTGCGACGGATAGCGCTGCGTGTGTTCCGCCGACCGCGACCATGGCTTCCAGTCGCCAGCGCGCTGGGAACACTGACAGTGCACGCAGGAGTGCTTGGCCGGGGGCGGGTAGCTGCTCGTAGCTCCATTGCACTGACGCAGCCATGCTCCGCTGGCGGTGCGGCAGGTCGCGCGGGCCGTCGGCCAGGAGGTGCAGTGCGCCGGATGCCGTTGCCAGGGCGTCCACGATCGAACCTGGATCCAGTGAGCCGATGCGTTCGGCGGCGAGTTCGATGGCCAGCGGTAGGCCGTCGAGGGCGCGGCAGATCGCTCTGACGTGGCGTAGGTCGGGTTCGGTGGGTCGCCAGCCGTATCTGCGGCGGGCGGCGTGGAGGGTGAACAGTTCTACTGATGCGGATTCTGATTCTTCGCCGGACTCCGGGACCGGTAGGGGAGCCACGTGGTACTCCTGCTCGCCGCGCACCCGCAGTGGAATCCGGCTGGTCACCAGGACTGACAGGTTGGGGCAGGCCGCGACCAGCGTCGCTATCAAATCAGCGTGCTCGATCAGGTGCTCCATGTTGTCCAGGACGAGGAGCAGGTGGCTGGGGCCGATTCGGGCGGCCAGATCTGTGACGTCCGCGACGTCGCTGGTGGCGTTGCTGATGGCAGCGTTGGCGGTGCCGTTGCCGGTGCCGTTGCTGGTGGTGGCCGTGAGGCGGTGCGCGATCTCCCGCAGCATCTCGTCGCCGTCCTGCAACGGAACGAGGTCCACGTCGCGAACCCCGTCCGCGAATCCGGCCGAGGCTCTGGCGGCGGCGGCCGCGGCGAGCCGAGTCTTGCCGACGCCGCCGGGCCCGGTGAGCGTGACGATGCGACTGAGCCTGGTGCTGAGCCTGGCGCTGAGCAGGTCGGCGACACGGATGGTGTCGTCTTCCCGGCCGATCAGCGGGGTCGGTGGTATTCGAACTCTGCTGAACATGACAGCGGGAGCTGTTCCCACCGGGACTCCGCGTGCCGCCCGCTCGAGCCGCTCCCGTTGGTCTCTCCGCGGACCGTCCAGGCCGAGTCCGTCAGCCAGCATCCGCACGGTTTGAGCGCGGGGTGAAGGAAACTTGCCCCGCTCCAGATCGCTGATCGTCCGCACGGCGATGCCCGAGCGCTTGGCCAGTTCCTCCTGCGTCAGCCCTGCTGCGAGGCGTTCCTCGCGCAGCAGCGCGGCGAAGGTGTGCTCCACGAAGTCCCCCAAGGACAAGTGGTGTCGGTGTGCTGTCGTGGATCCGCAGCCGGTCCCGGCGGATCCGTGGGTCATCCGTGGGTCGTGCCGTGTGGGATCGCCACGTTGCGGGCCCGATGATCGAAGCGTGCCGGGCTTCGAAGAGACCACCGATACTAACGGCCGGGCGGCCGGTGACGTACTGCTGGCTGTCGCTGTGCCGGCGTTCGAGGCGGCGGCTGTGGGGGTGTGCGAGGTTTTCCGCGATCTGGGTTTCGCCTCTGACCGGATCTTTCTTTCGACCGGCCCATACGCCGCGACCCACGGAATTCTCGATGCCTTGTGTGCGGTTCCGACGCTGGATCATTCCGGGCGGATGTGGTTCTACTGCTCGGGGATGGGTGGTGGGGAGGTTGGGAAGGCTGGAGAGGTTGGGGGCGCTCGGGTGGTTTTTCGGGCGGATTGTCCACGTCGCATTGTGTTTTTGGATTGGCATGGTGCGATCGCCGCGGCGCTGATTGAGTGCCTTGGCGGGGATGGTGCTGATTTGCCGATGACTGCGCAGGATTTGGCGTTGCGTCTGGCTGATGTGGCTGAGGTGCATGTTCCGGCTGATGCTGCGGCCATGCTTCTGTTTCCGCATCTGTTGAGCGCTTCGGATGTTCATCGGTTGCGGGCGGCGGCGGTGGGTTTGGCTGGTGCTGGTGCTGCTGGCGCTGGTCCTGCTGGTCCTGCTGGTGCTGCTGATGTCGGTGTTGGCGCCGATTTTGATGCTGGCGCTGGCTTGGTCGCTCAGGCTGCCACCCTTTGGCGCGAACTGTCCCTGCTTGATCCTGCGGACACCGATGCCCGGTACTTGCAGGCGCATTTTGAGACTGTTGCCGCTCGGCTTGTCGAACCCTAGTTCTGAAGTGAAATCATGTCGGGTCTTTCCCTTAACCGCATGACCCTGGCTACGGCCGAAGATCTGGAAGCAAAGAAAACCATCACCTTGGGGGCACGATGAACACGCTCGATTCAGCAGAATCCCGGCATCGGGGTCTGGTCCGCCTGCTGTCGTTGGCCTTGGCGGCTGCGGGTGTCGCCGTCGTCGCTGACGATCCCGCTGCGCACGCGGCTTCGGCGGCGCCGAGCATCGCGCTGAGCCGGTGGCAGGGAGCCGATCGGTATGGCACGGCTGCGGCGCTTGCTTTGGCTGCGTATCCGAATGGTGCGGCCAACGTTGTTGTGGCTAGTGGTGAGTCGTTCCCGGATGCGTTGTCGGCGAGCTATCTCGCTGGGTATCTCAAGGCTCCGATTCTCCTTACCGAAGCCCATTCGTTGCCCGGTGAGACGGCGACGGCGCTGCGCAAGCTCGGTGCCAGCCACGTCTACTTGGTTGGTGGCGAGGCGGCGGCTGATGGCAATGTGCTGCGTCAGTTGCAGGGTGTGCCGGGAGTTGCGCAGGTGACGCGTGAGTCCGGGGCCTCCCGGTATGACACTTCGCTGGCGATTGCCAGTGTTCCGCCGGCGTCGGCGGTCGGGCAGATCAATGGCCAGCGCACTGCGTTGCTTGCTTCGGGGGCGACGTTTCCGGATGCGCTTGCGGGGTCGGCTGTCGCGTCGGGGGCTGGATTGCCGATTCTGCTGAGTGAGCCGGGGTCGTTGTCTCCGCAGGCGGCCGAGGCGATTCGGCGGTTGGGGATTACGCAGGTTTTGGTGCTGGGTGGTCCGGCGGCGGTGTCGCCGGGGGTGGAGAACGCGCTGCATGGGATGGGGGTGAGTACCCAGCGGCTGGCTGGTGGGGATCGTGGGGCGACGGCGGCGGCGATCGCGTCGTATGCGGTCAACACGGTCGGGTTCGATCCGACGCGCGTGGCTTTCGCCCGGGGGGACAACGCTGGTGGTGGGGTTGATGCGTTGGCGTTGGGGGTTCTCGCCGGGGTGCATCATGAGCCGTTGTTGTTGACTGATTCGCCGACGCAGGCGGGGTCGTCGACGGCGGCGTGGCTCGCGGGGGCGGGTGGGCGGTTGACGGCTGGGGATGTGGCGGGCGGGCCAGGGGCGATCAGCGATGGGTTGTTGGCGCAGTTGGCAGGCGGGGCGCCGGCTGGGGGTGGGGCGCCGCCGAGTGGGGGTGGGGGGCCTGCGTTTGGGGTGTGGGATGTGACGATTTCGGGAGTGGTCGGGTCGAACAGTTTTCAGCGGGTCGGGCGGTTAGCGATCGTGCCGACTATTACGACGACGGGGACTGAGAATGGTGTGAACCCGGTTGATGTGTGCCTGGTGTCGGGGAATCCGAGCGCTGTTCCGGAGCCGGGGGCGATTTGGAATGGGAGCAACGCTGCGTGTCATCCGGCTGCGACGCTTGCGCAGCTGGATCTGGGCACTGTTACGGTGCAGGGGACTACTGTTTACTATCAGACGGATTCGAATATTTCGGCGACGTTCAACAATCTTTTTAATCAGTATGGTGGGTTGGCGGCTTGTCCGTACTACGTGCGGAGTGGGGGGATGGCGGTGCGGACTAATGCGGATGGGTCGGTGACGGGGGCTATTGATGTTGTGGGGTATGGGTGTGGGTTTGTGGAGTATAAGGCGCAGATTACTGGGACGAGGGTGTAGGGCGGGGGAGGGGAGGGGAGGGCAGGCCTCGGGTCGGTGCGCGATGGTTCGCGAGGGTCGAGGCCTGCTGTGTGGTGTGGAGGCTGTCGTAGTGGCGTACCGTGCGTGGGGGAAGCAGTGGTCTGAAGACGGGGGAGATGATCCGCTATGACTGGTCCTGATTCTGTTCCGCCTACATGGGAACAGGCGATGTGGCAGGCCGCGCAGTGGCTGGGGAAGATGGAGAAGGATTCGCATCGCAAGATCGGTGATGTGCATGACATGATCCGGGCTGATGCGGATGCGGCGCGGGCTTGGATTGCTTATGCGACTGAGGTGGGTAGTCGGTCGCGTGGGGGGAGCTTGGGTGGTTCTGGTGGGCGTGGCGTGGAGCCGGGCAGGGGCTGAGTTGGTGGGTTCTGGGTAGCGCTTAGGCATTCCACGGGGGTCGGTGGGGGTGGGGTGGGAGCGCGAGTTGGAGTTGGAGCGCGAGTTGGAGTGAGGGTGGGAGCACGAGCGGGAGTTGGAGTGAGGGTGTGAGTGCGAGCGGTAGTGGGAGTTGGGGTGAGGGTGGGAGTGGGGCGTTGGAGTTGGAGTGAGGGCGGGAGTGGGGTGTGTTGGGTTGGGTTTTTGGGTGAAGGCTGGTTTTGGTCTGTGGTGAAAAGCTAAAAGCAGGCGCCTCCAGCGGGGGCCTCGGATCCCTCGGGGAACTGGCGCCGGCTCCATAGGTCGGTACATCTAGTCCCTGCGCTGGCGGTTGGTGAGGTGGGGGTTCGTTCCCCTCGGTCCCGTCGGCAGCCCTACGGGTACAGCGCCGCCGCCCAGGTGTCAAGTCCATGCCGTTGCTGATGCGCTGTTGGCTGGCGGTTGCGCTTGCATGGACTGGACACCCGGTCGGCGGCACTGTAGGCAAAGCCCTGCCGACGTGACCGAGGGGAACGAACCAAAAACCCAGGCAGGGGACTGACAATCACGGCGGCCGGGGTGGGTGCGTGGTGCGTGCGGCTGGCGGTTTGGGGGCTGGAGTCTGTGCTTTTTGGCCTGGTTTGAGGCTGCCGCTTTCAGTATCGCGGCGGGCGGTGCTTAGGTGCTTGTGCAGCTGCGGGTCGCTATTTGCGGCGCGAACCCTCTTTTGTTCGTTGGGCCTCAGTGGGTCAGGTGCACGTAGAGGTCGTACTGGCCTGGGCCGTCCCAGCTCGCGGGGTAGACCTCGTCGCAGTAGTAGTAGTCCCATTGGCCTGCTTGTTGGCCGGCGTAGCCGGAGGAGGCGCAGGCGTCGCCGTGGGTGTAGCTGTGGTAGAGGATGTAGCCGGGGGCGGCGCCGTGGGCTTCGGCGGGGGTGGCGGTGAGGATGAGGGGGGTGGCGGCCAGGGCGGCGGTGGCGAGGGTGGTGGCGATGCGTCTCATGGTCTATACCATCTCCCGGGGGGAGTTGGGATAAATGTCGGGGTTTGGAGTTGAGGCCGTTTTGTTATCAGTGGTCTGATTGCGTGGGGCTGTCAGAGGGTGGGGGGTGGTTGGGGTAGGGGGTGGGCGCCTTCGGGGCGGAGGCCGTCGAAGATGAGGGCGAGGTAGCGGCGCCAGAGGTCGGGGGGTGCGTCGGGGACGTAGCCGGTGACGTAGTTGGGGGCGCACATCAGGAGGATGACGTCGGTGCCGGTGATGTCGTCGCGGATGGCGCCGTGGTCGCGGGCGCGGTCGACCAGGTTGTGGATGGTCTGGTACATCCTGGTGCGCGATTCGACGATCGCGGGTAGGGAGTCGCCTGCTTCCTGGAGGAAGGACAGGTCTTGTTGTTGGCGCTGTTGGGCGGCGGCGGTGAGGAACTCCAGGAGGGCGGTGCCGGGGTCGGGGGCGTCGAGGAGGTGGGTGCCGAGGGCGCCGAGGACTTCGACGCGGTCCAGGACGATGGCCGCGATCAGGTCGTCCTTGGTGGGGAAGTGGCGGAAGACGGTGCCTTTGCCCACGCCGGCGCGGCGTGCGATGTCGGCGACGGAGGCTTCCAGGCCCTTCTCGGCGAACTCGTCGGCCGCGGCGGCCAGCAGCAGCGCCCGGTTCCGGGCGGCGTCGGCGCGCAGGGGGCGGTCGGGGGTCACGGTCGCAGCCTAACAAGTTGACCGGGCGGTCCGCTTATGGCTAGCCTCCTGGTGGGCGGAAGGTGACCGCTCGGTCCGTTTATTGGAGGGGTGATGGGCGACAAGCAGGGCTTGATGCGTGCTGTGACGGCGACCGGCTATGGGCCGCCGGAGGAGTTTGTTGTTGCCGAGGTGCCGGTTCCTCGGCCCGGGGCCGGTCAGCTCCAGGTGCGGATCGCGGCCGCGGCGGTGAATCCGGCGGATGTTCGGCTGCCGAGTGGGGAGTTCGGCGACGCGGTGCGGTTGACGTTTCCGCATATTCCTGGCAACGACTTCGCGGGCACTGTTACCGAGGTCGGCGAGGGGGTCGAGGGCTATGCGGTCGGCGACGAAGTGTTCGGTCTGGCGGTGCCGCCGGTGCTGCGGGCGATGGCGGGCAAGCGGCCGTCGCTGAGTACCGGGGCGTTCGCCGAATACGCGGTGATCGAGGCGGATACGCCGATGATCGCGCATCGGCCGAAGGAGCTGTCGGTGCAGGACGCCGCGGCGTTGGCGACTGCTGGGCTCACGGCGCGGGCGATCATGGCGATGGCGCAGGTCGTGGCGGGGGAGCGGGTGCTGGTGGTCGGGGCGACGGGAGGGGTGGGCACTGTGCTCCTGCCGTTGCTCGCTGCGGCTGGTGCGCACGTGATCGCGACTGTGAAGCCGGTCGACGCCGATGTGGTGCGGGAGTTGGGGGCGCAGGAGGTCATCGGGTACGAGGAGTCTGGGTACCCGGTGGATGTGGATGTGGCGGTGAACGCCGTACTGCCCGGGGATCAGTTGGCGGCGGTGGCCGCGACGCTGCGGCCCGGCGGGCGGCTGCTCGGCATTACGTTCCCGGCGCCGACGGTGGAGACGGTCGGGCGGGATGACGTGGCTTTGCATCTGGTCTTCGACATGGATGCCGAGTTGGGCGGGATGCGGGAGGTCGCGGAGGCGGCGGTGCGGGGCGAGCTGCGCGCGACGATCGGGCGGCGGTATCGGTTGGAGGAGGCGGGGCGGGCTTGCGTGGACTTTGCGCGGGAGCACACGACGGGGAAGTTGGTCGTGGAGGTGGGGTGACTTGGTGAATGCGCCGCGGCCGCCGTTCAGTGGGCTGAACGGCGGCCGCGGTGTGGTGTCAGGCCACTGTTACGTGGAAGATCTGATTGTTGCTGTTGTGCGGCGTGCTGTCCTTGTCGCCGTTGTTGGATGTCGCCATCCACATTCCGCCGTCCGGGGCCGGTTCGACGGTGCGCAGGCGGCCGTAGGTGCCGACGAAGAACTGCTGCACGTTTGTCAGGCTGCTGCCGCTGATCTGCTCGCGGTAGAGGCGGGTGCCGCGCTGGCAGGCCACGTAGAGGTAGTCGCGGATGATGGTGATGCCGCTGCACGAGCCCTCGGCGACCGGGTAGGTGTGCTTCGGGGCGATGAATCCCGAGGTGCCGCACGTGCCGGAAGTGCCTTCGCAGGAGGGCCAGCCGTAGTTGCCGCCCTTCACGATGAGGTTGGTCTCGTCCATGATGCTGTTGCCGAACTCCTGCTCCCACAGTCGGCCCTGGGAGTCGAAGGCCAGGCCCTGGACGTTGCGGTGGCCGTAGCTCCAGACGGCGTTGTGGAACGGGTTGTCGGCCGGGATGCTGCCGTCGGGGTTGATGCGGAGCACCTTGCCGTTGAGGCTGCTGGTGTTCTGGGCGTTGGCGCCGTTCTGGGCGTCGCCGGTGCCGGCGAACAGGTACTTGCCGTCCGGGCTGAACCGCAGGCGGCCGCCGTTGTGGTACTTGTTGCGATCGATGCCGGTCAGCAGGATCTGCTCGGAGCTGGTCTGGAGCGTGTCGGCGGTGGGGTCGTACTTGATCCGGACGATGCGGTTGTCGGTCGGCGAGGTGTGCATGATGTAGAGCCAGTGGTCGGTGCCGAAGCTCACCGGGTTGATCTCCAGCCCGGTCAGACCGCCCTCGCCGTCGGTGCTCTGCGCATTGGGGACGGTGCCGATGGTCTTCTTGGCGCCGGTTTTCGGGTTCAGGTGCACGATGTCGTGGGCGTCCCGCTCGGTGAACAGGATCGTGCCGTCGGGCAGCGTGACCAGGCCCCACACCACGTCGTCGTCGGTGCCGACCTGCTTCGCGGTGCACACGCCCTGTGAGGGGGAGCATGTGCTGGCCGCGGTGGTGGTGACGTCGAGGATCGGCGTGCTGCCGGCGCTCTCGTTGGCGTTGGCGTCGTAGGCGGTGACTTGGAAGTGGTAGGCGGTGCTCGGCGTCAGGCCGTCCACCTGGGTGCTGGTGGTGGTGGCGTCGGCCGTGCCGACCTTGGTGCGGGTGCCGTTCACCACGTTGTAGACGCGGTAGCCGGCGACGCCGACGTTGTCGGTCGACGCGGTCCAGGCGAGGGTGACGCTGCTGCTGGTGACCGCGGTGGTGTGCACCGACGTGGGCGCGGTGGGCGGCGTCGTGTCGCCGGACGGGGGTGTGGTGACGGACAGGGTGCCGGACGGTTGGCTGACGTTGCCGGCGGCGTCGCGGGCGTTGATGTAGAAGCCGTAGGCGACGTTCGGGCTGAGCGAGCCGCAGGTGGCTGTCAGGGTGCTGCCGTCCACCTGGGCGCAGAGCTGGCCGTCGTGGTAGATGTCGTAGCCGGTGACGCCGACGTTGTCGGTGGACGCGGTCCAGGCGACGGTGACGCTGTTGGCGGTGTCGGAGACCAGGGTGGGTGTTCCTGGCGGGGTTGGCGGCGTGGTGTCGGTGGTGGTGGTGCCGTAGACGCCGAGTTCTTGGAGCGAGTAGCCGTGCGTGGAGTCGTTCCGGCAGCGGTGGGTGCCGTACATGCGGACGTAGCGGCCGGTGCCGTTGAGGGCTGTCAGGTCCTCGACGCCCCCTTGGCCGGCGGTGGTGGAGTAGATCTTGGTCCAGGTGGTGCGGTCGGCGGAGGTGTCGATTTCGTAGGCGGTGGCGCAGGACGCGTCCCACTGCAGGCGGACACGGCTGATGTGGGCGGTGGTGCCGAGGTCGATGGAGATCCACTGGGGGTCGGTGCCGGCGGTGCTGGCCCAGCGGGTGGTGGAGAGGTTGTCGTCGACGTTGGAGGGGGCGCAGCAGCCGCCGGAGGAGGAGGCGGTGGCGGGTTTGTTGAGGGAGAGGAGGGGGTCGGTGGCGGTGGGGGTGGCGGTTGTGGAGGTGGTGGTCGTGGTCGTGGGGGTCGTGGACGCGGCGGCGGAGCAGGCTTGAGTGGAGCCGCTCTTTGAGACGTGGAGCGAGCCGCCGGAGGTGGTGTGGCTGTTGCTGAGGCAGTAGCCGTTGATGTTCTGGAAGCCGATGTCGTAGGGGCTGGTGGTGGAGGTCTGGGCGGTCAGCCCGTCGAACGTGATGTCGCTGCCGGCGTTGGCGATGACGGCCGGTCGGCCGTCGGTCGCGGCGGATTTGAGTGAGGCGCCGGTGAAGTGGATGCCGGAGACGTTGTGCAGATACCAGCCGTAGGCGGGCCGGGTGCCGATGCTGTTCGGGTTGTAGTCGGTGGCGCTGTTGCTCGGAACGCCGGTGGACATGGTGCCGTTGCCGCCGGGGACGGTGAGGTCGACGTTGGTGAACGTCTCGTCGGTGATCTGGTGCGAGCTGTCGGCGCCCCAGATCGTCGGGCTGTAGGCGGTGTTCGCGACGCCGGTGCCGGTGATGTTCTCGTAGGTCACGTTGCTGATATGGCCGACGGTCGGGCTGCCGCCGCAGCGTAGTCGGGTGCCGATCTTCTGCATGATCGGCGAGTGGACGCCGCTCATGGTGATGTCCTTGTAGTGCACGTCGGAGATGTCGGCGCCGTCCATGCTCACCATGCCCAGGCCGGACTTGCCGGCGCCGAGGATCGCGACTTCCTGGAACTGGTAGTCGGTGAACGAGCCGCAGGTCTCTGATCCGAACATCAGGGCATTGCAGCAGCGGGCGGTGAGAGTGGCATGGGTGACCGTGACGTGGCCGCTGGGCAGCGCGGCGCCGAGGGCGTAGTCGCTCTTGAAGACCAGGGCGTCGTCGTTGGAGGAGATGGTGATGTTGGTGATCGCCACGTGGGTGGTGGAGATGATGTTCCAGCCGTCGCGGTCGTTGGAGGTGGCGATCGTGAGGTGGTCGGAGGTCACCCCGTCGCAGCCGTTGATCAGCGCGCCGAAGTGCCCGCCGCGCGCCAGGGTGATGCCGCTGAGCGTGAGGTTGGTGCAGCGGGTGAGCGAGAGGATCTTGTCGGCCTGGCCGGCGCCGGGATTGCCGGTGATGAGGTTCCCGCCGCCGTCGATGGTGCCGGAGCCGGTGAAGGAGACGTTGGAGACCTTGTCGCCGAAGAACATGGCGTCGTGGAAGTGGCTGTGGCCGTAGTCCTGGTACTGGGAGTAGGGGTTGGACTCGGCGGCGTCGTAGGTCTTGGCGCTGGAGCCGACGATCTTGGAGCCGGTGTCGAGCTGGATGGTGACGTTGCTCTTGAGGTGGATGGTGTTCGCTGACTTGTAGGTGCCGGAGGGGAACTCGACGGTGCCGCCGCCTGCGGCGTTGGCGGCGGTGACGGCTTTGTTGATGGCGGGGGAGTCGTTGGTGGAGCCGTTGCCGGTGGCGCCGTAGGTCTTGACGTTGAAGGTGGGTGGGGTGGTGGCTCCTGGGGAGGCGGCCGCTGGGGACGCGGCTCCTGGAGGGGTGGTGGGGGATGGCGCGGCGAGCGCTGTGCTTTGGGCGCTCGTCAGCGCGAGCGCGGCCACGGCGACCGCCAGGCGGAGGGCGTGGCGTCTGAAGGCATACTTTCTCACGGGCCTGAGTCAAGCGAAGGTCGGATCCTTGGGCAATGTTAAGGAACCTTACTCTTGGGGGAATCCATGAAAATCGATGTAACAAAGGGCTGTGGGTGATCATTCATCCGAGGTTTTGGGGGTGAGGTGGCGTTGGGCCTCGTATATGAGATGCCACGAGGCGGAGATGCGAATGCGACGAGGCGGACATGCGAATGCGACGAGGACCATCGAGCGGGGGGCACTCGATGGTCCTCGTCTTGGGTGGTGCTGTGCGGCGGGTGGCTTGGGTGGCTTGGCAGGCTTGGCAGGCTTGGCAGGCTTGGGTGGATCAGGGCTTAGGCGGCCAGCGCGTGCACCCGGGAGGCGGTGGCGTTGTTGCGCTTGATGGCCAGGGCGCCGGTGCGGCCCAGGAGCATGGCGATGGCCATGACGATGAGGGTGTCGGTGAGGGCGTCGACGCTGACCTGGTGGTCGTACATCCAGCGGCCGAGT
>NZ_BAAAQN010000051.1:0-94564 GCF_039531695.1 Catenulispora yoronensis
CGGCCGGCGCGGCGGCCGGAGGCGCCGGGGCGACGGCCGGCGCCGGAGCGGCGGCCGGGGCCAGGGCGGCGGCCGGGACGCCCGAGTTCGTGGTCGGCAGCCCGGTCGCCTGCGGGAGCATCCCGTTCATCGGCACGATCTCGGTGGTCAGCCCGCTCAGCGCGGGTCCGGCCAGCGGCACCGCGCTCAGGTTGCTGAGATTGCTCAGGTTGCCCAGACCGCCGCCGGCCAGCGGCAGGCTCTGGGTCAGGCCGCCCACCGGCAGGCCGTGGGTGGCCCCGCCGGCCAGCGCCAGGCCGGTGGACGACACCGGCGCCATGCGGGCCACCGGCAGCAGCGCGGCGTCCGCGGCCGGGCCGGCGGCGTTCGAGATCGGCGCGGCGTCCAGGGGGGCGGCCGTCGTCGGGCCGGTCGCCGCGTTGGCGATGCCGCCGACGACCGGGCCGGCGGCCACCGCGGCCGCCGTGACGACCAGGCCGCGCCGGACCGTGGTGCTCAGGGTGCTCATTGCCTGGTTCTCCTTGGTTCGGGGCTGCCGCGTCGACGCGACAGCCCCCTGCCCAACGGATGAACCCGGCCCGGGGAAACGCGAAACCGAGTAAAGGGATAGTAATATTTACCGACTTTGACCTGATCGTCGGTCGTCGGAACTCTCCTCTGGAAGGTCGGATTCCGGTGGATTTCCCGGATTCGAGGCCCAGTCCCACGCCAGTCCGAAGCCATTCCGAAGCCTGGTCCGAAGCCTGGTCCGACACCCGATCCGGCACCCCGGTCGGCGGCCCCGGATCAGCCGCCCTTGACCACCGAGACGTCCACCGTGCCGGACACCGGCGACGACGAGGTCTGCCACTTCCCGGAGCTCCGGGTCCAGACCTGGTCGGCGTACTGGACCTTGTCCACGTCCAGGTTCTTCGCCGACGCCACCGCCCAGGTCGCCAGCACCCGCGGGTCGGTCAGGCCCTGCCCGGCCGCTATCCGCACCGTCAGGCCGTCCGTGGAGTGCGAGTACTGCGGCGCGTTCCCGGCGCCGTTCGCGCTGAACTGCTTCACCAGCGCCGCGCCGAGCGCCGCGGCGCGCGGCGTCAGACCGTCCGCGCCGGCGGTCTCGGCGGCCGCCTTCGGGTCGTTGTAGCGGCAGGTCAGCTGGGTGCCGCCCTTGGCGTCCAGGGTGGTGGCCAGCACCGTGGCCATTTCCTCCCACTGCGAGTAGGACGAGCCCGAGGCGTCGGCGCTGCGCTGCACCGACTGCGCCGCCTTGCCGACGTCGACGGTCTGCCAGTTCTTCACGTTCAGCAGCGCGTAGAAGAACTTCCCGGAGGCGTACACCGGGTCCGCGATCTGGTCGGCGGTGCCCCAGCCCTGCGAGGGCCGCTGCTGGAACAGCCCGACCGAGTCCCGGTCGCCGTAGTCCAGGTTCCGGATCTTGGACTCCTGCTGCGCGGTCGCCAGCGCGATTGTCGTCGCGCGCTCCGGCAGGCTCTTGGCCCGCGCCACCGCCGCGATGGTGGCCGCGTTCGCCATCCGGTCGTTCACGATGGTCACCTGCGAGCCGTCGGCGCCGGTCGCCGTGCAGTCCTCGGACCGCAGGGTCCCGGTGACGGTGCGGTACACGAAGTAGCCGCCGGTGCCGAGCACGGCCAGCAACACGACGGTCACGATCCAGGCCCCGATGTGCCGGGACGACCCGCCCTTGTCCCCCTGCGCATTGCGGGAGCGCCCACGCTGACCCATACCGTCCCGATCCGTTCCGTTTTCTCAAGCAGTCATCCTGCGGTGTGAACGCCGTCAGGGCCACCGTAACCGAAACGCTTATCGTGGTCGCCATGACCAACGCACCCGCATCCAACGATTTCGCATCCCCCATCTCGGCAGAGATCGACGAGCTGTGGGAGCGCCGCGCCGAAGTCTCCCCGGCCGACACCGACGCCCGCAAGGCCGTGGTGGCCGCCGTGGACCTGATCGACGCCGGCACCGCCCGGGTGGCGTTCGTCGACGCCGGCACCGACGAGGTGGTCGTGGACGAGCGGGCCAAGCGCGCCATCCTGCTGTCGTTCAAGGCGATGGACATGGTCGAGTCGAACGCCGGCGACTTCCGCTACCACGACAAGATGCCGCTCAAGAGCGACTTCGGCGGCGCGCGCGTGGTCCCGGGCGCGATCGTGCGCTGGGGCTCCTTCGTCGCCCCCGGCGCCATCCTGATGCCCTCCTTCGTCAACATCGGCGGCTACGTCGACTCCGGCACCATGGTCGACACCTGGGCCACCGTCGGGTCCTGCGCGCAGATCGGCAAGAACGTCCACCTCTCCGGCGGCGTCGGCATCGGCGGCGTGCTGGAGCCGCCGAACGCGGTGCCCGTGGTGGTCGAGGACGACGCCTTCATCGGCTCCCGCTCGATGGTGGTCGAGGGCGCGCGGGTGCGCCGCGGCGCCAAGCTCGGCTCGGGCACCAACCTCACCAAGTCGATGCGCGTCTTCGACGCCGAGACCGGCGAGGAGCTGGCGCGCGGCGAGGCCCCGGCCTGGTCGGTGTGCGTCAGCTCGACCCGGGTCAAGAAGTTCCCGGGCGGCGAGTTCACCACCCCCTGCCTGCTGGTGCTCAAGCGCCTGGCCCCGGGTGAGGCGCACGACAAGCTCCAGATCAACGACCTGCTCCGCGACAACGGCTTCACCGGCTGAGACGGGGCTGACACGCCGATGCCCGGCCTGGAACCGATCACCGGACCGACCCCGGAACCGAACGCGGCCCCGGAACCGACCCCGGAACCGACCCCGAACCCGGAACCGACCCTGGACCTGACCCGGGGCGCGGCCCGCCTCACCGCGGCGCTCGTCGACATCGAGTCCGTCAGCGGCGACGAGAAGGCGCTCGCGGACGCGATCGAAGCGGCGCTGCGGCCGTACCCGCACCTGGAGGTGCTCCGGGACGGCGACTCGGTGCTGGCGCGCACCTCCCTCGGGCGCGCCGAGCGCGTGATCCTGGCCGGTCATCTGGACACCGTGCCCATCGCCGTGGACAGCACCGGGCGCCGCAACGTGCCCTCGCTGCTGGAGGGCGACTGGGAAACCGGGACGCTGCGCGGCTGCGGCACCTCGGACATGAAGGCCGGGGTGGCGGTGCAGCTGGTGCTGGCTGCCGGGCTGGCCGAGCCGAACCGGGACGTGACCTACGTCTTCTACGAGTGCGAGGAGGTCGAGGCCGAGCGCAACAGTCTGGGCCGGCTGATCCGCACCCGGCCGGACTGGTTCGCCGCCGACTTCGCGGTGCTGCTGGAGCCGAGCAACAACATTGTCGAAGGCGGCTGCCAGGGCACGATGCGGGTCCGGCTGACCTTCCGGGGCGCCCGGGCGCACTCCGCGCGTTCCTGGCTGGGCGACAACGCGATCCACAAGGCCGGCGCGGCGCTGCGGCGGCTGGCCGAGTACCAGCCGCGCCGGGTCGAGGTCGAGGGGCTGGAGTTCCGCGAGGGGCTGAACGCGGTCGGGATCACCGGCGGCGTGGCCGGCAACGTGATCCCGGACGAGTGCTCGGTCCTGGTGAACTTCCGCTTCGCGCCGGACCGGGACGAGGCCGACGCCGAGCGCCACGTCCGCGAGGTCTTCGCGGGCCTGGACGCCGAGCTCGTGGTCACCGACTCGGCGCCGGCGGCCCGCCCCGGACTGCACCTGCCGCTGGCCGCCGAGTTCGTCGGCGCGGTGATGGCCGGCCTGGACGCGCGGCCCACCGCCAAGTTCGGGTGGACCGACGTGGCCCGGTTCGCAGGGCTCGGGGTCCCCGGCGTGAACTACGGGCCCGGTGATGGGGGACTTGCCCACAAGCCGGATGAATCAGTGGACTTGGGGCAAGTTGTCCGATGTGCGGAACGGATGAGAAGCTGGCTCGGCCCCGCTTCATGATCTGACGGCACCGGACGGGTGCGCACCTGGTCGACGCGTGATCCGCACGTGATCCGCCCATGATCTGCGGGTGCGCACCGGAAGCAACCGGCCGGGCCCCGGTGGCGTCTTACCGGCGGCGGAGCAAGTCCCGCGGTACTTACCGGGGGTCGGCGAATCCCGCGCCCTGCTGGCAAGTCCGAGAGGTCCGATCCCCCCATGAGCCCGACCGGTTGGCCGATGACGTTGACGGCGATCTTCCTCGCCGTCGCCGGGCCCGTCGCCACCTATCTGCTGTGGAACCGCGTGCGCGGCCCGCGACCGGTGCGCGCGGTGTCCCGGCTGGCGATGATCGGCGTGAGCCAGGCCCTGGCCATCCTGCTGTTCGGCGTCGTGGTGAACAACTACTACGGGCTCTACGCCTCCTGGGACGACCTGCTCGGCGACACCGGCAGCCCGGGCGTGATAATCCACGACGACAAGATCGTCGCCGGCGGCGTCCCGACCCCCGGCCTGGACCTGCCCTCGGGCTCCCGGTCCGGCGGCGACTCCCGGGGCGGCCGCGGCCCGGTGGTCCCCGTGGTGCCCCGGGACCGCCCGGCCGGCCCGGACCAGAGGTTCGACCGCTACGGCGACGACGCGCTGGTGACCAGCTTCACCGGCCCCAAGTCCGGGCTCGGCGGGCAGAACGACGTGATGGTCTGGCTGCCGCCGCAGTACAACGACCCGGCCTACGCCGACACCAACTTCCCGGTGGTCATGCTGTTCCCCGGCTATCCCGGCACCCCGCAGACCTGGTTCGGCAACATGGCCGGGCAGAAGGAGCTGGCCCGGCTGGTGCAGGCGAAGGCCTCGACCCCGTTCGTGCTGGCGGCCGTGAACATCTCCCCGGTCAAGGGCGTGAACACGGACTGCACCGACATCCCGGACGGTCCGCAGGTGGCGACCTACATCGCCGAGGACGTCCGCTCGATGCTGGAGCGCACCTTCCGGGTCACCACCGACCGCTCCGGCTGGGGGATGATGGGCTACTCCGAGGGCGGCCTGTGCGCGGGCAAGCTGCTCGTGCAGTACCCGCAGGACTTCGCCGCGGCGGTGCAGATGAGCGGCGACGTCCGGCCCGGCGGCTACGTCAACCGGTACGGCCCCGACTTCGCGAACCGCAACTCCACGCTGTGGATGCTGCGCAACCACAAGCCGCACCAGCCGGTGGCGCTGCTGGCCGCGGCCTCGGCCGAGGACGCCAGCGGGACCGTGCTCACCGACGCGCTGTCGCTGCAGTCCGCGGCGCCGGACGTGGTGGACGTGCTCAAGAAGGAGCACGGGTCGCACAACACCGAGGTCTGGAAGCAGTGGCTGCCGCAGGCCTACGGCTGGCTCAGCGAGCATCTGGATCCGGTCAAGCCCCAGCCGTGAGGTGGTTGCCCCATCGTCGCCGCCGCGCCGTCCGGCCGATGGGGCGGGCGGGTAGTGTGCGCTTATGAGCCAAGGAGCGGGAAGCGGACAGGGCAACGCGAGCAAGCTGACCGAGCGGTTCGTCGGCGCGGTCATCCGGCGGCGCGGGCAGGAGCAGCTGCCGGCCGCGACGGCCGACCAGAAGCTGCTCGACCACGCCTACGGCAAGGACTGGAAGGACGAGGACCCCTGGCGGGTGCTCCGGATCCAGGGCGAGTTCGTCGAGGGCTTCGACTCCCTGGCCCGCACCGGTCCGGCGATCACCGTCTTCGGCTCGGCCCGCACCCCCGTCGGCTCCCCGGAGTACCTGGCCGGCGAGCAGATCGGCCGCGGCCTGGCGACCGCCGGCTGGACCGTGATCACCGGCGGCGGCCCGGGCGCCATGGAGGCGGCCAACAAGGGCGCCTTCGACGCCGGCGGCCGCTCCATCGGCCTGGGCATCGAGCTGCCGTTCGAGCAGTCCCTGAACAGCTACATCGACCAGGGCATCAACTTCCGGTACTTCTTCGTCCGCAAGACGATGTTCCTGAAGTACTCGCAGGGTTTCGTGGTCCTGCCCGGCGGCTTCGGCACCATGGACGAGCTTTTCGAAGCGCTGACCCTGGTCCAGACGCACAAGGTGACGTCGTTCCCGGTGGTCCTGGTCGGCCGCGCCTTCTGGGGCGGCCTGGTCGACTGGATCCGCGAGTCGATGGCCCCGGCGGGCAAGATCGCCGTCGCCGACCTCGACCTGATCCACCTGGTCGACGAGCCGGACGAGGCGGTCGCGATCATGGGCAAGCCGGGGGACCGGAGCTGAGCACGCCGAAGCTCCGCTGAGGCCTGCTGAACCTCCACGGACACGGCGACGGGCGCCGGAGCGCGATGCTCCGGCGGCCGTCGCCGCTGTCGCGGTCGTCCCGCGCTGCGCGTCCTAGTGGATGCTCAGGCTCGGGGTCGACAGCCGGGCCTGGGTCTTGAACCCGGTGTCGTGCGAGCTGCCGGTCGCGGTGTCGATCGCGGCGGCCAGCTGGTTGTCGATGCGCGAGGGCAGGGCCGCGTCGCCGCCGAACACGTAGCCGAAGTTGTCCGAGCCGCGGTTGGCGTCGAACAGCTTGTACTCCTGCAGCGTGAGGCCGATCGCCGGGTCGACCAGCACCAGCGGACCGCCGGTCAGACCCATCAGCGCGCCGCCGGCCAGCGAGTCCGGCCAGTTCGCGCCGGTGGCGATGCCGACCGCGGTGAAGCCCGACCACAGGTGCGAGGCGACGCTGTAGGACGTGGCGTAGCGGTCCGCGCCGTGCATGTCGTCGAACTGGCCGTTGCTGACGGTGCGCAGCGCCTTGGCGGCCTGCCCGCCGACCGCGCCGAGGTAGTCCAGCGAGTCGTTCCGGGACTTGGCGACCAGGTACTGGTAGGTCGCCTCCGGCATCTTCGCGTCGTCGGTGAGGACCACGGCCATGTTGGAGAAGTTCGCGGCCGCGGCGCCCGCCGACAGCGCGTCCGGGAAGTTCATGCCGGTGGCGACCAGCACCTGGTCGGCGTTCGGCGCGTACACGCCGGCCATGTCGACCGCGGTCGCGAACCGGTCGGCGCCGCCGATCCGCTGCACCTTGTAGCCGAGCCCGGTGAGCTGCTTGACCACGTTCGGGGTGATCGCCTTGTCCCCGCCGAGCACGTACACCGTGCCGCCGGCCGGCAGCACCCGCTGGATCTCCTGGCGGCTCCAGCCGTTCAGCGAGGCCGGCTCGGTGAGCAGCAGCGGCGCGTCCAGGTGCGAGGCCAGCGCGGCGCCGCCGAGGGCGTCGGCGAACTGGTCGGAGCGGGTCAGCACGACGGCCTTGGCCTGGCC
The DNA here is from genome assembly GCF_039531695.1 of Catenulispora yoronensis. Classification (NCBI taxonomy): domain Bacteria; kingdom Bacillati; phylum Actinomycetota; class Actinomycetes; order Catenulisporales; family Catenulisporaceae; genus Catenulispora; species Catenulispora yoronensis. Next base: position 7,159 of record NZ_BAAAQN010000051.1, read on the forward strand.
GCGGTGGTCGGCGGCGTCGCCCTTGTTCCGGAACGCCATCTGCGAGACCTTCGTCGCGGTCTCGAAGCGGTCGGAGCCGCCGAGCCGGTGGACGAACGCCCGGCTGTCGGTGCGCACCGCCAGGCCGCCGACCAGGTCCGAGATCCGGGTCTCGGTGCCGCCCGCCGCGCCGATCTGGTAGGTGCCGTTCGAGGTCTGGTACGCGACGGTCGCGTTGTCGCTCTCGAAGATCGGCCCCGTCTTGTCGCCGGCCGAGGTGGTGAGCTGGGTGGCCGCGCCCCAGGCGGCGTCGCCGGTCTTGGTGGCGGCGAACAGCTGCTTGGCGCCGTCGGCGTCGGCGCGCACGAAGACCACCGTCTTGCCGTCGGGCGAGATGGTCGGCGCGGACCCGCCGGCCTGCGCGTCGCCGGGGGCGACGATCTCGGTCACGACCTGGTGGCCCTGCGTGGTCCACCAGGCCACCGAGACACCGGTGTGCCCGGCGGCGTCAGTGGTCTGGAACACCACCGAGACGTTGTAGTCGGCGGCGACGTCGGCGTTGCTCTGGCCCAGGCCCGCGGGGGCGGTCCGGATCAGCTCCTGGACGCCGTCCTGGGCGCCGCTGCCGGCGGCCCCGACGATCCGGGCGGCGGTGCCGGTGCCCTCGGTCCAGTAGACCTTCAGGGACGAGATGTCCCACACGGTGTGCGAGGGGTTCGTGCCCTGAGCGACCTTGACCAGGTTCTCGCCGCTGTAGTCGAGCGTGTAGATCCCGTTGTCGGCGCCGATGAAGGCGAAGCGGCCGGCCTGGCCGGACCACGAGACGTCGTGCGCGCCGGCCGGCAGCGTGATCTTGGGGCCGCCGACGACGTTGAGCGCGCCGTTCGCGGTGATGGTGACCGGGCTGCCGGCGTTGCCGTAGCTGGTGGCGCCGGCGGTGGCCGGGCCGGCCAGGACGGCGCCGACCGAGGCGGCCAGGACAGCGGTGAGCGCGAGCGGCTTGCGCGGATTGAGGTGGGCCATGTGTATCTGTGTTCTTTCGGCCGAGATGGTGACGGCGCCGCCCGGCGCCGCCGCCCGATACGGCGGCGCACCCTTCCCCCTGGAATCCGCTTTCCCCCGGGATTCCGATCCCCCTCAGAGGCGGTGACGCCGCTGATCAGCCTAGGGGGCATACGGACCTTGCTATGACGGATCGGCATAACGATCCGGTCACTTGGCCAGGAAGAAAGGTGTCAAATCCCTAACGGTCGGGGCGGCGCGGGGCCGCCGGGGGTGTTCTGACGGTGCTCGGACGGTGCTCGGACGGTGCTCGGATGGTGCTCAGGCCAGCCCGCGCTTTGCCGCCGCCGGCTCCTGATGCCCCTGGATCGCCGCCACCATGTCCAGCACCTGCCGGGTCTCGGCCACCTCGTGCACCCGGTACACCCGCGCCCCCAGCCACGCCGACACCGCGGTGGTGGCCAGCGTCCCGATCAGCCGCTCCTTGACCGGCCGGTCCAGGGTCTCGCCGACGAAGTCCTTGTTCGACAGCGAGACCAGCACCGGCCATCCGGTCGCGGTCATCTCCCCGAGGCGGCGCGTGGCCTCCAGCGAGTGCCGGGTGTTCTTGCCGAAGTCGTGGCCGGGATCGACCAGGATCCGGTCGCGCGGGACGCCCAGGGCCGCCGCGCGCTCGGCCTCGCCGTGCACGGTGCGGGCCAGGATGTCGGCCATCACGTCCGGATAGCCGATGCGATGCGGCCGGGTGCGCGGCTCCACGCCGCCGGCGTGCGTGCACACCAGCGCCACCGCGTGCCGGGCCGCCACCGCGGCCAGCCCCGGGTCCCAGCCGCCCCAGGCGTCGTTGAGCACGTCCGCGCCCTCGGCGCAGACCGCGTCGCCGACCTCGGCCCGCCAGGTGTCCACCGAGATCACCGCCTCCGGGAACCGCCGCCGCACCTCGGCCACGAACGGCACCACCCGCCGCAGCTCCTCGGCGAGGTCCACGACGTCGCCGGGCCCGGCCTTCACCCCGCCGATGTCGATCAGGTCCGCGCCCTCGGCCAGCGCCGCCTCGACCCGGTCCAGGGCGGCGGCGTCGGTGAAGGTGGCGCCCCGGTCGTAGAAGGAGTCCGGCGTGCGGTTCACGATCGCCATCACCAGCCGCTGGTGAGGGCCGTATTCGTAAGGGCCCAGACGCAGGACGCCCTGCGGGGTCGGCGCGGGCGCGGCCGCGGGCTTCGAAGGGTCGCCGGCGGCGCCGTCCGCGTTCGATGACATGGAGATCAGCCTAACCTCGTCGGCGCGCCGTCGGACGTGGCACGATGTGCGCGTGCTGTATCTTCAGTTTCTCGTCGTGGCGGCGGTGTTCGGGGCGATCGCCTGGGTGGCGGCCGGCCGCGGCGGAGGCCTGGACGACCCGCGCCAGGACCGGCCCGAGCCCGCGCTGGCCGACGACCGGCAGCTGGGCAAGGGCGACATCGACGGCGCCCGCTTCGCCGTGTCGTTCCGCGGCTACCGCATGGACCAGGTCGACCGCCTGCTCGACCGGCTCGCCGCCGAGATCGACCACCGCGACCGGCTGATCGCCGAGCTCCAGGCCCCGGGTACCGCGCGCTACGGCGAGGGCGTCAGCTACGAGCCGGTGGCGCGGACCCAGGACGGGCTGCCCGGCGCCGCCGGAACCGCCGTGGCGACCGCGACGGCCACCGTGCCGGGCACCGCGACGGGCACCGCCGAGCCGGGGTTCGGGCCGGGCGTCGGCCCGGGCGCTGAGGCGGAGGCCGAGACGGCGCCGGACGCCGACCCGGACGCGGCGTCCGCCGACCGGGCGGCGGGCGAGGAGAACCCGCTGTCCGCCTGGTACCGGCCGACCGACCAGCAGGAGCAGTAGGCGCCCCGGGCGCAGCTCGTCCTCGTTCCGCATCTTCGGCATCTTCGGCATCCGGCCGGCCTCGTTCGCGGGGCCGGCCGCTTCGTGTCCTCGGCGTCCCTCGGAGTTTTCGGCGTTCTCAGCGTTCCTTGGCGCCGTTCGGCGTCCTCAGCGTCCGACGAAGGCCGGCTTCTCCTTCGCCAGGAACGCCCGGACGGCGTTCCGGTGGTCCTCGGTGGCCGCGCACGCGTCCTGGAGCTCCGCCTCCAGGTCCAGCGTCTCGTCCAGCGTGTGCGCCAGCCCGAAGCCGACCGCCTGCTTGATCGCCGCGTAGGCGGCGGTCGGTCCGGCGGCCATCCGGGCCGCCAGCTCCCCGACGGTGGCGTCCAGCTCCTCGGCCGGCACCACCCGGTGCACCAGGCCGAGCTCGGCGGCCTGCTCGATCCCGATGGTCTCCGGCAGCATCAGCAGCTCCAGCGCCTTGGCCGGGCCGACCAGGCGCGGCAGCGTCCAGGAGGCCCCGGAGTCGGCGGTCAGCCCGATGTTGGCGAACGCCAGGTTGAACGCCGCCTTGTCGGAGGCGATCCGCAGGTCGGCGGCGAAGGCCAGGGCGGCCCCGGCCCCGGCGGCCACGCCGTTGACCGCGGCCAGCACCGGCTTGGGCGCGGTGACCAGCGCCCGCAGCAGCGGGTTGTAGTGCTCCCGGACGGTGTCCGCCAGCCCCTGCCCGGCGGCCAGCGAGGCGGCGTGCTCCTTCAGGTCCTGTCCGACACAGAACGCGCGACCGGTTCCGCGCACCACGATCACGCGAACGGAGTCGTCCCCGGCGGCTTCCCGCGCCGCGTCCCGCAGCGCGGCCTTGGTCGCACTGTCGAGCGAGTTCATGGCCTCGGGGCGATTCAGGGTGATGGTGCCGACACCCTCGGTGACGTCGTAGGCAACGCTGTCGGACATAGGGAGTCCCACTCTCCGCCTCATCGGCTCATAGGCATGTACCAGTGTTGGTCGCGTCCGGTAGAACTGTTTGCAGACGCTGACGAAGCTACTCAGTCGCGCCTCCCGAAGCGACACCGGAACCCATCCGGGCTGCGTGCGGGATAATGGGTTGGTTGAGAGCTGGCTCCTAGGAAGGGGAACGAGCATGGCGGCGATGAAGCCGCGGACGGGTGACGGCCCGCTTGAGGTGACCAAAGAGGGACGGGGCATCGTGATGCGGGTTCCGCTGGAAGGCGGCGGCCGGCTCGTGGTGGAGCTGTCGGCGGAGGAGGCCGCGGCCCTCGGCGAGGCGATCAAGGGCGTCGTCGGCTAGCCCGGGCGTCCGTCATCCCCTTCCCAACCGTCCCATCAGTGGCGTCCGACCCCCGAACGGCCGGGGTCCGGCGTCGCCGCTGACGTGTTCCTCGTCACTGACCGCGCCCGGCGGTTCCGGCGCCGCCCTCCGGCGTCGGCCCCTCGCCCCTGCCAAGGAGCCGCTTCACGGCCCCATTCCCGACCCGGCGCCCCTCAGGGGCGCTTCACCGCGCACAACAGCCCGTCCCCGGTGGGCAGCAGCGCCGGCAGCAGCCGCGGATCCTCGGCGACCTGGCGGTGCAGATAGCGCAGCGCCGAGGTGCGCGCGTCCCGGATGGACGGGTCGACCACCCGGTCCTGCCCCAGCGCCCCGTCGAAGGCCACCAGCCCGCCGGGCCGCAGCAGCCGCAGCGCCTCCTCGTAGCCGGCCAGGTGGTCGGTGCCCGGACCCCCGCAGAACACCATGTCGTAGCCGCCGTCGGCGAGGCGCGGCAGCACCGAGCCGGCCGCGCCGCCGATCACCCGGGTCCGGCTGGCCGCGAAGCCCGCGTCGGCGAACGCCCGGCGGGCCGCCTGCGAGCCCTGGGTGTCCTCGTCGACGGTGGTCAATACCCCGGCCGGGTGCATCCCGCGCAGCAGGTATATCCCCGACACGCCGGCGCCGGTGCCGACGTCCACCACGGACCGGGCGCCGAGCGTGGCGGCCAGCAGCCGCAGCGCGGCGCCGGTGCCGGGCTCGACCGGGACGATGCCCAGCCGGCGCGCCTCGCGGCGGGCGGAGGTCAGCACGTCGTCCTCGGCGACGTACCCCTCCGCATACGCCAGGCTGGCGTGCCGGTGACTGGGGATGACGGCCTCCGAGGTTCGGGTCCGGGGCCGGGGAATCGGCCGGGATCTGGTCGGGCGGTTGCTAGTGGGCATCAAGAGCGTAGCCACCTGTCCGTGCGCATACCACGTCGGACTGCCCGCCGGACAGCGCCGGCCCGTCCGCACCGGCCGCGCGCAGGGGGTCGGAGCGCCCGCGCGCGGTGCCCGTGATCGCTGTAAGCGGACACCGGGCCGATCCCCGGTTCCGGGAACTTCGGGGCCGTGACCGGCCGTTCCGTCTACGTCAGCGATGAACGGTCCCGGGAGCCGGGAGATCTTAGTCCGATCTCAGGTTCCTTTCAGCCTTTAGCAGCGAGGCAGGCGTCTATGGTGATGAGTGCGGTACTGGAAATAGGAGGTGGGGTCGTCGTGGCTGACGCCAACAGCGCCCGCAATCCTGGAGCCGTCCCGGTCAACACCATAGGGCCGCGGATCGATCTCGGGGAACTACGTCGTCGGCGCGCGGCCCGCAAGGCCGCCCTGGAGAAGAACCGGCGCGGGGCCGAGCCGCTTCCGGATACCGCCATGCCGTCCGAGGCCGTGCCGGCGGCGGTCGAGCCCGCCCAGCGCCTGGACGCCGCGGCGGTCGGCTGGGAGCCGCCGAGCTGGGACGAGATCGTCCGGACCCATTCCCAGCGGGTCTACCGGCTGGCCTACCGCCTGACCGGCAACCAGCACGACGCCGAGGACCTCACCCAGGAGGTCTTCATCCGGGTGTTCCGCTCGCTGTCGAGCTACCAGCCCGGCACCTTCGAGGGCTGGCTGCACCGGATCACCACCAACCTGTTCCTGGACATGGTGCGCCGCCGCGCCCGGATCCGCTTCGACTCCCTCGGGGAGGACGCCGACGACCGGCTGCCCGGCCGCGAGCCGTCGCCGGAGCGGATCTTCACCGACACGCACATGGACGCCGACATCGAGGCGGCGCTGGCCGCGCTGGCGCCGGAGTTCCGCGCCGCCGTGGTGCTCTGCGACATCGAGGGGTTGTCCTACGAGGAGATCGCGGCCACCCTGGACGTGAAGCTGGGCACGGTACGCTCGCGGATCCACCGCGGACGCTCGCAGCTGCGCGCGGCCCTGGAGCACCGGGCGCCGGGCGGGGCGGGGGCGCCGGCCAGCGGGAAGGAGGGCCGCCGGTGACCAGGCACCTCGGAGACCGCTTGACCGCGCTGATCGACGGCGAGCTGGACCACGGCACCCGGGACCGGATGCTGGGCCACCTCGCGCAGTGCGACGACTGCCGCCGCGAGGCCGACGCCGAACGCCGGGTGAAGGCCCGGCTCGGCACGATGGCCGCGCCGCAGGTACCGGTGGAGCTGATGCTGGGCCTGCTGAGCATGGACACCAACCGCGGAGCCGGGGCGGGCGCGGGAGCCGCGCCCTCCGGCCTGCCGGGCCCGGGCGGCAACGTCCCGGGCCCGGGCGGTACCCCCTTCTCCTTCCAGACCGTGCCGATCCGCCCGCCGGCGGCTCCGGCGTCCGGCCGCCCCACGGCCGGACGCGCCCCGGTGCGCCCGCAGCGGCTGCGGGTGGCGGCGATAGGCGCGGTGTCGCTGGCCGCGATAGGCACCGGCGTCTGGCTGGTCGGCGACTTCAGCAACGCGGCGGGCGGCACCGCGCACCCGACCGCACCGGTAGCCCCGGCGCAGGTCGCGCCGTACGGACCGGGCCGCTGAGCCCCGCCGTGACCGGTCGGGGCCCGACCGGTCACGGACCGAGCGCCGGCGGACTGCCGGCGGACTGCCGGCCGGGCGATGGTTCGCCGAGTGCCGGCGGACCGCCGGGCGGCTGCCGGCCCGACCGACCGCCGGCCCGACCGACCGACCGCCGGCCGACCATTGATCGACTGTTTCCCGACCGGCGGCTGAACACTCCGGCACCGGCCGGCGGGTTCCGGCCCGCCACCGGGCGTCGGAGTGCGCGAGCAGGACGAAGGCCCTTGACGCCGGGGCCGGGTATTGCGGAGCCTGGACGGGTAAGGATCGGCGAACATCCACCGGTCGCCTGGGTCCTGCACCCGGCGCCCGGGAGTTACGCTAAGCGCGTAGCGCCGGACGCCCGCCGGCCGCGCCCGCCAGAGCAGGAGCCACCCACCGTGCCGTTTCTCGACATCAGCCCGCTGGAGCTGATCGCTCTGCTGGCCCTGGCCGTCATGCTGTTCGGCCCGGACAAGCTGCCCGGCGCGGTGCAGGGCGTGGCGCGCACCCTGAAGCAGTTCCGGGAGTTCACGCGCAACGCCCAGAACGACCTGAAGAAGGAGCTGGGTCCGGAGTTCCAGGACCTGGAGCTCACCGATCTGCACCCCAAGAACTTCGTGCGCAAGCACGTCCTCGGGCCGGACGGCGCCGAGGACCCCGCGTTCCGCGAGATCAGGGACCTCACCGCGAGCATCAACGGCGAGATACGCGGTGCGACCGACGGCACCCGCCGGCTGGTCGCCGACGACTCGACCCCCGATGACGCCCTGTACCGGGCCCCCGCTCCGCGCCTGGCCGCGGGCGAGCGCCCGCCGTTCGACGCGGATGCGACGTGAGGTTCCATGAGCAGCACCATCTCGACTGAAGACTCTCCGAAAGACTCCCCGAACCCCCTCGGCCCGGCCTCGCAGCCGGGCCCTGTGGCGTCCCCGGCCGCGGCGGGGGAGCGGGGCGCGCCGACCGGCTCCGCCGTCCCCTTCCCCGGCCCCACCGTCGCCTCGATCTCCGCCGCCGCACTGGCCGCCGCCGAGCCCGACGCCTGGGCCGGCCAGCACACGGCGGTGCCCTGGTACGGCCTCGACGACGCCTGGGCCGGCGACCGCTGGCTGGGCTCGATCATGCTCGGCCCCGACACCGTGGCCGAGTACGGCACCCTCGGCCACGGCGACCACCCGGCCCGCCGCCCCGACGACATCAGCCCCCGCCGCTTCTGCGGCGTGGTGACCATGGCCCGCCTCCACCGCCGCCCCGGCGGCGGCTCCACGATCCTGGAACCGACGACCCTGTCCACCCTGGCCGCCGTGGCCGGCCTCGGCCTGCTCTCCGACGACTGGCCCTGGGCCGTCGACAAGGCCCTGCGCGGCGACTGGCTCCACCAACAGACCGAACTCGCCTACGAAGTCGCCGAAAGCCTGGACGAACCACCCTGGCGCGCCGTCCAACTCCCCGTCGACGGCAAATCCACCCGCTTCCGCTACCGCGAATCCGAATACGGCTGGGTCCTCGCCGCCGAACTCCGCGAATGCTGGCTCGGCGCCTACGGCCGCGGCGTGACCGCCTACGGCCTCGGCTTCGCCCAAGTGACCCTCGGAGCCTGGGACGCCTACGAGGCCCTGCCGCGCTGAGCGTCGGCGGGGCGGGCGCCTGGACGGGCGGGGGCGGGGACGGGCGGACGGCTGCGCGGCGTCTCGCGGGGCTTTGGCGCTTGGGTGCTCGGGTGCTCGGGCGACTGGGACGCCGACGCTGGTGTGCGCTGGCGCCGACGGGCTTTGTTCTGGGCGACAGCTCGGCTACTGGGATACCGGTGCTGGTGTGTGCTTTCGCCTGTCGGTTTTGTTCTGGGCCACTGCTTTGCGAGTGCTTCGCACGTGAGAGGTGTTTGCATTACCTTCTCATCTTCGCATCAGTGAAGATGATCGGCTAAAGTGCTGCCGTGACCACTCTCCCCATGCTCCTGGCCGCGGCCGGCATCGGCATCGGCCACGCGATCCTTCCCGACCACTGGATGCCCCTGGCCGTCCTGGCCCGCACCCGCCGCTACCCGACCCGTCGGGTCCTCCGCCTGTCGCTGGCCGCCGCGGTGGCCCACGTTCTGGTCTCCCTCTTGGCCGGCGCCATTCTGATCGCTGTCGGCCTGCGCTTCCGCGACACGGTGGCGAGTCATACCGACTTGGCGGTCGGCGGCGTCCTCATGGCGACCGGTTTGGTCCTGCTCGTGCTGGAGGCCCGCGGTCGCGGTCATGGACACCCGCATCCGCATCCTCACGGCTCGCACCACCATGCCGATCGTGCCGACCATCACCACCACCATCACCACCACAGCACCGACAGAGCCCACAGCCCGGCCGTCGCCCTCCTCGAACGCCCGGTCGCCACGGCCACGGCCCCAACCCCGGCCCACCCGCATCACGGCCCCCACCCCGAACCCCACTCCCACCCCGAGCCCCACCCCCGCCGCGGCCTCCTCGCCCTCCTCATCCCCTTCGGCGCAGTCGCCAGCCCGGACCTGACGATCCTCCCCCTCTTCCTCGCCGCCGGCGCCCTCGGCACGGCGCCCGCCCTCGGCGTCCTCACCGTCTTCGTCGCCGCCACCGTCGCCGCGATAGTCGCCCTCACCACCGCCGGCGCACTCGGCGCCGCCCGCCTCACCGCGCCCTGGATCGAGAAGCACGCCAACACCCTCACCGCCGCGACCCTCGTCCTCATCGGCGGCCTCGTCGTCACCGGCGTCGTCTGAGCCAACGCGAAGGGCCCCGCGGACAGCGGCGGGGCCCTCGGCATGCTTACTCGGCCGGTTTTACGCGACCAAGGTCACGCAACCAACGTCACACAATCACCAGTCACGCGACCGGCCCCCTCACCCAGCCAGCGTGTGCGCCCGGCCCAGCACCCCCTTCGCCTCCCGCACCAGCTCGTGGGCCCGGCCGCCGCTCAGCCCGCAGCCGTGGAAGGCCGCGTCGTCGATCGCCGTCGCGATCCGGGACGCCAGGGCGTCGCGGTCGGTGCCGAGCTTGGTCAGCGCGGCTTCGGTGGCGGTGAACTGCTGGTCGTTCGGGGTGTCGGACTTGATTCCGGCGGTCGCCGCCTTCAGGGTGTCGGTGCCGAAGGCGCCGACGCTGGCGTCGAGCTGCTTGTAGGTCGCCTCCAGCTCCTCGATCTTCTTGCCGTGCAGGCCCGACGGCAGCGCGTTGTCCTTGATGAACTGCACCAGCGGGACGCCGTCGTGGACGTACGTGTCGCGCAGACCCAGCGCCGTCAGCATCGTCGGGCGCAGGTCGGTGTGGTCGGACCACACGGTGTCGGTCACGCCCAGCTTCTTGAACGACGGGCCCACGAAGCCGGCCCACGTGGTGTTGATGTCGGGGGCGAAGTCGCCGTGGTTCCACGCGAAGCCGTTGGGCTCGGTGATGCAGGGGGTCGTGCAGTTCGGCGCGCCCGAGAACACGTAGTAGTTCGGGTTGGCGAACTCGGTCAGTGTCGGGTTCCGCTTCGGGTCCGCGGTCTCCATGTGCAGCAGCTTCATCTCGGTCGAGTCCGCGAAGTAGTCCGCGAACGTCTCCGTCCGGCCGGTCAGCGGGTTGTCCGCGGTCAGGCCGTCGAGGTGGTGTTCGAAGGTGCGCACCTGTGGGGCGTTCGCCGCCGGGGCGCCGGCCACCCAGAAGTTCGGGGCCGAGTCGGCGTGGATCCCGTAGGAGGTGCTGTCGCCGGTCTGGGTGGTCAGCAGCCCCTTGACGTTCGCGTTCAGCTCGCCGAGCTGCGTGTACGTGCACGGCGTCGTGACCCCGTCGCAGGTCGCCGGGCTCGGCGTGCCGCCCACGAAGTGGTCGTTCTCGTCGGCGGTCACCACGAACATGGTGTTCGAGGCGTTGATCCCGTCCTTCGACAGCCGGTGGAAGAACTGGTCGAAGGCGGTGTCGTAGGACTTCAGCGCGGCCACGTAGCCGGCCTCGCCGGGCCCGTACGCGTGCCCGCCCGGCGCGTGGTTGTCGTGCGCGTCGGAGATGTACCCGTAGGTGACCGGGACGCCGGCCTCCTGCATCTGCGCGATGTAGCCCAGGGAGTTGGCCGCCGACATGCCGTCGAAGCCCGGGAAGCCGGGGCGGCCCAGCGCGTCGGCGATGGTGGTGGCGCCGGAGACGTCGGTGACCGGGCCGCGCGGGCTGATCGCCGGGTCGGTGTACTTGGCCCCGAACAGGCCGGAGTAGCCGGTGTAGCCGCCCGGCTCGTCCGGCAGCACGTCGGGCCGGGCGTTCGCACCCGCCGCCGCGCACAGCTTCGAGGTCTTGGCGCAGTGCACGCCGATGCCCACGAAGTCGGTCTGCGCCAGGTTGCTGTTGGTCTTGTCGGCGGCCTCGGCGGCCTCCGGCGAGTTCGCCCCGAACACCTTCGGTACGTCCGGCCCGGTGTTCTCAAGGATGGTGTTCGCCGTGGCCACCGCGCCGAAGTCGCAGCCGGCCCGGGTGTAGGCGGTCCAGGGCGCCGGGGTGGTCTTGCCGTCCTGGCCGACCATGGTCGGCGCGGTGTCGGTCGGGTTCGGGTTGTTGAAGTCGTACACGCCGTCGGTCCAGTACGCGAACGTCCCGGCCGGCTGCGAGACGCCGTTCTGGTCGAAGTATCGGTAGGAGTTGGCGATCGGCATCCCGTGCTTGTCGCCGTAGAGCCCGGTCAGCGAGGTCAGGATGTCGGTGCCGGTGTGCGCGATCAGCGGCGTGTGGTGGTTGTCGTCCAGGGTGCCCTGCGACTCCAGGAAGTTCAGCAGGTGCGGCATCTGCTCCAGGTCGCTCGGGACGTTCGGGTTGTCCCGGGTGAAGTGCACGTTGTCGAACTGCAGGTAGATCACGTGCTTCACGGCGGCGTTCCCGGCGCCGAGCCGGCAGCCGGCGGTCCCGCCGCCGTCCCGGCCCTGGGCCGACGCCACGCCGGTGGCCGCCGCCGTGGTGCCGACGGTCGCCGCGGCCACGGCCAGCGCGAGCGCCGCCGCGCGGGTGCGCGTTCTGCGCATCGGTGTCCTCCCCCTCGATTGATAACCTCAGTAAGACCACGAACATGGGGAGGGTAACGACGGGAACCGGTGACGGACAGGTGCCGGCCGACTGCGGCTCGATGAATTCCTGGTCTGATTCGCCCGGCCGGTTTCCGCGACGGACCCGCCGCCGGAACCCGCCCCTGCGGGAGTCGCGCCGTGCCGGAGTCGTCAGCGCCGTCAGCTGTGCACGAGCGGCACCGGCAGCACCGCGTCCTGGGTCCCGCACCCGCAGTCCGGATGCGGCGGCCGCTCGTGCCTGGTCTGCACTCCGAACGGCGGCACCACCTCGATCGCGGCGTTCACCGTCGGCGGCGGGTCGCCCTCCACGAAGGCCAGCACGTGCATCGCCGCGAGCAGCGCGATCTGCGAGGCGAGCAGCACGTCGCAGGCCCGGTCGGCGCCGGCCGGCACCGCGTCCACCCCGCCGAACGGCACCATCGCCCGCGGCCAGCCCGGGTCCCGCGCGGTGCGGTACAGGTCGCGGCAGCGCAGGCAGGAGGTGCGGCCGGGCTGGACGAACGGGCCCAGCACGCCGGTGGTCTCGTGCACTTCGGCCGACAGATGCGGGACCCCGGCCGCGTGCAGGGTCGCGGCCTGCGCCGGGTAGCCGTCGGCGACCGGGGCGAGGACGGCCAGATCCGGGTGTTGGCGGTTGGCGGGCAGTGTGGTGCGGGTGGCCGGGGCCGCGGTCCGGATCAGGGCCCGGACCAGGTCTTGACGTCGCGGGCCGCTGCCCGGGCCCTCCTCGGAGGGGCTGTGAGAGGCGCTCGCGGTGTTGTCCCCAGGGTTGTCAGCAGGGTTGTCAGCGGGACGGCTCCCGGGGTCGGCACTGCTAGGGGTTTTCCCGGGCGGTGATACCTCGACGCCGGCCACGGGGACACCCTCAACCCTCACACCCTCCGCCCGCGCACCGGCGGCCCGCACACCCTCCGCCCGCACACCGGCCCGTACCCTCCGCGGTCCCGGCACCTCCCGCGCATCACGGTGACTCGGCGCCTGCGGATTGCGAAACCCGGCAGGCGCCGCGTCGGCGGCCCGCGCCCGCCCGGCGTCGACCGGCACCACACAGCCGACGCCCGCGGCGGCCAGCAGGTGGGCGATCGACGCGCCGACCCGCCCGCAGCCGTACACCGTCACCACCGCCATGCGTCGCCGAGTCATGGCGCGCACCGCGCCGCCCGGGACGAGATAGCCCAGGGCCAGCGCGGCCAGGTCCGGGGCCAGCCGGTCGGACTCGGCCGGGTCGAGCGCGCGCAGCGCCGGGCCGGGGTCGTAGCCCGCGTCGTCCAGGAAGCCGGCCCGCATCAGGACGTCCAGCAGCGTCGTGGCCTGCGCACCCGGTAGGCCCAGGCCCTCGGCGTGGGCCAGCAGGCCGGGCACGTCGCGGGTGCCGTCCAGCGCGCCGACGAACCGGGTCGCCGCCGGGCCCAGCCCGTTCAGCAGCAGCGACCGGCCCGGGGTCACCCCGACCTGGAGCGCGCCGCCCGGCCGCCACAGCCGCCGCAGTCCCGCCTTCAGTACCGGACGCATGCCCCGACCTCCCGCTGTGTCAGTCCCCGCACAGTTCCAGCACAGTCCCCGTACCGTTCATCCACCCTGCGGCAACGCCGCCCCCGCACGCATCCCCGAAGCCCCCTGATTCACCCGTACGGCGGCCGGAGGCCCGGCCGCCGACCCGAACCCGCGGCTCAGGCCTTGCCCAGGATCCGGTTGAGCTTGGTCCCGCAGGTGGGGCAGGTGCCCTGCGCCATGCGCCGACCCGAGTCGCTGACCTTCACCTCGCCGGTGAAGTTCTTCTTCTCCTTGCACTTCACACAGTAGGCATCCCCGGTGTACGACTCCGCCATGGTTTGTCACTCCGTTTCGTATCTGAGGTCATACGTACTTTTCGCCCCGAACGCGGAACACCCTACGGCAGCGCGGCGCCCAAACCACACCGCTACGCTGACGCCATGCCTGAGTCGCGCGAATATCCACTCCTGGCCGTAAACCGCACGTCGAATGGTGTGGTGACCGTCAGGTTGGACGACCCGGAGCGGCGGAACGCGATGACCGCGACGATGACCGAGTCGTGGGGGCGGCTGATGGCGGAGCTCGCCTCGGACCGGGATCTGCGGGCGCTGGTGGTCACCGGCGCCGGGTCGGCCTTCAGCTCCGGCGGCGACCTGGGCTGGATCGGCGCCGAGCCGGGTGCGCCGGTGGACCGGCTGCGCGCCAGGATGCTGCCGTTCTACCGGACCTGGCTGAGCGTCCGGGAGCTGTCCGTCCCGACGATCGCCGCGGTCAACGGCCCGGCCGTCGGGGCCGGCGCCTGCCTGGCCCTGGCCTGTGACTTGCGTTACGCCGCCGACACGGCGAAGTTCGCGGTCCCGTTCACGCGGCTGGGGATCCATCCGGGGATGGCGGCGACCTGGCTGCTGCCCGAAGTGGTGGGGATGGCCAACGCCCGGGAGCTGTTGTACACAGGCCGTGCGGTGAGCGGTGCCGAGGCGGTGGCGCTGGGTGTGTACAACCGGGTGTTCCCGGCCACCGATCTCCACAGCGAGGTGGCCCGGATCGCCGGCGAGATCGCCGAGACCGCGCCGATCGCCGTGAAGCTGACCAAGGAAGCCCTGGTCGGGGCCGGTCACGAGTCGTTCGAGGCGGCACTGCGCTGGGAGGCGCTGGCCCAGCCGATCACCATGGCCACCGAGGACCTCCAGGAGGGCCTGGCGGCCCAGCGGGAGAAGCGGTCGCCGCGCTTCACCGGCCGCTGATCAGGCCGGTCGGTTCTCGCTCGGCCGGCGGCCCCGGTCCTGGTGCGCACCACCGGTCCGATGTTGTGTTAGGAAACCCACAGGATCGGCCTTCCTGTGGATAACTCTGTGGAAAACCTGTGCACGGCATGTGGACAATCCGATTTCCACCGTCCCCGACGCCCCGAGATGTCATTTCGGTAACGCCATGAGGGGGTGGCACACGCTAGTGTCCCTTGGCGTGGGACTCGACGATGCCCCCCACCAGGGCGGTCAGATCGAGGTGCGGCGCAGCAACCGGCGGCGGCGCACCGTCTCGGCGTACCGGGACGGCGACAAGACCGTGGTGCTTATCCCCGCGCAGATGACCCGCGCCGAGGAACAACAGTGGGTCGACAAGATGCTGGCCCGCCTGGCCGGGCAGGAGCGCAAACGCCGCCCGGACGACGGCGAACTGGCCCGGCGCGCCCGGGACCTGTCGCTGCGCTATTTCCACGGCCGCGCCCAGCCCGCGAGCGTCCGCTGGGTCAGCAACCAGCAGACCCGCTGGGGCAGCTGCACCCCTGTGGACGGCACCATCCGCATCTCCGACCGCGTCCGCGGCATGCCGGAGTACGTGCTGGACTACGTCCTGCTGCACGAGCTGGCCCATCTCCTGGTTCCCAGCCACGGTCCCCAGTTCTGGGAGCTGTTGGAGGTGTACCCGAAGACGGAGCGGGCGCGTGGGTTCCTGGAGGGCTTCGCCAGCGCGGCCTCCGGCGGCGAGGCCGTGGCGGACGACGCGGACTGAGGCCGAGGCGGACCGAGATAGAGGCGGGCTGAGGCCGACGCAGACTGAGGCCGACGGCGACGTTCTGACGGCGACCTGGGCCTGCTCGGGCCGACTGCGGCGCCGCGGTGCCTCAGCACCGCGACGCCGAGCGTTGCCTGTGGATTACTGCCTGTGGACTACGGCTTCGGCTTGTCCTCGCCGCCGTCGTGTCCGTCGCCGTTCCCGCCGTCCTTCTCGTTCTTGCTGTCGTCCTCGGAGCCGGGCTCGTCCTTCGGGCCTTCGTCCTTGTTCTCGCCCTTGCTGTCGTCCTTGTTCTCGCCGCTCCCGTCCAGCCGCCCCTCCAGCAGCGCGTCCAGCCCCGAGAAGTCGAACTCGACGCCGTCCTCGGAGCCGCCGTCCTTGCCGTGGACGAAGCCGTCCGGGTCGTCCAGGTCCGCCGAGGTCGGGAGCAGGTCGGGGTGCGACCACACCGCGTCGCGCCCCTCCAGCCCGCGGGCGTCGGCCAGCGACGCCCACAGCCGGGACGCGTCGCGCAGGCGGCGCGGCCGCAGCTGGAGGCCGACCAGCGCCGAGAAGGTCTGCTCGGCCGGGCCGCCGGCCGCCCGGCGGCGCCGCAGGGTCTCGCGCAGCGCGTCGGCGGCCGACAGCTGCGGGGCCGCGGCGGCGTGCACCACCGCGTCCACCCAGCCCTCGGCCAGCGCCAGCAGTGTCTCCAGGCGGGCCAGGGCCGCCTTCTGGGCCGGGGTGTCGACCGGGGTGAACATGCCCCCGCCGCCCAGCATGTTCTCCAGCTGGGAGGGGTCGAGGTTGTTCAGGTCCATGCTCTCGGCCCGCTGCGCCAGCTCGGTGAACTTCGAGGCGTCGACCGTGATCCCGCGGGCGTACTCCTCGACCGCGCCGAGCAGCCGCGGCTTGAGCCACGGGACGTGGGAGAACAGCCGCTGGTAGGCCGCCTCCCGCAGCGCGAGGTAGAGCCGGACCTGCTCGACGTCCACTTCCAGGCCCTCGGTGAAGGCGTCGATGTTGGCCGGCAGCAGCACCGCCTTGCCCTCCGGGCCCAGCGGCAGGCCGATGTCGCTGCCGGAGAGCACCTCGCCGGCCAGCGAGGCCAGCGCCTGGCCGACCTGGGAGCCGAACATCGCGGTGCCCATCTGCTTCATCATGCCGCCCAGCGGGTTGCCGGCCGGGCCGCCGGCACCGCCGCCGCCGAACAGGTTGCCGAGCATGTCGCCCATGCCCGGCGGCAGGCCGGCCGCCTCCGGGTTCTCCGGCATGCCGAGCTCGCCGACGGCGCCGCCGACCGCCTCGCCCATGGCCGAGGTGATCCGCTCGGCCACCGGCTCCACCAGCTGCTTCCAGACCGGGAGGGTCTCCTCGATCCACTGCGCGCGGGACCACACGCGGGTGCCCGCGGTGCCGGCCGGCAGCGAGGTGACCTGGTCCAGCCAGTGCTCGGCGAGCTGGACGGCGCCGTCGTAGGTGCGCAGCTCGCCGTCGGTGGGCGAGGGGTCGGGCCCGGCCGCCGCGACGGCGTTGCGGGCCATCGTCTTGGCCAGGTCCCAGTTGACGGCGCCGTCGCCGCCGCCGCTCATCAAGGCCTGGATCTGGCTGAACACCATCTGGAGCATCTGGGGGTCGGGCATGCCCGGGATGTTCTGCCCCGGGGACTGCGCCCCGGTTCCGCCGAACATCTGCTGGAACATGGCACCCAGCGGATCAACGGGACCGTCGGGGCGCTTACCCTGGTTCTGCGACTCGTCATCGCCGTCCGACGGGGAGTGGTCTTCGGGGTTCTTGTTCACGGCGGGTGACCTCACGGACGACGGGGGAGCAGGTTCGGTTTAACAGCGCGGAGACTGTGTTCCTCTATACATCTAACGTAACCACAGGAGAGCCCCAGTGAGTTCCTCGCCGGACCGCAAGCGCACCGGCCGCACCAGCAAGCCCACCGTCGCCGTCACCGGCGCGGCCGCCCGGCTCGGCGAGGCGCTGACCGGGAAGCTCGCTTTCGGCGGCGAGGTGCGCCGGGTGGTCGGCCTGGACGCCGAGCGCGGCGCGGCCCCGGCGACCTGGCGATTGGGCGAGATCACCGACCCCCAGCTGGCCGAACGGCTGAACGGTGTGGACACCCTGGTGCACCTGGCGGTCGACGCCGACCTCACCGCGGAGCCCCGGGCCCGCACCGCCCGCAACGTGCGGGCCGCGCAGACGGCGATCACCGCCGCCGCGGCCGCCGGTGTCCACCATGTGGTCCTGCTCTCCACCGCGATGGTCTACGGCGCGCTCCCGGACAACCCGCTCCCGCTGGAGGACGACGCCCCGCTCCAGGCCACCCCGGACGGCACCCTGGTCGGCGACCTGCTGGAGATCGAGCGCCTGGCCGCCATCGCCCCGCGCGCCCACCCGGGCCTGACCGTCACCGTGCTGCGCCCGGCGGCGATAGTCGGACCGGGCGTGGACACCTACCTGACCCGGCACTTCGAGGCCCCGCGCCTGCTGGTGGTGCGCGGCACCAAGCCGATCTGGCAGTTCTGCCACGTCGAGGACCTGCTCACGGCGCTGGAGTACGCCGCGCTGGGCAAGGTCACCGGGGTGGTCCCGGTGGCCTCGGACGGCTGGATGACCCAGGAGGAGGTCGAGGAGCTCTCCGGTATGCGCCGCATGGAGCTGCCCGAGGGCCTCGCGGTCGGCGCGGCCGAGCGGCTGCACCGGCTCCACCTGACCCCGGCCCCGGCGAGCGATCTGCAGTTCGTCATGCATCCGTGGGCGGTGTCGAACAAGAAGCTGCGCGAAGCCGGATGGGAGCCGGCCTTCTCGAACGAGGAGGCGTTCACCGAGCTGCTGGAGAACATCGACGGTCACCACGCCGCGCTGGCCCGCCGGCTCGGCAAGAAGGACGCCGCCGCGGGGCTCGGCGCGGCGGGCGCAACCGTCGCGCTTGTCGGAACCGCAGCACTTGTCCGTCGTGCACGGCGCAAGCGCCGTGGGGGAGGATCGATGACGTGATTGAGGAAAAGCAACTCACGATCCGCATCCACACCGACGTCCGGACCGAGCCGCTCTCCGTCGACGAGGTGGTGGCGGCGGTCTCCGACCGGCACGCCGGCGGTATCGCGCTGTTCCTCGGGGCGGTCCGCGACCACGACCACGGCCGCGCGGTCACGGCCCTCGACTACAGCGCGCACCCGTCGGCCGCGGAGCTGCTGCACAAGGTCGCCGAAGAGGTCGCCGTCCTGCACCCGGACGTGGTGGCGCTGTCCGCCGTGCACCGGGTCGGCGCCCTGGAGGTCGGCGATCTGGCCGTGGTGGTCGGGGCCTCCGCCCCGCACCGCGCCGAGGCCTTCGCCGCCTGCCGCGCCTTCATCGACACGTTGAAGGAACAGGTCCCGATCTGGAAGCGCGAGGAGTTCGCCGACGGCGACCACGAGTGGGTCGGCTGCTGATTTCACCGATGGTGACGATCCGGTGCGTTACAGTCACCGTGTGCTGTCGATCCTGGCCTGGTGGGCGATCCCGGTCGGCGCCGTGATCCTGGCGGCGACGGTCTCCGCCCTGGCCCGCCGCGTGCGGCGGCAGAGCGATGACGACACCATCTTTGCCTACCGGCGTTTCCGCGAGGCGATCGCGAACAGCGAGGAGGCGGCCGTGCCTGCCCCCGACGCCTAGTCGCCCCGGCCCCGGAGTCCGGCGGAGGCCCTGGTCTCAGCGCCGCTTCAGACAGCAACAGATAGCATCTGTGGAATGCAGCGCCGAGCCCTCACCTTGACCCTGTCCGGAGCGACGGTCGCCCTGCTCACCGCCTCGGCGTTCCTGATCCCCACGCCGTACGCGGAGATGTCGCCGGGCCCGACCTACGACACGCTGGGCAGCTACTCCACGGAGTCCGGACAGCCGGAGAAGCCGGTGATCGCGATCACCGGCACCGACACCTTCAAGCACGACAAGGGCGGGCAGCTGCGCATGGTCACCGTCGAGGTGTCCCGCGCCGACTACCACCCGAACAGCGTCGAAGTGCTCTCCGGCTGGCTGTCGGACGACAAGATCGTGGTCCCGCGCACCGTCATCTACCCCGAGGGCCAGACCGCGGAGCAGGCGACGCAGCAGAACACGGCGCTGTTCGACGACTCCGAGGACCAGGCGATCACCGCCGCGCTGGCCGCCAAGAACATCAAGCCGGTCAAGACCGAGGTGGTGGTGGACTCGGTGACCGCCGGCAGCCCGGCGGACGGCAAGCTCCAGCCCAAGGACGTGATCACCGCGGTCGACGGCACCGCGCTGGCCAAGCCCGACGACGTGCACACGCTGATCCAGAAGCACAAGCCGGGCGAGACCGTGGCGCTGACCATCACCCGCGACGGCAAGCAGCAGGATGTGTCGATCGTCACGGCGCAGTCCCACGACACCGGCCCGTCCCGGGCCCTGGTCGGCTTCGTGCCGCGGACCCAGAACGTCTTCCCGTTCGACGTGAAGATCCAGCTGGACAACGTCGGCGGCCCCAGTGCCGGGATGATGTTCGCCCTCGGCATCATCGACGAGCTGTCCCAGGAGGACATCACCGGCGGCCTGAAGATCGCCGGCACCGGCACCATCGACGCCGACGGCAAGGTCGGCCCGATCGGCGGCGTCCAGATGAAGACGCTCGCGGCCAAGCGGGACAACGCCTCGGTGTTCCTGACCCCGGCCGACAACTGCGCGGACGCGGTGAAGAACGCCCCGAGCGGCATGAAGCTGGTCAAGGTCACGACGCTGCAGAGCGCGCTCGACGCACTGAACACGCTGCGGGCGGGCGGCACGCCGACCCTGTGCGGCTGAGCGGCTGGGTGCCCGAGCGGCTGGGTTCCGAGCGGCTGTTCGGCTGGGTGCCCGAGCTCTTGGTGACCCCGGTCGCCTGAAGTGCGATGCCTCATCAGGCGCTCAGCCGATCAGCTGAGCGCCTGAGTCATCTGTGGCTCCGCTTTCCCAAAGCCCCGTGCCTCGCCGGGCCTGTCGATGAGCTCGACGCCTGAGCCCTCGGTGGCATTGGGCTCCCAAAGCCCAGCGCCCCGCCGATCAGCCGGCCGATCAGCCGGCCGAGCACCCAGCCTCCCGCGCGCTCACTCCTCGAACGTCCCGAGCAGCGCCTCGGCGAGGTTCGGCACCAGGTCCGACCCGGACAGCACCTCCATGTCCGAGTCCTTCGACCGCAGCCGGATCGCGGCCTGCCGGGTCCCGTCGCGCAGCACGCCGACCGCCATCCGCACGTCCTGCCGCTCCGGGTGGCGGCCCACCCAGCGCTCCAGGGCGGCGCCCTCCAGGTCCTCCGGGATCTGCGCCTCGGCGCTCGGCGGCAGCATCTGCGACTCGATGACCAGCGCGCATCCGACGACCGCGGCCGGCCAGACCATCTTGCCGAGCATCTCGTCCAGCGGCTGGTCCAGGGCCAGGCCGTCCTGCTCGACCGAGGTCAGGGTCGGGATGCCGCCGGACTGCGCGGCCTCGTCGGTGATGCCCAGCGCGGCCGCCATCCGCGGCTGCGTCACCAGCAGTTCGGTGGTCGGGACCAGGGCGAACATCCGCGGGCGCTGGTTCCAGCCGTCGGCGGCGACATGCTGTTCGATCTCGATGACGGCCTGGGTCAAGGCCACGCTGGCGACAGAACTCATGCGGCCATTGTCCCCCGCCGCGCCCGGCGCGCCCGCAATGCCGGTCTTCGTCCGACCATATGCGCGGCGTACGCTGAGGCCGTGGCGTTCGAGAGGCCGAACTTCGGTGGTGGGGACGAGGACGGGGGCGGCGGTCGCGGAGGGCGCCCGGCCGGCAGCGGGAGAACGGGATCCTCGGGCGGGTACCGCACCGGGTTCGGCGTTCCGCCCCGGCGGACCAAGGTCCTGGCCATAACGCTGGTCGTCATCGTCCTGCTGATCGCGGCCTTCCTGCTGTTCGACAGCGTCTACACCGGGCTCCTGTGGTACCGCTCGATCGGCTTCGCGCACGTGTACCGGACCCGGCTGGCCACGCAGGGCGTGCTGTTCGCGGTGTTCGGCGCGCTGATGGCCGCGGTCGTCGGGGCCAACATCTGGCTGGCCCACCGCTTCCGGCCGCCGCTGATCGGCGTCTCCCCGGAGCAGCAGGCCCTGGACCGCTACCGGATGGGCCTGGCGCCGTTCCTGGCCTGGATCGCGGTCGGGGTCTCGGTGCTGCTCGGGGCCGCCGCCGGGACGGCCGCGGCCGGCGGCTGGCGCACCTACCTGATGTGGGCCGACCGCGTCCCGTTCGGCACGCGCGACGCCCAGTTCCACAAGGACATCGGCTTCTACGTCTTCACCCTGCCGTGGCTGCGGCACATCCAGGGCTTCCTGCTGGCCGTCATGGTGTTCAGCCTGATCGCGGCGCTGGTGACGCACTACCTGTTCGGCGGCGTCGCGCTCACCCCGCCGTCGGGGACCCGGGCGGCGGGCCGCGTCGTCGGCTCCCGCGCCACCCGGGCCGCCCAGGTGCACGTCTCGATCCTGCTCGGCCTGCTGGTGCTGGTGAAGGCGTACGCCTACTGGCTCGACCGGTACGCGCTCACCGTGGCCGGGTCGAAGATCACCGACGGCTGGGCCGGCCCCACCTACAAGTCCGTGCACGCGGTGCTGCCGGCCAAGACCATCCTGCTGGCCATCGCGGTGCTGTGCGCGGCTTTGCTGCTGGGCAACGCGGCCCGCCTGATCGCCGCGCGGAACCAGCCCGAGATCGACCGCGGCGGGCACCCCTGGGCGCTCCCGGCGCTGGGCGTGTCGCTGATGGTGCTGGCGTCGGTGGTGATCGGCGGGGTCTACCCGCTGGTGGTGCAGCAGCTCCAGGTCAACCCGAGCCAGGGGGCGAAGGAGGCGCCGTACATCCGGAAGAACATCGACGCCACGCGGGCCGCCTACGGCCTGGACGGCGTCGAGGTGACGCCGTACGACGCCAAGACCGACGTCGCCCGCGACCAGCTGGCCGCCGACGCCGCGACCGTCACCCAGATCCGGATCATGGACCCGTCGGTGGTCTCGGCGACCTTCGACCAGAAGCAGCAGGTCCGCGGCTTCTACACGTTCCCGGACGACCTCGCGGTGGACCGGTACCCGGTGGCGGGCAAGCAGCAGGACACCGTCGTCGCGGTGCGCCAGCTCGATCTGGGCGGCGTCCCGACCGACCAGCGCAACTGGGTCAACGACCATCTGAAGTACACGCACGGCTACGGCGTCGTGGCGGCCAAGGGCAACGCCGCCCAGGCCGACGGCTCGCCGGACTTCATCGAGCACGACCTGCCGGCCGCCGGCCCGCTCGGCGACTACGAGCAGCGGGTCTACTTCGCCCCGGGCACGCCGGGCTACTCGATCGTGGGCGGCACCGCGAAGTCCACCCCGGCGGAGTTCGACTACCCCGGGGACAAGGAGCAGCACACCACGACCTACACGGGCAAGGGCGGCGTCCCGGTCGGCTCGTTCCTGAACAAGCTGCTCTACGCGGCGAAGTTCCAGGAGCCGAAGATCATGCTGTCCAACGGCGTGAACCAGGACTCGCGCATCCTGTACGACCGCGACCCCAAGCAGCGGGTCCAGGCCGCGGCGCCGTGGCTGACCGTCGACGGCACGACCTACCCGGTGGTCGTGGGCGGCCGGATCCAGTGGGTGGTCGACGGCTACACGACCACCGACGCGTATCCGTACTCGACCTCGTCGCAGCTGGCCGACGTGGCCAAGGACTCCCAGTCCGGCGGCGGCCAGGACCCGCTGAACGCCGGCCGGGTGAACTACGTGCGCAACGCGGTCAAGGCCACGGTCGACGCCTACGACGGCACCGTGACGCTCTACGCCTGGGACGAGAGCGACCCGATCCTGAAGACCTGGATGAAGGCCTTCCCCGGCACGGTGAAGCCGCGGTCCGCGATCAGCCCGGACCTGATGGCCCACCTGCGCTACCCGCAGGACCTGTTCAAGGCGCAGCGCGACATGCTGGGCCGGTACCACGTCACCGACCCGCAGGAGTTCTTCGGCGGCTCCTCGTTCTGGAACGTCCCGAGCGACCCGACGACGGACACCGGCAGCAGCACAGGCAGCGGAGGCAGCGCCAAGCCGCAGCCGCCCTACTACCTCACGCTCCAGATGCCGGGGCAGGCCGCACCGGCCTTCTCCCTGACCTCCACCATGGTCCCGGCCAAGCGCGGCAACCTGGCGGCCTTCGTGGCCGTGGACTCCGACCCCGGCCCCGACTACGGCAGGCTCAGAGTCCTGGAACTCCCGCCCAACACCACGGTCCAGGGCCCCGGACAGATCCAGAACAGCTTCCAGAACGCCTTCGCCGACAAGCTGAACCTGCGGATCGGCAAGGCCACCAAGGTGATCGAGGGCAACCTGCTCACCCTCCCGGTCGGCGGCGGCCTGCTCTACGTCGAGCCGATCTACACCGAACCGCAGAGCGGCCAGTCGACCTACCCCCTGCTGAACTCGGTCCTGGTGGCCTTCGGCGACAAGATGGCCTTCGAACCCACCCTGCAACAGGGCCTCGACGAGGTCTTCGCGGGCGCGTCCGGCGCCACCACCGGCGAGGCCCCGCCGTCCGGCACCAGCCCGCCGCCGACCAGCGGCCCGTCCACCTCGCCCGACGACCGGCTCAAGGTCGCCGTGGACGACGCGGCCAAGGCGCAGAAGGACGCCGCCGCGGCGCTCGCCAAATCGCCGCCGGACTGGAAGGCCTTCGGCGAGGCCCAACAGCGGCTCCAGCAGGCGCTGGACGCCGCCCAGGCGATTGCCCAGGAGCAGCCCTCGCCCTGAGCTCCGGGGTGGGACGGCAGGGTGGCGGCTGGGTGGCGGCAGGGTGAAACGGCTGGGACCGGTGGGGCCGCGGTATTCGATTTGCTCTCCCGGCCCCCCGCGGGTTACCGTTGAGTCACCGACGCGGGGTGGAGCAGCTCGGTAGCTCGCTGGGCTCATAACCCAGAGGTCGCAGGTTCAAATCCTGTCCCCGCTACAAAGAGAAGGGCCCGGTTCTTCGGAACCGGGCCCTTCTGCTTCTCCTCAGGCCGTTTTCCGCGTCTTCCCGGCCCTTGCCCCCTCTCGACCTGCGCGAACGACTCGCCCCCGCCCATCTATTCACTCAGGTTATACCCCGAGTGTATAGTCCTTCCCGTGAGCGTCCCTCTGACTTTGCTCGGCCTGCTGGCCCGTGGCCGGCCGACCCACGGCTACGACCTCAAGCGCGACTACGACGACCACTTCGCGAACGGGAAGCCGCTGCCCTACGGGCAGGTGTACTCGACCCTCGGGCGGCTGGCGCGGGACGGGAAGGTGGCCGGCGGGGAGGCCGAGCCCGGGGACGGGCCGGACCGGAAGCGCTACCGCATCACCGACCTCGGCCGGGCCGAGGTCATGGCCTGGCTGGGGCAGACCGTGGAGCCCGAGCCGCATCTGCAGACCGTGCTGTTCTCGAAGGTGGTGCTGGCGCTGATGCTCGGCGAGGACGCCGCCGGGTACCTGGACGCGCAGCGCGCCGCCCACCTGCGGCGGATGCGGGAGCTCACCGAACTCAAGCGGACCGGCCCGATGGTCGACGCCTTGCTGGCCGACTACGGGCTGTTCCACCTCGAAGCCGATCTGCGCTGGATCGAGCTGACCTCGGCCAGGCTGACCGCCCTGGCCCAAGCGGTGTCCTGAAACGATCACAGGGGGCAAGACCATGAGCACCGGATTTCTACTTGAGGCGCGGGACGTGCACCGGGCCTTCGGCACGACCCAGGCGCTGCGCGGAGCGAGCGTCGCCGTGGCACGCGGCGAGATCCTGGCGGTCATGGGGCCGTCGGGGTCCGGCAAGTCGACCCTGCTGCACTGCCTGGCCGGGATCTACCGGCCGGACCAGGGCGAGGTCTGGTTCGACGGGACGCGCGTCGACACCCTGTCCGAGACCAAGCGGACCGAGCTGCGGCGCGACGCCTTCGGCTTCGTGTTCCAGTTCGGGCAGCTGGTGCCGGAGCTGACCGCGCTGGACAACATCGCGCTGCCGCTGCTGCTGGCCAAAGTCCCGCGCAAGCAGGCCTACGCGCAGGCCGCGCCCTGGCTGGAGCGCCTGGGCCTGGACCAGCACGGCACGCACCGCAGCGGTGAGCTGTCCGGCGGGCAGGCCCAGCGGGTGGCCCTGGCCAGGGCTCTGGTGCACAAGCCGCGCCTGCTGTTCACCGACGAGCCGACCGGCGCCCTGGACACCCTCACCGGCGAGACCGTGATGAACCTGCTGGTCACCGCCGCGCGGGAGGAAGGCACCACGGTGGTCCTGGTCACCCACGACGCCCGGGTCGCCGCCTACGCCGACCGCGAGATCGTCGTGCGCGACGGCCGGGCGCTGACCACTCCGAGCTCGGCGGTGGCGTGACCATGTTCCGTCTGGGGTTGAGCCTGACGCTGCGCGGCGGCCGCGAAGCGGTCACCCGCCTGCTGCTCACGACGTTCGCGGTGCTGGTGGGGGTCACCGTCATGCTCGGCGTCCTGAGCCTGTTCAACGCGTATCAGAGCACCACCGTCCGGCAGTGCTGGGAGTGTTCGCCGACGACGGTGGACCTGGGGGCCCAGGGCGGCGGCGGTCCGGGGAGCCCGACCAAGGCCGGCGCGGCGGACGCGGGCGTCGACCTCGCCGCGGTCCGGCAGGCCGGCGCCAAGGAACTGTGGAACTTCTCGCAGGACTTCTATCAGGGGACGGAGCTGCGGCGCCTGGACGTGGCCGCGCTCACCGCCGACGCGCCCGCGATCCCGGGCACGGCGCGGGTGCCCGGGCCGGGCGAGTTCTACGCCTCGCCGGCGCTGGCGGACCTGCTGGCCTCCGTCCCGCACAGCCAGCTCGGCGACCGGTTCCCCGGACATCAGGCCGGCCTCATCGGCCGGGCCGCGCTGTCCGGGCCGGACGAGCTGGCGATCGTCGTCGGCCACGCCCCGGACGAGCTCGTGAAACGGCCCGCGACCCAGGCGATCACCGCGCTGTCGACCGGCAAGGAGGTGAAGGGGACCACCAACATCTACCGGTTCGCCTTCGCCTTCGGGACCGTCTCGCTGCTGCTGCCGATCGTCATCATGGTCGGCACCGCGACCCGCCTGTCGGCCGCGCGCCGCGAGGAGCGCTACGCGGCGATGCGGCTGGTCGGCGCGACGCCGCGGCAGGTGAGCGTCGTGGCCTCGGTGGAGTCGTTCGTCGGAGCCGCGCTCGGTGCCGTCGGCGGCACGCTTCTCTACCTCGTGCTCAGTTCCCAGGTCGCGAGGGTCAACGTCACCGGCACCCGCTTCTTCCCGGACGACGTGACGCCGAGGGTGTGGGGCTACCTCGGGGTGCTGGTCCTGGTCCCGGCCGCCGCCGCGGTCGTCGCCGTCCGGTCGCTGCGCGGCGTGCAGTACGACCCGCTGGCCGTGAGCCGCAAGGCCACGCCGAAGCCGCCGACCTTGTGGCGGCTGACCCCCCTGCTGCTCGGCATCGTGCTGTTCGTGGTCGCCGTGAACATGTCGACGAGCGACTACTCCGACCTCGTCGTCTACCCGGCGCTGGTCTTCACCCTGTGGGGTGTCGTGTCGGCCGGGCCCTGGGTGACCATGCAGTCCTCGCGGCTGCTGGCCCGCCACGCGCCCGGCGCCGCCGCCACCCTGGCCGCCCGCCGGCTCGCCGACAACCCCCGAGCCACTTTCCGCACCGTCAGCGGCGTGACCGTGGCGGTCTTCATCGGGACCGCCGTGGCCGGCTTCCTGCCCAGCGCGGTCCGGGCCGAGTCCTCCGGCGAGCGGGCGCCACTGACCAACGTTCTGCGGCTCCGGTACGACATGGGCGGCACGCAGATCTCTCCTGCCAAGTCCGCATCGGTGCTCGCCGACCTGCGCGCGATGCCCGGCGTCTCGGTGATCCCGGTATACCTCGGCACGGACACTTCGGCGTGGAATCCGGACAGCGGCGGACCGCCCCCGGAGGGCTGGCAGCCGCCGCCGCAGTACGTCAGGTGCGCCGACGCCAAGGCGCTGCCCGCCCTCGGCACCTGCGCGCCGGGCCAGGACGTCGCGATGATCGCCGCCGACGAGCTGTTCATCGACAACCCGCTGTTGCTGCGCCTGCCGGTGATGGGCTACAGCGACATCGACCGCCGCACCGGCGCGGGCCGCGCGGCCCCGGTCCCGACCGGCGTCGACGTCTCGCAGCTCGACATCACGGTCCTGATGGTCACCTCCTCGGACCGGGCCGCCCTGGAACAGGCCCGCACATACCTGGACCTGCACGCCCCGGTCCTGCTCGGCGTGGGCAGCCCCGACCAGTGGTCCACCAACGCCATCGGCCCGATGACGTTCGGCGAGGTGGCCTCCGTCCGCCAGGAGATGCTGCGCGCCGCGCAGCAGATGATCTTTTCCGGCGTCGGCCTCACCCTGTTCATCGCCGGCTGCTCCATCGCCGTGGCCACCGCCGGCAGCCTCGTCGAGCGCAAGCGGCCGTTCACCCTGCTCCGCCTGACCGGCACCTCGGTGGCCGTCCTGCGCCGCATGGTGTTCCTGGAGTCGGCGCTGCCGCTGTTCACGGTCTCGGCGATGGCCGGGCTCGCCGCCTACGCCATGGCCTACATCGCGGTCCGCACGATCGCTCCGCACGCCCAGATGGCGTTCCCGGTCGAGGCCTACACGCTGACGGTCGCCGCCGTGGTGGTGGGCGCCCTGGCCGTGATCCTGGGCTCGATGGCGCTGCTGAGCCGGATGACGCGGTCGGAGAACGTGCGGTTCGAATAGCGGCGGACTCCGACGAGGCGGGGAGAGCACAGACAGAACGCGGCCGGACCGGGCACCCTCAAGCCCGTCCGGCCGCGTCCGGCTCATCGGGGTGGCTACCCCTTGCTCGATCCCAGCGTCAGCCCCGCGATGAAGTGCCGCTGCAACGCGAAGAACACGATCAGCGTGGGTACCGCCACCAGCAGCGAGCCCGCCGCCACCAGGTTGTTGTTGGTGAAGAACTCGCCTTGCAGGTTCGCCAGCGCCGCGGTGATCGGCCGCTTGTCGCCGGTGGAGATGAGCGCGGTGGCCCAATAGAAGTCGTTGTAGATCCAGGTGAACTCGAGGGTCGCCAGAGCCGCCAGCACCGGACGGCACAGCGGCAGGGTCAGCTGCCAGTACTGGCGGAACACCGACGCCCCGTCGACCACCGCGGCCTCGCTGATCTCGCGCGGAATGGTCTTCATGTAGTTGCTCATCACGAAGACGCAGAAGCCGGTCTGGAACGCGACGTGGATCAGGATCAGGCCGAGGGTGGAGTCGTAGAGCTCGCCGGAGTCGGACATCCAGTCCGGCAGGGTGATGTTCGTGTAGATGCGGAACAGCGGCGTGATGATCGCCTGCTGCGGCAGCAGGTTGCCGGCGGTGAACAGCACCAGCAGGGCGACGTTGAAGCGCCAGCGGAACCGGGCTATGACGAACGCCGCCATCGAGGCGAAGAAGAGGGTGACGGCCAGCGCCGGGACCGTGATCACGATGGTGTTCACGAAGAAGTGCAGCATGTCGGCCTGCGACCAGGCGTCGCTGAAGTTCTGCACGCCGTAGGAGCCGCCGACCGACACATAGCCGTGCTTGGACGTGTCCGCGAACGGCCGCAAGGCGGTGTAGAGCGCCCACGCCACCGGGATCAGCCAGACCACCGAGGTCAGGATCAGGAAGGCGTGCAGGGTCAGCCGTGCGGGGCGGACGCCGCCGAGCCGCGTCGTGCGCGTCGACTGCCTGGGTTGCGCCAGTCGCATTGGTCGCGTGGGTTGCGTCGATCGCGTCGGTCGCATCAGTCCTCCCTCCGGAACGTCACGATCAGGTAGGGCACGATCACCAGCACCGACACCACCAGCAGGATCGCGGCCAGCGCGGAGCCGAACCCGACCCGGATCGCCTCGCCGACGATGTTGTCCGTGACCAGGGTGCTGAGCAGCTCCAGGCCGTTCTTGCCGCGGTTGACCACGTAGACGATGTCGAAGGCGCGCAGCGTCTCCACCACGGTGATCACCGACACGACGATCGTCACCGGCCGCAGCGAGGGCAGCACCACGCGCCGGAAGGTCTGCCACTCGTTCGCGCCGTCCAGCGCCGCGGCCTCGCGCAGCGCCGGGTCCACGGCCTTGAGCCCGGCCAGCCACAGGATCATCACGTAGCCGGTCTGCCGCCACACCGCCAGCGTCAGCACCGCGAACAGGTTCAGATGCGGGTTCCCGATCCAGTCGACCAGGTTCCCCGGTTTGGTGTGGCCGGTCAGGTTGTTGATCAAGCCCTGCTCGGGGGCGTAGATCAGCTCCACCATGAACCCGACCAGGGCCAGGGACAGCACCACCGGCAGGAAGAAGATGTTCTGGTAGATCCGGGACCCGGCGATCCGCTTGTCCAGCTGGGTGGCCAGGAACAGCCCGAGCGGCGCCGGGATCAGCACGAACACCGCGAACCAGATCAGGTTGTGGTGCCAGGCCGGGCCGAACGGCGGGTAGTTGTGGGTGATGTCGTGGTAGTTCCGCGCACCGATCCACTGGATGTCGCCGAACCCGCCGATGCCGTTCCACTTGCTGAAGGACAGCACGACCGACCCGAGGGCCGGGATCCAGATCAGCGCCGTGGTGAGCAGCGCCGGGATCCCGGCCATCAGGGTCAGGACGATCTTGTCGCGGCCGGTGATGGTCTTCAGCCGCACGCGTCGCTTCGTCACATCAGGCGCCGTAGATACTCTTCTTCTGGGCCTCGATGCTCGACAGCCCCGAGGTGATCGACGAGGGGTCGTCGATGAATTTCTGCAGCGCCGGGATCATCACGGTGGAGACGAACGTCGGGTTGGCGTCGCGGTCCATGAACTGCGAGATCTGCTTGGCCGAGGCGACGAAGTCGATCGACTTCTTCTGGAGCGTGTTGTATTTCGACGTGTCCGGGTTCGAGGCCGCGGCCACGTCGTTCGGCGCCGAGGTCAGGTAGGTGTTCTGTGCGTTCGTGGTGCCGAGCCACTCCAGCAGCTTCACGGCGTCGCCGTGGTTCTTGGGCTTCTTCGACATCATCCACCCGTCGATCGGCGCCTCCACCGCGTCCTGCGCGTTGGCCGGGTCGATCGCCGGGAAGGCGAAGAAGTCCAGGTCGTCGGTCTTGCCCGCGGCCTGGAACTGCGGTCCGGCCTGGTCCAGGCCGTGCACGCACATCCCGGCCTGGCCGTTCATCACCATCGTGACCGCGTCCTGCCACTTGCGGCCGTTGGCGCCGGGCGAGGTGTACCCCAGCAGTTCGGTCCAGTGGTCGAAGGTGGCCGCCACCTTCGGGTCGGTCCAGGCCTGCTTGCCCTGCATCAGCTCGATGTGGAACTGGTAGCCGTTGGTGCGCATGTTGATGTAGTCGAAGGTGCCCATGGCCGGCCAGCCGTCCTGCTCGCCCAGCGCCACCGGGGACAGGCCGTCGGACTTCATCTGCTTGCACAGGGTGATGAAGTCGTCCCAGGTCTTCGGGGCCGAGTAGCCCTTCGAGGACCACAGCGCCTTGGAGTAGAACAGGCCCCAGGGGTAGTAGTAGTCCGGGACGAAGTAGTACTTCCCGTCCAGGCCCTTGCTCTGCGCCTTGATGGCGTCGGAGAAGTTGCCGCCGATGGCGGCCCAGACGTCGTCCACGTCGTGCAGCAGCCCCTGCTGGGCGAAGAACTGCATGCGGTAGCCGGCGAACCAGGTGAACACGTCGTCCGGCGTGCCCTGCAGGTAGGTCGAGATGTTCTGCTGGAACGTGTTGTGGTCGACCGTGTTGATCTTGGTCTTGACCCCGGTCGCGGTCTGCGCCGCCGTGAACAGCGACTGGAACGCCTGCTTGGGCACCGGGTCCGAGCCGTTGGAGCCGATGCTCACGCTCTTGCTGCCGCCGCTGGAACAGGCCGAGAGCGTCGGGATACCCAGAGCGCTGACACCGGCGAGGCCCGCGGCGCCGCGCAGCAGGGAACGACGCGATACGCCTTGGGCATATGGGGAGTTCTGTGCAGAGGACATGGAGCTGCTCCTTTGGAGTGCCGCGTTCCAGTTCTGATTCGCACACGTACCAACAAGCTCGCGCACACTCCACCGCCGGATCGCGACGATGTCAAGACTCGGAGCTTTGAATTAGTGAGGTTCGTTACCGAACGGCAATCTTCGGATCCCGATCGTTCGTGCTGTTCGTGGTGAGCCTTGCGCGAATCAGGGTTTTGCCGTGTACTCACCTGGTTGGTTCTGAGCGTTCCTGGTGACATCGGGCGCTTTCCGGTGCCCGCGGCGGTGAGGGGGCAAGGCGGCATGCTGGCAGCGCAGCGGCAGTCGTGGATTCTGGAGGAGGTGCGCAAGCACGGCGCGGTGCGGGTCAACGACCTGGTCGCGGCGTTGAACGTATCCGACATGACAGTGCGCCGGGACCTGGACGCGCTGGCCGAACAGGGGCTGGTCACCAAGGTGCACGGCGGCGCCACGGCGCACGGCGGCGGCTCCACCGACGAGCCCTCGTTCAGCGTCAAGGCGGCGCGCGAGCGCCGGGCCAAGGAGGCGATCGCGCGGGCCGCGGCCGAGCTGGTGCAGCCCGGCACGGCGATCGGCGTCTCGGCCGGTTCCACCACCTACGCCTTCGCCCGCCGGCTGGCCCGGATGCCGGACCTGACCGTGGTGACCAACTCGCCGCCGGTCGCCGACCTGCTGCACACCCTGCCCGGACCGGCGCAGACGGTGATCCTCACCGGCGGCGTGCGGACGATCTCCGACGCGCTGGTCGGCCCGGTGGCGATCCAGGCGATCCGCCGGCTCCACCTGGACTGCGTGTTCATCGGTGTGCACGGCGTCGACGCCGAGGCCGGGTTCACCAGTCCGAACCTGATGGAGGCCGAGACCAACCGCGCACTGGTGTCCACGGCGCGCCGGCTGGTGGTGATGGCCGACCACACCAAGTGGGGGGTGGTGGGCCTGTCCGAGATCGCCGCCCTGCACGAGGCGTCGGTGCTGGTGTCCGACGACGGGCTGGGGGCCGGGGCGCGGCAGGTGCTGCGCGAGTCCGTGGGGGAGCTGATCGTCGTCCCCGCCGAAGGGGCGGGGGCGAATGAGGAGGAAGAGTAGGGAGGCACAATGCGTAATCGGGCTCCGCGCAGTCGACCACTGCGTGCCGTCTTCGCCGCGCTCACCCTCGTGGCCGGGACGATGTTCGGGCTCGCGGTCTCCGCGCCCGCGCACGCCCTGGGCAACGGACTGGCCCTGACCCCGCAGATGGGCTGGAACGACTGGAACGCCTTCGGCTGCAACGTCTCGGAGGCGCTGGTCAAGCAGACCGCGGACATCATCGTCTCGTCCGGGATGAAGGACGCCGGCTACCAGTACGTGAACATCGACGACTGCTGGATGACCGGCAGCCGGGACGGCGGCGGGAACCTGGTCCCGGACCCCGCCAAGTTCCCCGACGGGATATCCGGCACCGCGGCCTACGTCCACGGCAAGGGCCTCAAGCTCGGCATCTACGAGAGCGCGGGCACCGCCACCTGCGCCGGATACCCCGGCAGCCTGAACCACGAGCAGGCCGACGCGAACTCGTTCGCGGCCTGGGGCGTGGACTACCTCAAGTACGACAACTGCAACAACCAGGGGATCTCGGCCCAGACCCGGTACACGGCGATGCGCAACGCGCTGGCCAACACCGGTAGGCCGATCGTCTACAGCCTGTGCAACTGGGGCCAGGAATCGGTCTGGACCTGGGGTGCCGGCGTCGGCAACAGCTGGCGCACCACCGGCGATATCAGCGCCAACTACACCAGCATGCTGTCGATCTTCCACAGCAACGTGTCGCTGGCGCAGTACGCCGGTCCCGGCGGCTGGAACGACCCCGACATGCTCGAGGTCGGCAACGGCATGTCCTTCACCGAGGACCGCTCGGAGCTGTCGCTGTGGGCCGAGATGGCCGCGCCGCTGATCTCCGGCACCGACCTGCGCAGCGCCACCCCGGCGACGCTGTCGCTGTACACGAACAAGGACGTCGTCGCGGTCGACCAGGACTCGCTGGGCAAGCAGGGCACCGAGATCGCCTCCGCCGGCGGCGCCGACGTGCTGGCCAAGCCGCTGGCCAACGGCGACGTGGCGGTCGTGCTGTTCAACGAGAACGCCTCGGCGCAGACCATCTCCACCACCGCCTCGGCCATCGGGATCTCCTCAGCGTCCTCCTACACGCTGAACAACCTGTGGTCGCACGTGCTGACCTCCACGACCGGCACCATCAGCGCCTCGGTGCCGGGCCACGGCTCGGTGATGTACCGGGTCTCCCACGGCTCCGGCAGCAGCACCGGCACCACCCACCCGCTGATCGGCGCCTCGTCGAACCGGTGCCTGGACGTCAGCAACGGCAGCACCACCCCGGGCACGCAGCTGGAGATCTGGGACTGCAACGGCGGCTCGAACCAGGCCTACACCCTGACCGCGGCCGGCGAGCTGCGGACCCTGAACGGCACGCTCTGCCTGGACGCGAACGGCCAGGGCACGACCGCCGGGACCAAGGTGATCACCTGGAACTGCAACGGACAGAGCAACCAGAAGTGGAACGTGAACCCCGACGGCTCCATCTCCGGCGCGCAGTCCGGGCTGTGCCTGGACGTGACCGGCGGGAACGTCCCGGCGGGGAACGTGAACGGCACACTGATCGAGCTGTGGGGCTGCAACGGCGGCGCCAACCAGCAGTGGCGCCTGGGATAAGCGGGCGGGCGCGCGACGGCCGGACGGGGTGTGCGGCCGGATGACGCGCAGTGCCAAGCCGGGTCCGCCGGCCGAGGAAACAGTGACCGGGGCGTTCGACGATCGCCCCGGGTGCGACCTCGGTCGGCGGACCCGGCGGCATGAGCTGGATGGCTGCCGTCGCCGTCGGGGCCGGCGTCACAAGTCGAACCACTCTCGCCGCCGTCGGACCTGGCGGCACGAGTCCGATAGCTGTCGCAGCCATGCGCGGCCCCGGGTATGTGGCGCCGTCCGACATGGGAAGCGCCGGTCCTCGTCTCTAGCGTGATCGGGCATGACGCTATCTGTGGACGCCGTCGCCGCCCTGGATCTCTCCGGCCGCACGGCCCTGGTCACCGGGGCCGCCGGCGGCATCGGTCTGGCCTGCGCCGAGCGGCTGGCCGTGGCCGGGGCGAAGGTGGTGGTGGCCGACATCAGCGCCGAGGGCGCGCACGCCGCGGCCGAGCGGGTCGGGGGCACGGCACTGGTCGTTGACCTGAGCGACCCGGACCAGGCCTCGGCGCTGCCGCACCGGGTCGGCGGGGTGGACGTGCTGGTGAACAACGCGGGCTTGCAGCACGTGGCGCCGCTGCACGAGTTCCCGGTGGAGACGTTCGCGCTTATCGTGCGGCTGATGCTGGAGGCGCCGTTCCGGCTGATCCGCGAGTCGCTCCCGCACATGTACGAGCGCGGCTGGGGCCGGATCGTCAACGTCTCCTCGGCGCACGGCCTGCGGGCCTCGGAGTTCAAGGCCGCCTACGTCTCGGCCAAGCACGGCCTGGAGGGGCTGTCGAAGGTCACCGCGCTGGAGGGCGCCCCGCACGGCGTCACCTCCAACTGCGTGAACCCCGGCTACGTGCGCACGCCGCTGGTCGAGAAGCAGATCGCCGGCCAGGCCGTGGCGCACGGCATCCCGGAGGACGAGGTGGTCGCCAAGGTGCTGCTGGAGCGCTCGGCCGTCAAGCGCCTGATCGAGCCGTCCGAGGTGGCCGAACTGGTGGCGTACCTGTGCTCCCCGGCGGCGGCCTCGGTCTCCGGCGCCTCGCTGGCCATGGACGGCGGATGGACAGCACGGTGAGGTCCGCGTGATGCTGGGCGCCATGTCCGCGCTCGCCACCGCCTCGGTGTTCCTCGACCTGCTGGCCCGCGACGCCGCCGCCATCGAGTACGACGGCCCGGTCGTCGCCGCCCGCGTGGCCGGCGCGGGCGCGGACGAACTCGCGGAGCTGGAGTCCGCCAAGCGGGTGGCCCTGGAGGTCCGCGCCACGCTGGCCCGCTCCCGCCGCCGCGAGGCGGAGCTGGTGGCCCTGTTCGAGACCGCCGGCGACCTGGCCGCCCTCCGCGACCTGGACGCGGTCCTGAAGGCGATCGTCTCGCGAGCCCACACCCTGATCGGCGCGGACGTCACCTACCTGACCCTGGAAGACCCGGACCAGGCCGACACCTACATGCGAGTCACCCACGGCTCGGTGTCCGCGCACTTCCAGTCGCTGCGCCTCCCGATGGGCGCCGGCCTCGGCGGCCTGGTGGCCCAGACGGCGAAGCCCTATGTGACCTCGAACTATCCCCAGGACGCCCGCTTCCACCACACCACCGAGATCGACGACGCGGTCGGCGAGGAGGGCCTGATCGCCATCCTCGGCGTACCGCTGACCCTCGGCAGCCGCGTGATCGGTGTCCTGTTCGCCGCCAACCGCACCGCACGGCCCTTCGCCCGCCACGAGATCACGCTGCTCAGCTCGCTGGCCGCGCACGCCGCGGTCGCGATCGACAACGCCCGCCTGCTCCAAGCGACACGCGACGCGCTGGGGGAGCTGCGCGGCGCGAACGAGCTGGTCCGCGCCCACAGCGAATCGGTGGAACGCGCGGCGGCGGTCCACGACAAGCTCGCCGAACTGGTGCTGCGCGGCGGCGACGTGGAGGGGATCGCGGCGGCCGTCGCGGAGGCGCTGGCCGGCGGCCTGGTGGTGGTTGACGCGGACGCGGTGGTGACGGCGGTCGCGGGGGATGTCGCGCTGCTGGAGGTGCTGGTCCCCGCAACTCCCTCAGCCCCCGCGACCGGTGCGGTGCTCGGTGGCGCGCGCGAGCTGATCGCGCTCTCCGCGGCGACCGGCCACGCGGTCCGCTCCGGTGACCTGGTCGTCGCGGCGGTGGCGGCGGCGGCCGAGCCGCTCGGGGCGTTGATTCTGCGGGCGCCTGAGTCGTTCAGTGATGTCGATCAGCGGATTCTGGAGCGTGCGGCGCTTGTCGTCGCTTTGCATTTGCTGATGCGGCGTTCCGAAGCGGAGGCGGCGGAGCGGCTTGGCGGCGATCTGCTCGATGACCTGCTCGCGGTTCCGGTGCGCCACACTTCCACCCTCGCCGAGCGGGCCCGCCGCATCGGCGTCGATCTCGACCGTCCCCACATCGTCGTGGCCGCTGACGCCGCTCCCGCCGATCGTCCCCGCGCGCACTTCGCCGCCGGCCGGCTCGCGGGTGCCGAGGGCGGCCTTGCCGGATCGCACGAGGGCCGCATCGTCGTGCTCCTTCCCGGCGACGATCCCTCCGCCGCCGCTCAGCGCGTCCATACCGCTCTGCGCGGGGGCCTGGCGCATCCCGTCACGGTCGGCGCCGGCGGCCCGAAGTCCGACGTCGCCGCCTATGCCGACGCCCACGCCGAGGCGGTCAAATGCCTGGGCGCCCTGCACGCCCTCGGCCGCGCGGGCGGCGCCGCCGCGCCCTGCGACCTGGGCTTCCTCGCGCTGGTCCTGGGCGGCGGCGATCCCGGCGACGTCGTCCGCCGTGCCCTCGGCCCGCTCATCGACTACGACGCCAAGCGCGGCACCGATCTGCTCGGCACCGTCGAGCAGTACTTCGCCGCCGGACGCAGCCTCGGCCGCACCGGCGAGGCCCTGCACATCCACGTCAACACCGTCACCCAGCGCCTGGAACGCACCGCGCGGCTCCTCGGCCCCGACTGGCAGGAACCGGCGCGCAGCCTGGAGATCCAGCTCGCGTTGCAGATCCGCCGGGTCATGGGTCTGTGACGCATAACGACGGGTGATCCAGTGGCGGGCCAAGCCATATCGAGCAGCGCTCCGCGCGCCATAGCGTCCACTTCATGGACAAAACATCTCCGTCCGCGTCCCAGGCGGTGGCCGACATCCCCGCCGGCGCGACGCTCGCCGTCGGCGGCTTCGGCCTCTGCGGCATTCCCAGCACCCTGATAGCGGCCCTGCTCGACCAGGGGGCCGACCGGCTCTCCGTCGTCTCCAACAACTGCGGCGTCGACGACTGGGGCCTGGGCCTGCTGCTGTCGGCCGGCCGCATCCGCAAGATGACCAGCTCCTACGTCGGCGAGAACAAGGAGTTCGTCCGCCAGTACCTGGCCGGCGAGCTCGACGTCGAACTCCTCCCGCAGGGCACCCTGGCCGAGAGCCTGCGCGCCGGCGGACTGGGCATCCCCGCCTACTTCACGCCGGCCGGGGTCGGCACGCCGATCGCCGAGGGCAAGGAGACGCGCGTCATCGACGGCCGCGAATACCTGCTGGAGCACGCCCTGACCGCCGATTTCGCCCTGGTCCGCGCCGCGAAGGGGGACCGGCACGGCAACCTCGTCTTCCACGCCTCGGCCCGCAACTTCAACCCGGTGGCGGCGATGGCCGGCCGGGTGACCGTCGCCGAGGTCGAGCAGCTCGTCGAGCCCGGTGAGCTGGACCCGGACGAGATCCACCTGCCCGGCGTCTTCGTGCAGCGCGTCGTCGTGGTGCCGGAGGACCAGCGCGACAAGCGCGTCGAGAAGCGGACCGTGACCGGGAACGGAGCAGTCTGACATGCCCCTGACCCGCGACCAACTGGCCGCCCGCGCCGCGCGCGAACTCCGCGACGGCACCTACGTCAACCTCGGCATCGGCCTGCCGACGCTGATCCCCGGCCACCTCCCGCCGGGTGTGGAGGTCGTCCTGCAGTCCGAGAACGGCATCCTCGGCCTGGGCCCCTATCCCGCGCCGGACGCCGTCCACCCGGACCTGATCAACGCCGGCAAGGAGACCGTGACCGTCCGCCCCGGCGCCGCCTTCTTCGACTCGGCCACCTCCTTCGGCATGATCCGCGGCGGCCACATCGACACCGCGGTCCTCGGTGCGATGCAGGTCTCGGCCACCGGCGACCTGGCCAACTGGACCGTGCCGGGCAAGCTGGTGAAGGGCATGGGCGGCGCGATGGATCTGGTGCACGGGGCCCGCCGGGTCCTGGTGGTCATGGAGCACACCGCCAAGGACGGGTCCCCGAAGCTGGTCGATGCCTGCACCCTGCCGCTGACCGGCAAAGGCGTCGTCCACCGCGTCATCACCGATCTGGCGGTGCTCGACGTGACGCCGCGCGGCTTCCGCCTCGTCGAGCTGGCGCCCGGCGTCACCGTGGAGGAGGTGACGGCCAACACAGCCGCGCCGCTGGATGTGGCGCTGCCCCACATTTCGGGGCCCGTAACGCGCACTTAACGTTCCGGCCATGCATTCCACCAGCATCCTGCGCGGACACCGCGCCCGGTCCATAGCCGTCCTGGCCGCCGCCTCGATCGCGGCGCTGGCCGCCTGCGGCAGCCCGAGCAAGGCCGCCGGCGGTTCGTCCGGCGGCTCCGGCTCCGGCAGCTCGGGCGGCTCCGGCGGCACCACCGCCGCGGCCGCCGCCACCGGCACGCCGATCAAGGTCGGCCTGGTGTACTCCCAGACCGGGCCGCTGGCCGGCTACGGCAAGGACTACTACGAGGGCTTCCTCGCCGGCCTCGACTACGCCACCCACGGCACCGGCGCCGTGAACGGCCACAAGATCGAGGTGGTCCAGAAGGACGACGCCGGCGACGCGACCAAGGCGGTCGGCGCCGCCAAGGACCTGATCGGCCAGGGCTACCACATCCTGGCCGGGTCCACGGCCTCCGGCGTCGCGCTCCAGGTGGCGCCGCTGGCCGCGCAGAACAAGGTGCTGTTCGTCTCCGGCCCGGCCGCCACCGACGGCGTGACCGGCATCAACAAGTACACCTTCCGCTCCGGCCGGCAGACCTACCAGGACATCGCCACCGCCGCGACCTTCGTCGGCGACCTGTCCGGCAAGCACGTCACGGTGCTGGCCCAGGACAGCGCCTTCGGCCAGGCCAACGTCGCGGCCGTGAAGGCGGTGCTGGGCGCCAAGGGCGCCAAGGTCGACGCGGTGCTGGCGCCGCCGAGCGCCACCGACCTCACGCCGTTCGCCACCCAGGCCAAGGACGCCAAGCCGGACCTGCTGTTCGTGGCCTGGGCCGGCACCACCGCGCAGGCGCTGTGGACGGCGCTGTCCCAGCAGGGCGTGCTGGACGCCACGACCACGGTCACCGGCCTCGACGTCCGCGCCTCCTACCCGGTGTTCGCCTCCACCGGCGGCAAGGTCTCGTTCCTGGCGCACTATGTGCCCGGCGGGACCACGAACGACGCGGCCAAGGCGATGGACGCCTACCTGGCCAAGAAGGGCGAGCAGTCCGACCTGTTCAGCCCCGACGGCTTCACCGCCGCGCAGATGGTGGTGCACGCCGCGGAGAACGGCGACGCCGACGTCGACACGATGGTGAAGAACCTCGAAGGCTGGACCTTCGACGGCGTCAAGGGCCCCTACACCGTCCGCGCCGCCGACCACGCGCTGCTCCAGCCGATGTTCCAGGCCAAGCTGGACGGCACCGCCCCGGCGGTGGTCAAGACGCTCGACCCGAGCGACGTCGCGCCGCCGGCCAAGACCATCCCGGCGAGCTGACCATGGCCGACGTGCTCACCCTGACCGGGCTGTCCTGGTCCGTCGGCGGCTCGGCGATCCTGTCCGACGTGGACCTCGCGGTCGGCGAGGGCGAGTTCGTCGCGGTGATCGGACCCAACGGCGCCGGCAAGACCTCGCTGTTCAACCTGATCAGCGGCCTGACGCGGGCCAGTGCCGGCCGGATCGCCGTGGACGGCGCTGACATCACCGGCGAGGCGCCGCACCGGCGGGCCCGGCGCGGGATCGGCCGGACCTTCCAGTCCTCCAGCGTGTTCCCGACCATGACCGTCGCCGAGCACGTGGCCCTGGCCGCGCGCGTCGGGAAGGCCAAGCAGTCCGACGCGCTGGAGCGGGTGCGGCTCACCAGGCGGGCCGGCGCGCTCGCCGCCGACCTGTCCCACGGCGACAAGCGGAAGCTGGAACTGGCGATGCTGCTGGCCTCCGGTGCCGGACGCCTGCTGCTCCTGGACGAGCCGATGGCCGGCGTCGCCTCCGGGGACGTCCCGGAACTGGTCGCCGTGATCCGCTCCCTGCATCGCGACGAGGGCCGCACGGTCCTGATGGTCGAGCACCACATGGAGGTGCTGCTCGGCCTCGCCGACCGGGTCGCGGTCCTGCACCACGGCGCGCTGCTGGCGGTCGGGACGCCCGACCGGATCATGGCCGACGCCCGGGTCCAGGAGGCATACGTGGGGGAGGCGCTGTGATCCTCGAACTCGACGACGTCCGGGTCGCGCTCGGCGGATCGCAGATCCTGCAGGGCGTCTCCTTCACCGTCGCCCCGACCGGGGTGACGGCGCTGCTCGGCCGAAACGGCGTCGGCAAGACGACGACGGTCAAGGCGATCCTCGGCCTGGTGCCGCGCACCGGCACGATCCGGTTCGACGGCGCGGGGGTGCATCGCCTGCGCACCCACGAGATCGTGCGCCGCGGCATCGGCTACGCCCCGGAGGACCGCGGCGTCTTCGCCAAGCTGACGGTCGCCGAGAACCTGGCCCTGGCCGAGCGCCGCGGCTCGCGCCACGCCTACGACCTGGTCTACGAGCTGTTCCCCGAGCTGAAGACCCGCGGCGCCCAAGCCGCCGGCACCCTGTCCGGCGGCCAGCAGCAGATGGTCGCGATCGGCCGCACGCTGCTGAACGACAACCGGCTCGTCGTGGTCGACGAGCCGACGAAGGGCCTGGCCCCGAAGGTGGTGACGGAAGTGGCCGAGGTGCTGGAACGCGCCGCCGAGCGGGTCCCCCTGCTGCTCGTCGAGCAGAACCTGGCGCTGGTCAAGCGACTGGCCGGCGACGGCGTGGTGCTGGCGGCGGGGCGGGTGGTGCACCGCGGCCCGGTGCCGGACCTGCTGGCCGACGCGGAGCTGACGCGGGAGTTGCTGGGAGTGGGGAAGGCGCGATGAGCACCCTGGTCCTGCTCGCCCTCACCGGCCTGGGCCTGGGCGCCCTCTACTTCCTCATCGCCTCCGGCCTGTCCCTGATCTTCGGCCTGATGGACGTGCTCAACTTCGCCCACGGCGCGCTGGTCACCGCCGGCGCCTACACCGCGTGGCGGCTGACCGGCCGGCTGCCGTTCGTGCTCGCGGTGGCCGCGGCGATCGCGGTCGGCGCGGTGCTCGCGGCGGTCGTCGAGACCGTGCTCATCCGGCCGCTGTACGAGCGGCCCAAGGACCAGATCCTGGTCACCGTCGGCCTCGGCCTGGCGCTGCCGGCCCTGGTCCAGGGCATCTGGGGCGCCGACGCCCGCCAGGTCCGGGCCCCGAAGCAGCTCACCGGCACGGTCGGGCTGCTCGGCGCGCGGGTCCCGACCGACCGCTTCGTGCTCGTCGCCGCCGCGGTCGTCGTGCTCGTCGCGCTCAAGCTGTTCCTCGCCAGGACCCGCTACGGCCTGATCGTCCGGGCCGGCGTGGAGGACCGGGCCATGGTCACCGCGCTCGGCATCGACGTGCGCAGGGCCTTCACCCTGGTCTTCGCGGTCGGCGGCGCGCTCGCCGGACTGGCCGGGGCGCTCGGCGGCGTCTACTTCGGCAGCGTCTCGCCGAACCAGGGCACGTCGCTGCTGGTGTTCGGGTTCGTGGTGGTGGTCATCGGCGG
Organism: Catenulispora yoronensis; assembly: GCF_039531695.1. Classification (NCBI taxonomy): domain Bacteria; kingdom Bacillati; phylum Actinomycetota; class Actinomycetes; order Catenulisporales; family Catenulisporaceae; genus Catenulispora; species Catenulispora yoronensis. The sequence goes on from NZ_BAAAQN010000051.1 coordinate 48,935, forward strand.
CCTGGGCCGGATCGACGGCGTCGCCCTGGCCGCGGCCGCCGTCGGCCTCGTCCAGCAGTTCACCAACTACTACGCCGCCTCCGGCCTCGGCGACCTCGCCGCGGTCGCGATCCTCGCCGGCGTCCTGCTGGTCCGCGGCAACGGCGAGGGGCTCCAGCGGCTGATCCGGAGGACGGCGTGAAGGACCGCATGAACATCCCCATGACCATCCGCGCGAACCTCCGCACGAATCTCCGCACGAGTCTCCGCGTCAAGCACCTGATCCCGGTCGCGGTGCTCGCGCTGCTACTGAGCTTGCCCTACTCCACCCTCCGGATCCCCGGCGTCCTGGACGGCGCGGTCAACACCCCCGGCTCGCTCCAGCTGCTCGCGCTGTGCCTGCTGTTCGCCGGGCTGGCCGTCGGGTACGACCTGCTGTTCGGCCGCCTGGGCCTGATGTCGTTCGGGCACGCGCTCTACGTCGCGCTCGGCGCCTACGGGGCCGAGCTGGCGATGAAGAACCTCCACCTGCCCCTCGCCGCGGCCGCCCTGCTCGCGATCGTCATCGGGGCCGCGGTGGCCGCGGTCCTCGGCGTGATTTCCCTGAAAGGTGTCGGAAAACTGGGCACCGTCGGGTTCGCCATGGTCACCCTGGCGTTCGCGCAGGCCGGGTCCATCCTGGTCGGCCGCGACCCGAGGACCACCGGCGGGGAGGAGGGCCTGCCGCTGAGCACCGAGAAGGTCCCGGCGGCCTTCGTCGGCGTGGTCAACACCGTCAACCTCTACTGGCTGGCGCTCGCCTACCTGGTCCTGGTCTGCGCCGTGGTGTGGGCGCTGGTCGCCGGCCCGGTCGGCCGGTCCTGGCAGGCGGTGCGCGACAACGAGCGGCGCGCCGAGGTGCTCGGCCTGAACCCGTTCCGCTACCAGCTCGGGGCGTTCGTGCTGGCCGGCACCCTCGGCGCGGCCGGCGGCGTGGTGCACCTGCTGGTCACCGCCGGCGCCACCCCGGAGACCACGACCAGCGACTTCACGCTGGCGCTGCTGGTGATGGTGGTCCTCGGCGGCTCCGGCACGCGCTGGGGCCCGGTGCTCGGCGGCGTGCTCTACACGCTGCTGGACCACCGGCTCGGCGCCCTGGCCACCTCGGACTCGGTCGCCGGGCTGCCCACCGCGCTGCGGGTACCGCTGTCGCAGCCCCTGGTGCTGCTCGGCGCCCTGTTCGTGATCGTGGTCCACGCCGTCCCCGGCGGCCTGGCCGCGCTGCCGCGACGGCTCGGCGCCCTGCGCTCGGGGCTACGCCGCGGACGACGGACCGGCCCCGGAGGAGAGCGAGGCGAACAGCACGGGCTCGGCGTGGTCGAGGGCGAGCCGCACCGCTCCCACGCCGACCGCGTCCCCTCCGAGCTCTGACACCCGCACCTCCGGCGGATACAGGCACACCTCACCGAGCAGCGCCCTGATCGGCTCGGTGAGACGCTCGCCGGTCCGGGCCAGGCTCCCGCCGATCACCACCAGGTCCGGGTCCAGCGGCGTCACCAGGCTGACCAGCCCCTCGGCCAGGCCCCGGGCGAACGCCTCGAACGCCGCCGCGGCCTTGTCGTCCCCGCCGGCCGCGCGCTCCATCGCGAACAGCGCGGCCTGCGACGGCGCCCGCAGCTCGCCGGGATCCACGGCCATCGCGTACTCCATGACGTGCTGGAAGGCCACCCACCGGTTGTTCGGGTGCCCGCCGAGCTCGCCGGAGGCCGCGTGCGAGCCCCGGTACGGCACCCCGCCGAACAGCAGGCCCAGCCCGATCCGGCCGCCGGTGTGCAGGTACATCACGTTCTCGTGGCCCACGGCCGCGCCGCGCCAGTGCTCGGCCAGCACCGCCAGGCGCATGTCGTTCTCGACCACGACCGGCGGGGCCAGCCGGGCCGCCAGCTCGGCGTGCAGGTCCACCCCGGACCAGTCGACCAGCGCCACGCTTTTCAGCACCCGCCCGGCGCTGTCGATCACGCCGGTGGTGCCGACGCCGACCGCGGCCAGCCGCTCCGCCGGCAGGCCGGCCTCGGCCGCGGCCCGCGCCAGCACCCGCTCCACCGCCGCCAGCCGCTCGCCGGCCGGCAGGTCCGGGCTCAGGTGCTCCATCGCCCGCGCCGCCGGCGTCCCGTCCAGGTCGGCGACCAGCGCGGTGACGCCGGAGCCGCCGATCGCGACCCCCGCGACGTGCGCCGCGGCCGCGTGGAAGGCATAGCGCCGCGCCGGGCGGCCGCGCTGCCCGTCGGCCACCGCCTCGGCCTCCACCACCCAGCCGTGCCGCAGCAGCGAGTCCATGATGACCTCGGTGGTCGCCCGGGACAGCTGCGCCGCGCGCGCCACCTCGGCCAGGGTCGGGGTGCCGGCCCCGCGCAGCGCGCGCAGCACCGCGACCTCGTTCAGGCTCCGCAGAAAGCTGCCGTCGCCGCTGGTCCGTCGCATGGCCGCCATCTTAGGCGGGCCGGCGGCGGGCGCGGGCATATTTATCCCAGTCGTCATCTTAAACATGCCCGACATGTCCCGGTAGTGGATCACGGGATGATCTCGGAATGATCGCTTTTCCGCGTCTCGTGCGCACTGTCGCTCGATTAACCCTGGCCTCAAGCAAAAACGCGGGCTAATGTCCGGGCTCACGGAGTACCGCACGGCACTGCCGGTTTCGCATCAGAGTTCTGACAACGTTGGGAGACGCGGATGTTGTGGTTCAAGCGGGTGGGCGCAGTGCGGGGGAGCAGAGCGTTCGTCCTCGCCGGCGTCGGGGCCCTCGCCCTGGCCGCGACCGGCAGCAGATGGCCGACGCCTTCCACGCCGCGCACCCCGACATCACGATCGACATCCAGCTGACGCCGAACGCGGACTACTGGCAGTACGGCATGCCGAAGGACTTCGACACGGTCGGGCTCTGGTACAACAAGAAGCTTTTCGACGCGGCCGGCGTGAAGTACCCGGACGCGACCTGGACCTGGCAGAACGTCATCGACGCGGTGCAGAAGCTCACCGACCCGGGCAAGGGCGTGTGGGGCATCGCCTCGCCGGACTGGACCCAGGAGAACTTGTTCAACACCATCCTGCAGGCCGGCGGCTCGATCATCGGCGCGGACAAGAAGAAGTCCGGGTTCGACGACCCCAAGACCCTCGCGGGGCTCCAGTACGCGCTGGACTTCGTCACCAAGTACAAGGTCTCCCCGACCGCGCAGCAGATGACCGACACCCAGCCCGACCAGCTGTTCGCCTCGGGCAAGGCGGCGATGTTCGCCGACGGCGACTACGACCTGCCGGAGTACAAGGCGGCCGGCCTGGACGCCGACGTGGCGCCGCTGCCCGCCGGTCCGGACGGCAAGCACGCGACCGTCATCAACGGTCTGGCCAACGTCGTCTACGCCAAGACCAAGCATCCGGCGGCGGCCTGGGAGTGGGTCGAGTACCTGGGCTCGAAGGAGGCCAACGAGATCCAGGCCAAGACCGGCACCGTGATCCCGGCCTACAACGGCCTGTCCGCCGACTGGGTGGCCTCGGCGCCGCAGTACCACCTCCAGACCTTCATCGACCAGCTGGACGTCGCGGTCCCGTACCCGGTCTCCAAGAACACCGCGGCCTGGACCAAGCCGATGCAGGACACGCTGGACCAGATCTGGGGCGGCAAGCTCGACGTGCAGACCGGGGCCAAGCAGATCGCGGACCAGATGAACGCCGCGCTGGCCAAGGAGTAGCCGGTGTCCGCCATCGAATCCGGTCCCGCCGCCGCCGCCACCGCCGCCGCCGCCACCGCCACCGCTCCCGCCACCGTCCCCGCCGCCACGCCGGCGACCGCGGGGGCCGCCGGTCCGGCCCGGACTCGGACCCCGGCCCGCCGCCCGGTCTCCCGCCGCCCCCGCTTCTCCCGTGCGCACTGGCGTGAGTGGGCCTGGGGCTACGTGATGATCGCGCCGCTGTCCGTCGGTCTGGTGCTGTTCTACCTGTGGCCGATCGTGCAGTCCGCCTACTTCAGCTTCACCGAGTGGGGCGCCTTCGGCGGCCAGGAGTGGGTCGGCTTCAAGAACTACAGCGACTTCCTGTCCGATCCGCAGTTGCCTCGCGCCGCTTGGAACACCATCAAGTACGCGCTCATCATCCTGGTCGGCATCCCGGTCTCGATCGTCTTCGCCTCGCTGCTGAACCAGGTGAGCGGCAAGTACGCGACGCTCTACCGGATCCTGTACTTCCTGCCGGTGGTCAGCATGCCGGCCGCGGTCGCGATGGTCTGGCGCTGGCTCTACAACGGCGACTACGGGCTCATCAACTATCTGCTGTCGCTGGTCGGGATCCACGGCCCGCACTGGGTGTCCGACGGCCGGTACACGATCTGGGCGCTGGGCCTGGTCGGCATCTGGGGCTCGCTCGGCTACAACATGATCATCTTCGCCGCCGGGCTGAAGAACATCCCGCGCCAGTACTACGAGGCCTCGGCGCTGGACGGCGCCGGCCGGGTCCGGCAGTTCTTCGCCATTACGCTGCCGCTGCTGAGCCCGAGCATCTTCTTCGTCTCGGTGCTGTCGGTGATCGGCGGCCTCCAGATGTTCGACCTGGTGTTGATGATGCTCGGCAAGACCAATCCGGCGCTGGCCGACAGCAAGACGATCGCCTACCTGTTCTACGAGGACGCCTTCGTCACCGGCAACCAGGGCCTGGCCGCGGCCATCGCCGTGGTGCACACGCTGGTGCTGCTCGCACTGACTGCGGTCCAGTTCCGGCTGCAGAAGAGGTGGGTCCACTATGGGTAGGACACTGATCCGGCAGCGGCTCTGGCCGGTGCACGTGATCCTGGCCGTGGGCGCGGCCGCGATGGTGACGCCGTTCCTGTGGCAGCTGATCACCTCCTTGCAGAGCACTGGCGAGGCGACCAGCGTGCCGCCGCACTTCCTGCCCTCGTGGCAGTGGGGGAACTACAGCCAGGTCTTCCGCGACACGCCGTTCGCCGAGCAGTTCTGGAACTCGGTGGTGCAGACCGTCGTCCGGGTCCTGGCCCAGGTGCTGTTCTGCTCGATGGCCGCCTACGTCCTCGCGCGGCTGCGCTTCCCGGGCCGCAACGCCCTGTTCCTGCTCATGCTCGCGGTGCTGATGGTGCCGAGCCAGGTGTACCTGCTGCCGCAGTACCAGCTGGTGCAGAACATGGGCCTGCTCAACACCCTCGGCGGCGTGGTGCTGCCGGGCCTGTTCAGCGCGTTCGGCACGTTCATGCTGCGGCAGTTTTTTTGTTGCTGCCGGACGAGGTCGAGGAGGCGGCGCGGCTGGACGGTGCCGGCACCTTCCGGATCTTCTGGTCGGTGATGCTGCCGCTGGCCAAGCCCGGACTCGTCTCGATGGGCGTGCTGACCGTGCTGTGGTCCTGGAACGACCTGCTGTGGCCGCTGGTGGTCGTGAACGACGACACCAAGATGCCGCTGACCGTCGGCCTGTCGACGTTGCAGGGCGAGCACCTGACCGAGTACCCGTTGTTGATGGCAGGTTCGCTGCTCGCCAGCCTGCCGATGATCCTTCTGTTCCTGGCCGCCCAACGCCGCATCACCGAGGGCATCGCCCTCACCGGTACCAAATAGGAAAGGCACGTGCACCACATGGCGGACAACCTGCGCCTCGGCGTCATCGGTCTGGGATTGCGCACTTCCCTGGCGGTTGCCGCGCACCAGCCGGAGCGGGGCTTCGAGGTCGCCGCGCTCTGCGATCCGGACCCGGCCGCGTCGGCCCGGGCCCGGGAGCGGATCGGCGCCGAGGGCATCGACGAGGTCGACGACCACCGGAAGCTGCTCACCCGCTCCGACCTCGACGCGGTCATCGTCATGACCCCGGACGACACCCACGAGGCGATCGCGATCGACTGCCTGCGGGCCGGCAAGGCGGTGTACCTCGAAAAGCCGATGGCGATCACCGTCGAGAGCGCGGACGCGATCCTGCGCGCGGCGTACGAGACCGGGACCCGGCTCTACGTCGGCCACAACATGCGGCACATGGGTGTGGTGCGGACCATGCGGGACGCCATCGCCCGGGGCGACATCGGCGAGCCGAGGACCATCTGGGTCCGGCACTTCGTGTCCTACGGCGGCGACTACTACTTCAAGGACTGGCACGCCGAGCGGGACCGCACCACCGGCCTGCTGCTCCAGAAGGGCGCGCACGACCTGGACGTGGTGCACTGGCTGGCCGGCGGCTTCACGAGGCGGGTCAGCGCCTTCGGCGACCTGATGGTCTACGGCGGCCTGCCGCGCCGCCCGGAGGGGACGCCGCGCCCGGACGGCTGGCTCAAGGAGTTCGACTGGCCGCCGACCAGCCGCCGCGACCTCAACCACCGGGTCGAGGTCGAGGATGTCTCGGTGATGAACATGCAGCTGGACAACGGCGTCATCGCCGCCTACCAGCAGTGCCACTTCTCGCCGGACTACTTCCGCAACTATACGGTGATCGGCACCGAGGGCCGGCTGGAGAACTTCGGCGACGGCCCCGGGGACCTGGTGAAGGTCTGGAACACCGGCCCGACCGGCTACCGCGCCGATGCCGACATCGCCTACCGGGTCCCGGACGCCGTCGGCAGCCACGGCGGCGCGGACGGCGCGATCATGGCCGAGTTCGCCCGCTTCGTCCGCGACGGCGGGGCCACCGACACCTCCCCGGTCGCGGCGCGGATGAGCGTGGCCGCCGGCTACATGGCCACGCTGTCGCTGCGCGACGGCGGCACGCCGCTGGACGTGCCGCCGCTGGACCCGGAGCTGGCCGCGTACTTCGACCGGGGGCAGGTGCGCTGAGCGCGTCCGCACCGGACCGGGCCCCGCGGCCCGGTCCACTCCCCCCGGCCGAGTTCGGGGCGCCGCGTCACTGCAGCAGCGCCCTGACCGCCTCGGCGACCGCGGCGATCCCACGGTCGCCGAGCACGATCGAATAGTGGTTGGTGCCGGGGACGAAGCGCACGTCCACCCCGGCGCCGGCGAGCTCGGCGGCGGCCACCACCGCCGGCGGGTACAGGCCCACCGGCTCGTTGAGCAGCCCGCGCTCGGCGTGCAGGAACACGGCGGGCACCGGCAGCGCGCGGATCGCGCCGACCGCCTCGGGATTCCGGAGCTCGTCGGCCGCGTCGTCGCGGACCGCCTCCAGGACGCAGGCCGAGCGCAGTTCCGGCGCGGTGCCGATGAGGTCCCGGGCCAGATAGGCCTCGACGGCGGGGGAGTAGACCTCCGTCAGCGACGGGTGGTTGCGCCACGGCGCGAGGAACTCGTCGCGGTCGGCGTAGACCGTGCGCAGCTTGGTCATGGCCGGGCCGAGGAGGGCGTCCAGCAGCTCGTCCATGTCGACGTCCGGCGGCAGCGGGAAACCCAGGCCGCCGTCGACGAGGACCACGCCGCCGAACCGGTCCGGATGCCGTACCGCGGCCACCGCGACCACCCAGCCGCCCATCGAATGGCCCAGCAGCGTGGCTTGCTCGATGCCGAGGTGGTCGAGGGTGCGGACCAGGTCGTCGGCGTGGGCGGCCATGCTGTAAGGGCCGCCGACGCCGCGCGAGCGCCCGCGGCCGCGCAGATCCGGCGCGACCAGGTCGATCTCCGGCACCGCCTCGGCCAGCGGGGCCCAGGCCAGGCCGTTGGCGGTGATGCCGTGCGCGGCGACGACCACCGGCGCGTCCGGCGCCTCGCCGGCCCAGCGGGTCACCGCGTACGAATCGGCGCCCCGGGGGAACTCGATCTCCACGCTCTGTCGCATCCGGCCAGGCTCCCGGCTCGGCCCCGGCTTGGCAATGTGCCGCGGCCCCACATCCGGAGCCGGTGGGTGTGGGGACGGATGCGGTCGGAACCGGGCGGGAGGTGTTACACTAATCTCGAAGCAGCAAGACGGGCTTCGTTCGAAAAAAGCTGTGAAACAAAGCACTGCATCGGCCTTTCACCGGACTTCCATCGGATTTCACGATGATCGGCCGTACACGGTGTGGATTCACATCGACGCGGGGTGGAGCAGCTCGGTAGCTCGCTGGGCTCATAACCCAGAGGTCGCAGGTTCAAATCCTGTCCCCGCTACCACCGAGGCCCCTCAGAATTCTGAGGGGCCTCGAATGATCTTCAGGAGCGTCGATGGTGCACGAACCCGAAGCCCCTATGGGTGTGGTGTCAGCCCTCGTGCGTTCGGCCTTCCTCGTGGACGCCACCTATGAGCACACGGCCCGCAAGCACAACCTCACCTCCCAGCAGGGCCAGCTGCTGTGCGTCCTGATGGGCCAGCCCGTCGAGGGCTTCGGCATGGGGGAGCTGGTCCGGGTCCTGGGCCTGGCCAAGTCCAGCCTCACCGGTCTGGTGGACCGTTCCCTGCGCCGCGGCCTGGTCCGCCGCGAGGCCGACTCCACTGACGGCCGCGCGGTCCGCGTCTTCCTCACCGAGGAAGGCCACAAAGTGGCCGGCGAGTTCTACGACGAGACGGTCGCCGCCGTCGCCGAGCTGGCGGACACGCTGTCCGAAACGGAGCAGCACCAGCTGACCGAGCTGCTCGGTCGGCTGGTGCTGGAGAACCACGTGCCCGTGGTCTTTGAGGACAAACCCGGCCAGGAGGCCGCGGAGGACGTGCTGTGCGAGGGGAAATCCGGCACGTCCTCCGACTGAGAGCTCAGAGGCCGAACAGCTCCTGGAAGTGCGCGAGCATCATGGTCGAGCCCTTCATCTGCACCACCAGTTCCAGCGGCACCTGGAACGCCGCCCCGGTCTCGCTGGGGAACTGGCCGACGCCGGCCGCCGGACCCAGCGGCAGCAGGATCACCTTCACCGGGATCGGGCTGTGGACGGTCGCGGGCTCGTCGCCCTTGGCGTGCGCCAGGATGTTCGCCGCGACCACCTCGGCGTGCTGCATGGCCATGGCGGCCATCTTGGTCTCGGGGACGTCGGTGATGTCGCCGATGGCGTAGATGTTCTCGTGCCCCTCGACCGCCAGGCGGTCGGTCACGCGGACCTGGCCGAGTTCGTTGCGGGGCACGGCCCCGTCGAGGTACTCGGTGTGGATGCGGGAGCCATAGGCGCGGAACCAGATGTCGGCGGTGAGCGTGGTGCCGTCGCGGCCGGTCACGGTGAACTCCTGCGCGACGCCCGGAGCGGTCGGCGGCGCGGCGGTGAGCTCGGTGCCCAGGCGCAGCTCGACACCGAGCTCGTCGAGCTGGCGGCGCAGGTCGGCGAGCAGGTCCGGCAGGAAGCCGGGCAGCAGGTCCGGCGCCGGGTCGACGAGCGTCACCCGCTTGTCGGGCCACTCGGCCTTGATCTCGCCGGCCAGCTCCAGGCCGACCGGGCCGGCGCCGAGGATCAGCACCCGGTCGGAGTCCGCCAGCTCCTTGTGCGCGTCGTGCAGCGCGGCCAGGGCCTCGTCGGCGTCGTCGGTGTGCATCTTCGCCGGGAAGGCGTAGGACGAGCCGCTGGCCAGCACCACGTAGTCGGCCTCGACGCGCTCGCCGGAGCCCAGGGTCACGCCGCCCGGGTCCACGGCGACCGCCCGGTCGCGGACCACGGTGCCGTTCTTCAGCAGCGTCCCGAACGGGAAGAAGATGTTCTCGGCCCAGTCCGGACGGACCAGCGCCCGCAGCGCCGCGGCGCTGTGCACGAAGGCGTCCTTCGGATCGATCAGGACCACGTCCAGCTCGGCGTCCAGCGCCTTGGCGACCTTCGCGCCGCCGTATCCGCCGCCGACGACCGCGACCTTCTTACGCATGACAGCCATCCCCTCGCGGCGGGTCCCCGCCGCTCCCGGCTAGTGGTTCGTGACACGAACTTACTTGTTCGTGTCACGAACCATAGCCGGATCGGGGGATTGTTCGCAACACGAACCAGGAGTCGTGGCCAGGGCCGGATCCGTACGCTAAGTGCAGACCGGTAGCGCGACGGTGGGGCTAGCCCCACCGTCGGACACAGGGTGGCTCCGTGGCGGCGCGTCGGCTGCTCCTGGCAGCCTGGAAGACGTCGCGACACCGACCTTGCCCGCGTAAGCCACTTGAGGGGAATCACCATGACAACGGCAGCACAGGCCGCGGTCACCCACCGCACCGTCGGCACCGCCGCCCGCGCCCAGGCCGTGTCCAAGCTGTACGGCCGGGACGAGACCGCCGTCACCGCCCTGGACCGGGTCGACGTCGACATCGAGCGCGGCCGGTTCACGGCCATCATGGGACCGTCGGGCTCCGGCAAGTCCACGCTGATGCACTGCCTGGCCGGGCTGGACTCGGTCAGCTCCGGCCAGATCTGGATCTACGGCCGGGACGGGCAGGCCAGCGAGCTCACCGCGATGAAGGACAAGGAGCTGACGAACCTGCGCCGGGACCGGATCGGGTTCATCTTCCAGTCCTTCAACCTGCTTCCGACGCTGAACGCGCTGGAGAACATCACGCTGCCGATGGACATCGCCGGCCGCAAGCCGAACAAGGCCTGGCTGGACCGGGTGATCGGGACCGTGGGCCTGGAGCCCCGGCTCAAGCACCGGCCCAGCGAGCTGTCCGGCGGCCAGCAGCAGCGCGTGGCGGTGGCCCGCGCCCTGGCCGGCCAGCCGGAGATCATCTTCGGCGACGAGCCGACCGGCAACCTGGACTCCCGCAGCGGCGCCGAGGTGCTCGGCTTCCTGCGCCGCTCGGTCGACGAACTGGGCCAGACCTTCGTCATGGTCACCCACGACCCGTCCGCCGCCGCCTACGCCGACCGCGTGCTGTTCCTGGCCGACGGCCGGATCGTGGACGACATGTCCGCCCCGAACGCCGACAAGGTCCTGGACCGGATGCGGCAGTTCGACGCCCACGGCCACGTCGACCGCGGCGACGCGGCGCAGCGCTGACCGGGATCGGGGGACGAGAATCATGCTCAAGGCATCCCGGCGAAATTTCTTCGCCCACAAGGGGCGGCTGGCGCTCTCGCTGATAGCCGTCGTGCTCAGCGTCGCCTTCGTCACCGGCACGCTGATGTTCACCTCGACCATCACCAAGACCTTCGACCGGCTGTTCGCGACCACCGCCTCGGACGTCGCGGTCACGCCCAAGACCGACAAGGACGCGCTGCCCGGCTCGCCGGAGCAGACCGTGCCGGCCGCGGTGCTGGACGCCGTCAAGACGCTGCCCGGCGTGCAGGCCGCCTACGGCGACATCAGCACCGAGCGGCTGGCCGTGGTCGGCGCCGACAACAAGGCGATCTCCAACGCCACCGGCGGTCCGACCATCGCCTCCAACTGGTACGTGACCCCGCACCCGGCGGTGAACCTGACCTCCGGGCAGCCCCCGGCCGGCGCCGGCGACGTCGTGGTCGACGCCGACACCGCCGCCAAGAAGCACCTGGCGATCGGCTCCCGGCTGCGCATCGTGACCGACACCCAGGCCGGGAGCTTCCCGGTCACGGTCTCCGGCATCGCGACCTTCCGCACCACCAACCCCGGCGCCTCGCTGTTCTTCTTCGACACCGAGACCGCGCAGACCAAGCTGCTCGGCAAGCCCGGGGTGTTCACCGGTGTGAACCTGGACGCCAAGCCCGGCACCGCCGACGACACCCTCAAGGGCGAGGTGGCCGCCAAGCTCGGCGCCGGGTACGACGTCAAGACCCGGGCCCAGCAGGAGGCCGACGGCCGCAACAGCGTGGGCTTCATCGGCTTCATGAAGTACGTGATGCTCGGCTTCGCCGGGATCTCGCTGCTGGTCGGCGCCTTCCTGATCATCAACACCTTCCAGATGCTGGTGGCCCAGCGGACCCGGGAGCTCGGCCTGCTGCGCGCCCTGGGCGCCAGCCGCGGGCAGATCAACCGCTCGGTCCGGTTCGAGGCGCTGCTGCTCGGCGTCATCGGCGCCACCCTGGGCATCGCCAGCGGCGCCGGCCTGGCCTACGGCCTGATCGCGCTGATGAACAACGTCGGGCTGAACCTGGACACCTCCGACATGGAGATCACGGTGCCCGCGGTGGGGGCCGGCTACGCCGTCGGCGTCCTGGTCACCCTGCTCGCCGCCTGGATCCCGGCCCGCCGCGCCGGACGCATCACGCCGATGGCGGCGCTGCGCGACGCCGGCACCCCGGGCGACCGCCGGGCCTCCCGGATCCGCAACCTGATCGGCCTGCTGGTGCTGGCCGGCGGAGCGGCGGCCCTGGTGGGCGGCGCGGCCGCGGGCGCCAACGGCGGCGGCGCCGCGCTGCTCGGCCTGGGCGTGCTGATCAGCCTGGTCGGCGCGATCCTGCTCGGCCCGCTGCTGGCCGGCGTGGTGATCCGGGTGCTCGGCGCCTGGCTGCCCGCGGTCTTCGGCTCGATCGGGACCATGGCCCAGCGCAACGCCCTGCGCAACCCCCGCCGTACCGGCGCCACCGCCGCGGCCCTGATGATCGGGCTGTCGCTGGTGTCCGGGATGGCCGTGGTCGGCTCCTCGCTGGTGACCTCGGCCACCTCGGAGATGGACAAGACGGTCGGCGCCGACTACATCCTGACCGCCAACGGCGGCCTGGAGATCACCCAGGAGGCGCTGGCCAAGGCGCGCGCCACCCCGGGCCTGGAGCACGTCACCGAGAACCGGTTCCTGAACGCCACGGTCTCCGGCGGCACCGGCGACGGCAAGATGGCCTTCTCGGCCTCCTCGCCGACGATGGTCCAGGACTTCAACGTCCGCACCACGGCCGGCTCGCTGAACGACGTCTTCACCAAGGGCGGCATCGCGCTGCCGGAGGCCGAGGCCAAGTCCCGGCACATGGTGGTCGGATCGGTGGCCACGGTGGACTTCCACGGCGGCACCAAGCCGGTCCAGCTGCCGGTGCTGGCGATCCTGCGCGACGACACGGTGTTCAACCACGGCGACGGGTACGTCTCGCTGGACACACTGGGCAAGACCGTGCCGGCCGACCGGCTGCCCGCCGTCGACCTGGTCTTCGCCAAGGCCGACAAGGGTCAGCAGGACCAGGCCTACCAGGCGCTCAAGAGCAGCATGGAGCCGTTCCCGCAGATCACCGTCAAGAGCCAGACCGACTACAAGAAGCTGATCCACGACCAGGTCTCCAGCGTGCTGAACATGGTCTACGGCCTGCTCGGCCTGGCGATCGTGGTGGCCATCCTGGGCGTGGTCAACACCCTGGCGCTGTCGGTGGTGGAGCGGACCCGGGAGATCGGCCTGACCCGCGCGATCGGGATGAGCCGGCGCAAGACCCGGCGGATGATCCGGCTGGAGTCGGTGGTGATCGCCCTGTTCGGCGCCACCCTCGGCGTGGGCCTGGGTCTGGCCTGGGGCGTCACCGCGCAGAAGGTGCTCTCCGGGGTCGGCATCAGCACCCTGGCGATACCGGTGGGCACCATCGTGGCGGTGTTCGTCGGGGCCGCGGTGGTCGGCCTGCTGGCCGCGCTCATGCCGGCCTTCCGGGCCTCGCGGATGAACGTGCTGCGGGCCATCGCCGCCGACGGCTGACCGGCCGACGGCCGAGGCGCTCGGCATGCTCGATGGTTCGGACGGGGGTGGGGTTCCGCTGCGGCGGGACCCCACCCCCGTTCCGGTGCATAGGCTGGCGAGCCGTCCACGACGCAGGCACGAGAAAGGTACGGGGATGGGCGAGCTCGGACTGGCGGAAGTGACGCGCGAGAACTTCGACGCGGCGGTGGGGGTGCGGGTCCGTCCGGACCAGGAACACCTGGTCGGACCGGTCATGAAATCGCTGGCGCAGGCCTATGTCTTCGGGGAGTCGGCCTGGCCGCGCCTGATCCTGGACGGCGGCCGCGTGGTCGGCTTCCTGATGGCCTTCCTGGACATCGCCTGGGAGGACGACGCGGGCCCGGCCGATCCGCGGGACCGCCGCTCGGGGCTGTGGCGCCTGAACATCGCCGACGGCGAGCAGGGCCGCGGCTACGGGACCTTCGCCGTGCAGCAGGTCGCGGCCGAGATCCGCCGCCGGGGCGGCAGCCGGCTCCACGTCAGCTGGCACCCGGGGGACGACGGTCCGGAGAAGTTCTACTTGCGCCTGGGGTTCCGGACCACCGGCGAGACCATCGGCGGTCAGACCGTCGGAGTGCTCGACTTGTCCTGAGCGGGACCGGTTGTCCGCCGACGGCACCGGCGCGATGCTCACTGAGCGGGTAACCCCCGGTCACCGGTGGCCAACCTGTACAGCCGGCTCCGGAATAGCTGCCATTCCGTCATCGGCGAACCCCTCAACCGCCCGGCCCCGCGGCGGTAGCCTGACAGTCGTGACGAAAGAACCGTCAGCCGACAGCGTCGTCGGCTGCCCCGCAGGCCCGCTCCCCGGTTCCCCCGACTTCGGGGACCAGACGGTCACCAGCCACCACTTCGGCGAGGAGGGGGCGAAGCTGACCTACGGCTCCTACCTCCGGCTGGAGCAGCTGCTGACCGCCCAGGTCCTGGAATCGGATCCGCCGGCGCACGACGAACTCCTGTTCATCACCATCCACCAGGTGTACGAGCTGTGGTTCAAACAGCTCCTGCACGAGGTCGACGCCGCCACCGGGGCCATGTTCGGCGGCCGGCTGTGGTGGGCCAAGCACCTGCTCAAGCGGGTGGCGGTGATCGAGGACGTGCTGATCCGGCAGATCGCGGTGCTGGAGACCATGACCCCGCAGGACTTCCTGGTGTTCCGCGAGCTGCTGTCCCCGGCCTCCGGGTTCCAGTCCGCGCAGTTCCGGGAGCTGGAGTTCGCCTCCGGCGCGAAGGACCCGACCTACCTCAAGCGCTTCCGCGGCCTCACCGAGGCCGAACAGCAGCGGCTCGCCGACCGGCTCCGGGCTCCCAGCCTGTGGGACGGCTTCGTGCACGCCGTCGGCGCCTCCGGGCTGCCCGCCGCGACCGGCGAGGAGCTGAGCGACTCCCTCGTGGCGGTGGCCCGCGACCGCGACAAGTACGGCGAGCTCTGGGAGCTGGCCGAGGCGCTGCTCGACCACGACGAGGCCGCGGCGCTGTGGCGCGCGCGGCACGTGACGATGGTCGAGCGGCAGATCGGCACCAAGTCCGGGACCGGCGGTTCCACCGGCGCCCCGTACCTGCGCTCCCGGCTCGGCCTGCACTACTTCCCGCTGCTGTGGGAGATCCGAAGTTCGCTCTAGGCGGTGACTTTTCGGCGCGTCCGTCGTCTTTCCGAGTATGACCCCGAGCGCGCCGGCCCCGCCCGACAACTCCACAAGCAGTCCCGCAGTCCTGCGAGTCCCCACGCAAACCACTTAGTCACGCAAAGGCGCGCGACAGAATAGAGTTCACACGGCCATGCAGAGCACGTATACGGGTGCGACACTGGGCAAGCTCGACCAGGTGAAGGCCGATCTGCTGAGTCAGGCGGCCAGATCCGGTGCCGACGGCGGCGCCGGGGGCGCCTCGTCCGGGTTGTTGATGCCGGCTCGCGGGGACGGCGCCATGGAGGCGTTCCTCGGCGAGTACTACCGCCACGCGGCCCCCGAGGACCTGGTCGGCGCGCCAAAGGACGTCCGGTCGGCGGCGCTGTCCCACGCCGCGCTGGCCGGCTCCCGGCCGCAGGGCACGGCGAAGGTACGGGTGCACACCCCGAGCGTGGAGACCACCGGCTGGTCCAGCGGGCACACCGTGGTCGAGATCGTCACCGACGACATGCCGTTCCTGGTCGACTCGGTCACCTCCGAGCTGTCCCGCCAGGACCGCGGCATCCACGTGATCATCCATCCGGTGCTGCACGTGCGCCGCGACCTGACCGGCGCGCTGCTGGAGGTCCTGGCCCCGGACCAGGACAAGGCCGGCCCGGAGGTGCAGGTCGAGTCCTGGATCCACATCGAGATCGACAAGCTGTCCCCGCGCGAGGACGCCGACGGCAGCCGCTACGCCGAGATCGAGGCGGACCTGCAGCGGGTGCTGCGCGACGTGCGCGAGGCCGTCGAGGACTGGCCGAAGATGCGGGCCACCGCGCTGTCCCTGGCCGAGGACCTGCACCCGGCGGCCGAGGCGCCCAAGCCCCCGGTGCCCTCCGAGGAGCTGTCCGACGCCTCGGACCTGCTGCGCTGGCTGGCCGACGACCACTTCGCCTTCCTCGGCTTCCGCGAGTACGACCTGGTCACCGACGAGAACGGCGAGGAGAGCCTGCGCGCGGTGCCCGGCACGGGCCTGGGCATCCTGCGCGGCGACCAGCCGATGTCGCAGAGCTTCTCCAAGCTCGGCCCGGACGCCCGGGCCAAGGCCCGCGAGCCCCGGCTGCTGGTGCTGACCAAGGCCAACACCCGCTCCACCGTGCACCGTCCGGCCTACCTGGACTACGTCGGCGTGAAGAAGTTCGACGCCGAGGGCAACGTGGTGGGCGAGCGCCGCTTCCTGGGCCTGTTCGCCGCCCCCGCCTACACCGAGTCGGTGCTGCGGATCCCGGTGGTGCAGCGCAAGGTGCGCGCGGTGCTGGCCGACTCCGGCTACGACCAGAACTCGTTCTCCGGCAAGGAGCTCCTCCAGATCCTGGAGACCTACCCGCGCGACGAGCTGTTCCAGATCCCCGAGGGCGAGCTCGCCGCGATCGCGATCGCCGTCTCGCAGTTGCAGGAGCGCCGCCGGCTGCGGCTGTTCCTGCGCAAGGAGGCCTACGGCCGCTTCTACTCGGCGCTGGTCTACCTGCCGCGCGACCGCTACGACACCTCCACCCGCCTGGACATGCAGGAAATCCTGATGCGGGAGCTGAACGGCGCCGTCATCGACTACACGGTGCGCAACACCGAGTCGGTGCTGACCCGCCTGCACTTCGTGGTGCGCGTCGCCCCCGGCGCCACGCTGGTCGACCCGGACTCCGACGCCATCGAGGCCAAGCTCGCCGCGGCGACCCGGACCTGGGACGACGGCTTCGCCGACGCGCTGCTGGAGGACTTCGGCGAGGCCCAGGCCCGGGAGCTGCGCGACGCCTACGGCGCGGCGCTGCCGGAGTCGTACAAGGCCGAGGAGCGGCCGGAGATGGCCGTGGCCGACGTCAAGGTGCTGGAGGGCCTGAAGGCCTCCGGCGAGGGCAGCGCGGTGCGGCTCTACGAGGAGGTCGACGCGGCCCCCGGCGAGCGGCGCTTCCGCATCTACCGGGTCGGCGCCTCGGTGTCGCTGGCCGAGGTGCTGCCGGTCTTCCAGAAGATGGGCGTCGAGGTCATCGACGAGTTCCCCTACGACCTGGAGACCGAGTCCCCGGACGAGCCGGACTCCCGGATCTACGACTTCGGGCTGCTGTGCGACCCGTCGTCGGTGGCGGACAACGCGCTGGACGAGACCGCCCGGCAGCGCTTCCAGGAGGCGTTCACCGCGGTCTGGACCGGCCGGGCCGAGAACGACGGCTTCAACGCCCTGGTCCCGCTGGCCGGGCTGACCTGGCGGCAGGCGGTGATCCTGCGGGCCTACGTGAAGTACCTGCGCCAGGGCGGGATGACGTTCAGCCAGGAGCTGATCGAGTCGGTGGTGGCGAACAACCGCCGGATCGCCCGGCTGCTGGTGAAGCTGTTCGAGGCGAAGTTCTCCCCGGCGTACTCGCACGAGACGCCGGAGCTGTGGGAGAGCATCGTCGAGGAGACCGAGGCGGCGCTGGACGGCGTGCAGTCCCTGGACGACGACCGGATCCTGCGCTCGCTGCTGAAGGTCATCCAGGCCACGCTGCGGACCAACTACTTCCAGACCGACGACGCCGGCGATCCCAAGCCCTACGTCTCCTTCAAGCTGGACCCGCACGCGGTCCCGGACCTGCCGGCGCCGCTGCCGCGGTTCGAGATCTGGGTCTACTCCCCGCAGGTGGAGGGCGTGCACCTGCGCTTCGGCAAGGTGGCGCGCGGCGGCCTGCGCTGGTCGGACCGCCGGGAGGACTTCCGCACCGAGATCCTGGGCCTGGTGAAGGCGCAGATGGTGAAGAACTCGGTGATCGTGCCGGTCGGCTCCAAGGGCGGGTTCTACGCCAAGAACCTGCCGGACCCGGCGGCGGACCGCGACGCCTGGCTGGCCGAGGGCGTCAGCAGCTACAAGACCTTCATCTCCGGCCTGCTCGACATCACCGACAACCTGGTGGCCGGCGAGGTGGTGCCGCCGCGCAACGTGGTCCGGCACGACCCCGACGACACCTACCTGGTGGTGGCCGCCGACAAGGGCACCGCGACCTTCTCCGACATCGCCAACGGCCTGGCCGTGGACGCCGGGTTCTGGCTCGGTGACGCCTTCGCCTCCGGCGGCTCGGTCGGCTACGACCACAAGGGCATGGGCATCACCGCCCGCGGCGCCTGGGAGTCGGTGAAGCGCCACTTCCGCGAACTCGGCGTGGACAGCCAGTCCGAGGACTTCACCGCGGTCGGCGTCGGCGACATGTCCGGCGACGTGTTCGGCAACGGCATGCTGCTCTCCGAGCACATCCGCCTGGTCGCGGCCTTCGACCACCGGCACATCTTCCTGGACCCGGACCCCGACGCGGCCTCCTCCTTCGCCGAACGGCAGCGGATGTTCAACCTGCCGCGCTCGTCCTGGGGCGACTACGACACCTCGCTGATCAGCCCCGGCGGCGGCGTGTTCCCGCGCGGCGCCAAGTCGATCCCGATCACCGCGCAGGTCCGCAACGCGCTGGGCCTGGAGTCCAATGTGCTCCGGATGGCGCCGAACGAACTGCTGAACGCGATCCTGAGGGCGCCGGTCGACCTGTTCTGGAACGGCGGCATCGGCACCTATGTGAAGGCCGCCTCGCAGAGCCACGCCGACGTCGGCGACAAGGCCAACGACGCCTTCCGGATCAACGGCTCGCAGCTGCGCGCCCGGGTCGTCGGCGAGGGCGGCAACCTGGGCTTCACCCAGCTGGGCCGGATCGAGTACGCCATCAACGGCGGCCCCAACGGCTCCGGCGGCAAGATCAACACCGACGCCATCGACAACTCGGCCGGCGTCGACACCTCCGACCACGAGGTGAACATCAAGATCCTGCTCGACCAGGCCGTCCACGCCGGCGACCTGACCGTCAAGCAGCGCAACAAGGCGCTGGCCGAGCAGACCGACGAGGTGGCGCGCCTGGTCCTGCGCGACAACATCGACCAGAACATCGCCCTGGCCAACGCCCAGTGGCAGGCCCCGGAGCTGATCGACGCCCACGGCCGCCTGATGCGCCGCCTGGTCAAGGACGGTCTGCTCAACCGCGACCTGGAGTACCTGCCGGACGACAAGGTCCTGGCCGAGCGCCGCGCCGCCAACGCCGGTCTGACCCAGCCGGAGCTGTCGGTCCTGCTGGCGTACGTGAAGATCGTCCTGGCCGACGAGCTGTTTCTGTCCTCGCTTCCGGATGACGCCTACTACGTGGAACGGCTCCAGGACTACTTCCCCACCCCGCTGCGGGCCCCCTACCGCGCCCTCATGGACGCCCACCCGCTGCGCCGCGAGATCATCACCACCCAGGTGGTGAACGACGTGGTGAACAACGCCGGCATCAGCTTCGCCTTCCGGATGCGCGAGGAGTCCGGCGCCTCCGCCGACCAGATCGCCCGCTCCTACAGCGCCGCCCGCGAAGTCTTCGACATGTCCGGACTCCTGGCCACCATCGAGGGCCTGGACAACCAGGTCCCGGCGGCGGTGCAGACCGCGATGCGGATGGAGGTCCGCCGCCTCACCCAGCGCGCGGCCCGCTGGTTCCTCCAGAACCGCCGGCACCCGCTGGACATCACCGCCCAGATCGAGCACTTCCGCGAGGGTGTCCGCGACATCTCCGCCCACCTGCCCAAACTCCTGGCGGGCCCGCACCTGACCCGCTACCAGGAGCAGCGCGAGGACCTGATCATCGCCGGGGTCCCCGGCGACCTGGCCTCGGCCGTGGCCGGGATGCCCTCGATCTTCGGCGCCCTGGACATCGTCGAGACCGCCGCCGCGGCCGGCAAGCCGGTCCTGGACGTCGCCGAGGTCTACTTCGACCTCGCCGACCGCATGGAGATCGCCGCGATCCAGCAGAAGATCGTGGACCTGCCCCGCGTCGATCGCTGGCAGACGATGGCCCGCGCGGCCCTGCGCGACGAGCTCTACGCGTCCCACGCGGGCCTGACCGCCGCCCTCCTGGCCTCGGGCGACGAGTCGGCGACGCCGGAACAGCGCTACGAGGCGTGGATCGACAAGGACCGCGCGGCGGTGGAACGCTCCCGCATGGTCCTCGACGAGATCATGGCGTCCGACACCTACGACCTGGCCACGCTGTCGGTCGCGATGCGGACCATCAGCGCCATACTGCGGGCGACGTCGATGTAGTCGGCGGGGTCGGATCGGGTCGACGGGCCGGATCGGGCCGACGGGGTCGGATGGAGCCGACGGAGTCGCTGAAGCGACAGGCGGCCGGGACGCGCGAGGCGTGTCCCGGCCGTCGTGTGTCGGGTATCGCGGCCGCCCTGCGGACACTGCTGACAGAACCCTGATTAACTCCGTCGATTCCGGGAGCGGCGGCCGGTAGGCTCCCCAGCTGAGGGATCGCGGGGGAGACCAACGGGGGAATCGATGCTCATAGCGCTCTCAGCAGTGCCCTTCACTCGGCCGCCGTGTCGCGTGGACTGCAAGCCCAGTCCCGACCCGTCCCCTTCTCAGGGCTGGATGGTGGTGGCCCTCGGCGTGCTGGCCCTGCTCATCGGCATCGCGGTGGCCCGCTGGGGTCCGAGGTCCGGCCCCGACGCCGGGCACGCGGCCGACGAGGCGACAGCTCGCGTCGGCGGGGTGGTGTCGGTCCTCGGCGTGGTCGCGGTCGTCGCCGGCGTCGTGATGGCCCTCTGGGACCGTTCCGCGGTCGAGAGTTCCAAGAAGGAACTCCGGCAGGACGCGACCACCTTCGCATCGCTGGTGGTGGCCGGTCCGGTGACGTGCCGAGAGGTCGGCTCCATGAACCACGGATCCGGCGGTACCGCCAGTTGCGACGGTTCGCCGAGGTCTTACGCCATGAACGGCCAGTACACGGACAGCGTCGGGATCCTGGCGGTGAAGTACGTCTTCTCCACCGCCTTCTCGACCAACGGCGAGGTCACCGTCAACGACCCGCTCAACCACCGCTCGTTGTGCGTCAGGGTGCCCGACACCGACGTCCTGGGCGCCGCGGCCCCTGAGACCCTGCGTCCGCCCTACGACATCTTCGCCAAGATGGACGTGAGCCCCTTCATCGCCGACGGCGCCTGCCCCGACGCGCCGCCCCCGGGTTACTGAGCCTTCCGCTGCTTCCCTCGGAACAACCCGTCGAACCCGGCAGCCTGCACGCGGTGCCACAGCGCGTCGGAATCCGTCCCGATCGAAGCCGACGCCTTCCCCAGGTGCCAGTCGTGGGCGGCGAGCAACTCCAGCAGGTACCCCCGCCGGACCTGTGCTTCCGACAGCCGGAACGTCTTCAAATAGGCGATCCGGCCATCCCCGTCCGTGATCGCCTCACCGATGTGGTTCTCCTCGCCGGGCTTGAACGCCGGCTTGAACCGAACCAGATCGAAGTCGCCCATTTGGTAGGCGCGCTCACTCGTGTACGCCTGATCCACCAGCGCGCTCATCATCACCGTGTCATGGAACTCCGCCCACGCACGGTTCTGTGCCAAGGCGGCCGCGCGCAGCCCCGCCAGACTGTCGACGTCGTCGTCGATCCGTGCACGGAACTCGCGCACCGCGGGCATCATCAGCGCGTACTGGTAGATCAGTTCCCCGTACATGTCCAGCAGCAGCGTCGGGTGCAGCTCCCGATAGTCGTCCGGATGCGGCACGACGAACGCCGCGGCTAGGGCATCGGCCGCGTACAGAAGCACGCCGCACTGGCCTTCGTAGATCTCGAAGACCCGGAGCGCGTCCTGAAGCCCGGGAATCACCAACCCCCGCCACGACGCCTCCGACCGCGGCGAGAGCCCCCGGTGGATCACCCGCTCCGACGACTCCCGCCAGGCGATCGCCGGCGCGTCGAAGTGCAGCGCCAGGTATCCCTCCATCGCCAGATGCAGCGGCAGGAACCGAGCCCTCTGCTTGCCGGCCTTCTGCACCATCCGCTTGTGCGTGGTCATGGGCATGCCCAGGATCTTCTCGGTCTTGCCGACGATCTGCGTCCCGTACGCGGCGGACTGCTCGCTGTCGCCGGCATCCCGGTTCCAGTCCGCCACGAACCCGTGCGGGATGTACGAGTGGTACGAGACCGTGTTCGTGATCAGCACCTTGCTCCGCACCGTGGGTCCGAACGCGAGCCGGTGCAGCCGCAGTCCCTCGACCGGCCGCTCCCGCAGCAGCGGCACCAGCCGCAACGCGCCCCACACCTGCGAGGGCCCGGTCCGCAGGCCGGACAAGTCAATGCGCACCGAGATACCTCCGCACCCGGCCGTCGAGATAGGCCATCAGCTCCGGCAGCCCGAGCAGTCCCTGCGCGAACTGTGCCAACTCCACCAGCGACACCAGGTCCTCGGCGTCCCGGATCCCGACCGACGGCGCGTCCGGGCTCAGGGCCCGCACATCCAGCGTGTCGGCGTCGAACACCGGGTTGACGTGCACGACGTCCACCCGCTGCTCCGGATCCAAGCGGGCGCGCCAGACCCGCAGCACTTCGCCGGCCAGGCCGGGCGGGCTGTTGTCCCAGCCGTCCGAGACCACGACGATCCGGTCCGGGCCGGTCTCCAACGCGTCGATGAGCCGCAGGCCCAGCGGCGTGGGGCCGCCCGGATACGTCAGCAGCGGATCCTTGCGCCCGGACATCCACAACGGCGTGTACTGCCCCGGCGCGGCCAGCGCCTCCAGCAGGAAGTGGCAGGCCAGCGCCACGGCCAGCGGCCGCCGCCGCTTCACCGGCGACCCGAACGACGAGAAGCTGTCGTCCAGGACCGCGGTCACCCGGCCCCAGGTCCCGGCCAGCTCGCCGGCCTCGACCGCGGCGAAGCGGCGCAGGCCCTCGGTGAGCTCGGCGCGCCGAGCCGCGCGCTCGTCCAGCGGCAGGGCCAGGACGCGGACCGCGAGCCGGGTCAGCCATGGGATCTGCTGCGGGCCGTGGTACTTGGCGCTCTCGTTCAGCAGCGCGAGCGGGTCGACCGGATCCTCGCCGGTGCGCAGCTTCTCCAGCGGCGTCATCCGGTCGCTGATGCGCGCCAGGAAGACCTCGCGGTCGATGCCGTGCTTCGCGGCGAAACCCTCGGCCACTGTGTAGGGGAGCTTGTAAAGCGCGCTGCTGGTGTAGTGAGCCTGGCGCCACGTCTCCAGAATCGGCGTGGTGTAGGGCTTGTGCGCGAGCGGACCGAACAGGAAGTCCCGCAGTTCGCCGTCGCCGATGTCGATGTGCGCGTGCTTCAGTCCGGCCTTGAACCCGCTGCGGTATTTCACCGCGTGGTACGCCGGACTCTCCAAGCCCTTGATCCAGTCGCGGACGATGGCCCGGGTCCGGCGGTTGTTGACCCCGTGCCGTCGCAGGTCCTTGAACAGCCGGAACACCCGGGGCGGCGGCAGGGTCAGCAGCCGCCGGGCTATCAGCGTGCCCTCGGTCGCCTTCTGCCCGGGCGTCGCGTTCCGCGCGGTCTCCAGCAGGCCCCTGATCGCCATTAGCGCGTTGTGGTCGTTGATACCGAGCGCGAGCGAGGCGGCGTAGAGGTCGCGGTAGTTGTAGAGCATGTACTCGTGCAGGAACTCCAGCGACATGGCCTGCTCGTCGGCGGTGTCGTAGAACTCCCGCTGCCCGGTCGAGGCGGTCGCCGCGTTGACGAACAGCAGCACGTCCTCGGCGGCCACCAGGTCCGCGGCCATCCCCATACCGGTCGCCCCCCCACGTCGCGGCCCGAACTCCTTGATGCCGGTCGGGGAAGGAGGGCGCGAACTGCGAATCATTGCGATAAAGGCAGGTTCCGGAAGTCGCGCTTCGAGTCCCGCGACCGGCGACGATCACGATACCCGAAGGCGACCTTCGAACAGGCGGGCTTTATCGCCGCTATCAGGTGGCTGCCATGGTGTCGCGGTCCTCGGGGGGCTCGCGGGCCGCCCTCAGGCCGCCCTCAGGCCGGTCTCAGTCCTCTGCGGCCGTCACCGTCGGCTCCCCGCTCAGCCGCGCGTCCAGCAGCCGCCGCAGCGAGGCCAGCCGCGCCGGGTCGGCGTGCCCCTCGGCCACCCATGCGTCCAGCGCGCACTCCGGCGCCATCGAGTCGTGCTGACAGCCGCGCGGGCAGTTCCCCGTGCCCTCCGCCAGATCCGGGAAGTGGTCGATGAGCCGGTTCACGTCCACGTGCGCCAGCCCGAAGGACCGCACGCCCGGGGTGTCTATCACCCAGCCGCCCTGCTTGCCCGGCAGCTCCAGGGCCAGCGCCGAGGACGAGGTGTGGCGGCCGCGCCCGGTCACCGCGTTCACCCGGCCGGTGGCCCGGGTCGCGGTCGGCACCAGCTGGTTCACCATCGTCGACTTCCCGACGCCGGAGGAGCCGACCAGCACCGAGGTCCGCCCGGCCAGCCGCGCGGCCAGGCCCTCGGCCCCCGAGCCGTTCGCCGAGACCACGATCGGCAGCCCCAGCGGCCGGTACATGTCCAGGACCGCGTCCTCCTGCCACGCTATGACCAGGTCGGCCTTGGTCAGGCAGAGCAGCGGCTCCATGCCCGCGTCGTAGGCCGCCACCAGGCAGCGGTCGATCATCCGGGGCTGCGGCTCCGGGTCGGTGAACGCCGCCACGATCACCAGTTGGTCGGCGTTGGCCACCAGCACCCGCTCCACCGGATCGGTGTCGTCGGCGGTGCGGCGCAGCAGCGTCGTGCGGTCCTCGACGCGCACGATCCGGGCCAGCGCGTCCGGCGACCCGGACAGGTCCCCGACCAGGGCCACCCGGTCGCCGACCACTATCCGCTGCCGCCCCAGCTCGCGCGCCGTCATCGCGGTGACCGTGCGCGACTTCTTCTTGTCCTGGATCAGGCAGGTGTAGCGGCCGCGGTCGACCGTGATCACCATGCCGACCGCCGCGTCCTCGTGCGCGGGCCGGCTTTTCGTCCTCGGCCGGGACCCCCGCGGGTTCGCCCGAACCCGCACGTCGGTCTCGTCGTAGCTGTCGAGCTTCCGGCCGGCGCGCGCCATCAGCCGACGATCCCTGCCGAGGCGGTCGACGGGTCGTGGTCGTCGGCGGCCAGCATCGCCGCCCACATCGCCGGGAAGTCCGGCAGCGTCTTGCCGGTGGTGGCGATGTCCTCGACCTGCACGCCGGGCACGGCCAGGCCCAGGATCGCGCCGGCGGTGGCCATCCGGTGGTCGGCGTAGCTGGCGAACACGCCGCCGTGCAGCGGGCGCGGGCGGATCAGCAGCCCGTCCGCCTCCTCGGTGACGTCGCCGCCGAGCCCGTTGATCTCCCGGGCCAGCGCGGCCAGCCGGTCGGTCTCGTGCCCGCGCAGGTGGCCGATGCCGGTGAACCGGGACGGGGAGTCGGCCAGCGCCGCGATCGCGGCCAGGGTCGGCGTCAGCTCGCCGACGTCGCGCAGGTCGGCCTCCAGGCCGTGCACCCCGGCGCCGCCGGTGACGGTCAGCCCGCCGGTGGTGAGCTCCACCCGGGCGCCCATCTCGCGCAGCAGGCCGCGCAGCGCGTCGCCGGCCTGGGTGGTGGCGGCCGGCCAGTCGGCGACGGTCACCGTGCCGCCGGTGATCAGCGCGGCGGCCAGGAACGGCGCGGCGTTGGACAGGTCCGGCTCGATCACCCAGTCGCGGCCGCGCAGCGTCGCGGGCGCGACGACCCAGCGGCCCGGCTCGGAGTCGTCGACGGTGCCGCCGGCGGCCCGGACGAACTCCACGGTCATCTCGATGTGCGGCTGCGACGGGATCGGCCCGCCGATGTGCCGGACCTCTACGCCGCGCCGGTACCGGGAACCGGCCAGCAGCAGCGCGGAGATGAACTGCGAGGAGGCGGTGGCGTCCAGCTCGACCAGACCGCCGGGGACCGAGCCGGTGCCCTCGACCAGGAACGGGAAGGCGGCGCGGTCGCCGTCGTCGATGCGGACGCCGAGGTCGCGCAGCGCCTGGATCAGCGTGCCCATCGGGCGGGCGCGGGCGTAGGGGTCGCCGTCGAAGTACACCGGGCCGTCGGCCAGCGCCGCGACCGGCGGCAGGAAGCGCATG
This sequence comes from Catenulispora yoronensis, assembly GCF_039531695.1. Taxonomy (NCBI): domain Bacteria; kingdom Bacillati; phylum Actinomycetota; class Actinomycetes; order Catenulisporales; family Catenulisporaceae; genus Catenulispora; species Catenulispora yoronensis. The sequence goes on from NZ_BAAAQN010000051.1 coordinate 74,917, forward strand.
ACGGTGCCGGCCAGGCCGACGTCGACCCGGGCCACGTCGCCGCCGTCGCCGCCGGTGAGTTGCTCCGGAGGGGTGACGGTCCACACCGGCGCCGCGTAGCGCTCGCCGGCCTCGACCGCCACGCCGAGTTCGCGCAGCGCGTCGATCATCAGCACCGAGTCCCGGGCCCGCAGCCCGCCGGCGATCGTCGAGGGGCCCGCGGACAGGGCCGCGAGCAGCAGCGCGCGGTTGGTCGCCGACTTGGATCCGGGCACCCGGACGTCGGCCGCGACCGGGCGGGTGGCGGACGGCGCGGACCACAGGATCTTCTCGGCGGAGGTCATGGGGACAAGGCTAGTCGCTGTGCCGGATAGCCGCTGGCGCTGTCGGATGCCGGTACGCGGGCCGGACGCGGGCCGGTCCACCCGATCGGGGAGTCATTGGCGGTCCGGTCCGGGAACCGCTGTCGGTCCGGTCCGGGAACCGCTGTCGGTCCGGTCGGCGGCCCGTTGTCGGTCGGATCGGGGCCCGCTGTCGGTGATCCGTGATTAGCTCGGGGGCATGTGTGGACGCTACGTGCTGCGGACCGACCCCTCCCAGCTGGCCGGCCAGCTCGGCATCGAGCAGCCGGAGAGTTTCGAACAGGTCGCCGCGGACTTCGAGCCGAACTACAACGTCGCGCCGACCGACCGGATCGTGGCGGCGATCGAGCGGCACCCGCGCGACGCCCAGGCCGGGTCCGAGGCCGTGCGCAAGCTCAAGGAGGTCCGCTGGGGCCTGGTCCCCTCCTGGGCCAAGGACCGCTCGATCGGGCAGAAGATGTTCAACGCGCGGATCGAGACGATCACCGAGAAGGCGTCCTTCAAACGCGCGTTCACCAAGCGCCGCTGCATCATCCCGGCCGACGGCTATTACGAGTGGTACAAACCGGCCGGCCCCAAGCCGGTCAAGCAGCCGTTCTTCATCCACGACGGCTCCGGCGACGCGCTGGCCTTCGCCGGGCTCTACGAGCTGTGGCGGGACCCGGCGGTCGAGGACAAGGAGGACCCGGCGGCCTGGCTGTGGTCGGCGACCATCCTGACCACCGCGTCGGTCGGCGGCCTGCACCACATCCACGACCGGATGCCGGTGATCGTGCCGCGCACGCACTTCGACGCCTGGCTGGACCCGGACTACGGCTCCGGCGACGGCGACGCGCAGGCTTTGCTCAACCTTTTGGACGCCGGCCGGGATCCGCGGCTGGAGACGTATCCGGTGTCGACCGCGGTGAACTCGGTGCGGAACAACGGACCGGAGCTGGTGCTGCCGCTGGAGGCCGAATAGCCGGCTCCGGCCGCGGGGGCGATCGGAGGTGATCGCCGCGGATGGAGAGGACTGACTCGGGGCGAAGCCGCGGCGAATGAGGGGGTTGCCATGCCCTAGGATCGGCGCGTCTGCAACCAGTCCTTGCCTCAATAGGCTCACTCTCCGGGGGGATCGTGAGTACGCCCACCATGTCCCGCAGCGCGCGTCGGTCGGCCACGAAGCGCAGCGAACGCCGCGCCCTGGCCGAAGCCCACCGCCATCTCGACGACGTCGAGATCTGGTTCGTCCGGCGCGGTCTGCCGCACTTCATCGAGAACTACCGCGCGACCGAGGACGTCTTCAAGCGCGCGCTCCCGCTGTTCGTCGTGCTGGTGCTGTTCCAGATGGGCCTGGAGCTCACCAGCTCGTCCCCGACCTGGGCCGACCGGGGAATCGGAGCCGCCATCGGGTTCGGCACCGTGCTCGTGGTCTTCCTGGCCGCCAACCTCGCGCGGCAGCCGCACGCCTGGTACCGCCTGCCCAGGGTCATCGGCGCCCCGGAGATCGCGGTGCTGGTCGTCCTGGGACCGGCGGTCGGCAAGATCTCGCACGCCTCCTGGAAGGCGGTGCTGATCGACGCCGTGGCCAACGTCCTGGTGCTGGGACTGGCCTACGCGGTGGTGTCCTACGCGATGCTGCCGGTGGTGCTCTGGGCGCTGCGGCACTCGGTGCGCGAGCTCGGCAACCTGGTCAACCTGGCCAGCAAGGCGCTGCCGATGCTGGCGCTGTTCGGCACCTTCTTGTTCCTCAACGTCGACATGTGGCACATCTCCTCGTCGTTCGAGAAGCGCAGCCAGCTGTGGTGGACGACGCTGTTCTTCGCCCTGATCATCTTCGGCTTCCTGATGGTGCGGCTGCCCGGCGAGGTCAAGCTGCTCTCCGGCGAGTACACCCGCGACGCGGTGATGGCCGCGGCCGCCGACACGCCGCTGGCCCGGCACCTGGAGGAGCTCGACGAGGAGCTGCCGCAGTTGCTGACCAACCGGCGGCAGCGGATCAACATGCTGTTCGTGCTGGCCTTCACGCAGATCATCCAGATCCTGCTGCTGGCCGTGGTGGTGTTCCTGTACTTCGTGTCGCTCGGCAAGCTCGCGGTCAACAACGGCCAGGTCGCGGACTGGCTGCGGACGCCGGAGTGCAAATTGGCGGAGGGCGTGCCCTCGCCCGCGCACAACGTCGACGCCATCATGCAGGCGTGCGGGTTCACGGACAAGGAACAGGCCGAGTCCTGGCTGAAGATCATCGAGCCTGGCAAGCTGTTCGGGTTTGCGGCGCGGATCCCGCTGGGCGGCGAGCACGAGCTGGTCTTCTCCGAGCCGCTGCTGCGCACCGCGATCCTGCTGACGACGTTCTCGGCCTTCTTCTTCGCGGTCTCGGCGGTCACCGACGAGGCGTACCGGAAGGACTTCTTCGAGTCCATCACCGGCAAGCTCACCAAGTGCCTCACGATCCGCTGCGGCTATGTGCACCTCTATGAGAAGGCCACCAGCATGGCGCTGGCCGACCACGGTCTGATCGGCGACCCGCGCGCGGTCTACGAGGATCACCGGCGCACTGTCCAAGTCCCGGTGCTGCTGATTGAAGCGGGCAAGCTGCCGGGCGAGGGTGCGGGCACCGACACGGTCCCGCTGAACGTGTTCACGGCGGACGGGAGCATGCCGACGCAGCCGGTTCCGGTGCCCGCGCTGACCGATCCGGTGGCCCCCGCGCAGCCGTCCAAGCACGACGCGCTGCCGCCGATGCCGGCGCAGCCGGGGAGTCACGATGCCGCGTCGGACGACCCGTTCACGCGGTGGCCGCAGCAGGGCAGCTGAATCAGGGGCGTGAGTCACCAGCCGGCCGAGGTCGGTGGGGCGAAGGCGAAGGCCCGGCCCGGGGAGCGATTCCCGCGCCGGGCCTTCGGCGTGTTGCTGTTTCTGCTTATGGTTTCGCCCGCGGTACGGACTTTCGTCTGCGCTACGGACTTTCGCCCGCAGTGCGGACGCGGCCGGAAGCTCTAAGCGGCCATCAGGAACCGGTCCAGCACCTTGCAGCCGAACTCCAGCGCGTCCAGCGGCACCCGCTCGTCGACGCCGTGGAACATCGCCGCGAAGTCCAGGCTCGGGTCCAGCTTCAGCGGCACGAACCCGTAGCCGCGGATCAGGCCGCGGCCCATGTCCAGCGTGCCGAAGGTCTTGTTGTCGGTGCCCGCCGACAGGCAGTAGGGGACGACCCGCGCCGCCGGGTCCTCGGCCTGGAGCGAGGCCATCATCTTCTCCACCAGCGGCACCTCGAACGGGGCCTCCAGCGCGATGTCGTAGTGCGTGAACTCGCGGGTCACGTCGGGACCGAGCAGCTTGTCGATCTCGGCGAAGTACTCCTCCTCGCGCCCCGGCAGGAACCGCCCGTCGATCTCGGCGAAGGCCCGCTCCGGAATGACGTTCACCTTGTACCCGGCGTCCAGCTTGGTCGGGTTCGCGGTGTGCTGGAGCGTGGCGCCGATGAACCGGGCCAGCGGGCCGATCTTGGCCACCGCGGCGCGGGCCGAGTCCGGGTCCTTCGCGTCGAACTCGACGCCGAGCGCCTCGGTGACCTCGGCCAGGAAGGCGGTGACGGTCGGCGTCAGGGTCACCGGCCAGTCGTGCCGGCCGATCCGCGCCACGGCCTCGGCCAGGGTGGTGACCGCGTTGTCGTCGTTGATCATCGAGCCGTGGCCGGCCCGGCCGCGGGCCTGCAGCCGCATCCAGGCCAGGCCCTTCTGCGCGGTCTCGATGAGGTAGTAGCGGAGATCCGGCGAGACCTCGTAGGAGTAGCCGCCGACCTCGCTGACCGCCTCGGAGACGCCGTCGAACAGGCCGCGGTGGTGCTCGGCGAGGAACTTGGCGCCGTAGGTGCCGCCGGCCTCCTCGTCGGCCAGGAACGCCAGCACCACGTCGCGGCGCGGCCTGCGGCCCTCGCGCAGCATGCGGCGCGTGACGGCCAGCATCATCGCGTCCATGTCCTTCATGTCGACCGCGCCGCGGCCCCACACCAGGCCGTCGCGGACCTCGGCGGCGAACGGGTCGAAGGTCCAGTCCGCGGGGTCGGCCGGGACCACGTCCAGGTGGCCGTGCAGCAGCAGCGCGTCGGCGCCGGGATCGGTGCCCTCGATCCGCGCCACCACACTGGCCCGGCCCGGCTCGGACTCGAAGACCTGCGGCTCCAGCCCGGCCTCGGCGAGCTTCTCCGCCACGTATTCGGCCGCCGGCCGCTCCGGCTTGACCGGGTTCGAGGTGTCGATCCGGATGAGGTCGCGCAGGAAACCCACGACCTCGCCGTAAGGGACTTCTGCGGAGTCCGGTGTGCTCGTCATGCTCCAACCCTACGCTGCCGGATCTTCGCCGGGCCGGGCCGAGCTCAGCGGACCGGCTCGCCCAAGAGGGTCTCTTCCCAGCGCGTCGCGGACACCTCGCAGTACCGGGTGGTGCGGTCCCGGGACCGCCACACGGCCATCGGTGCGGGCAGATCGGGCAGCGCCGCCGTCTCCTTGTCCGCCAGGCCGAGGATGTGCCGCATCATGGCGGCCTCCTCGCGCGACATCTGTTGCAGACCGACGAGATCGGCGTCCTTGAGGTAGCCGGCCGAGCGCGGGTCCAGATAGGGCAGCACGGTGACGACGGCCGTCCACGCGCCGCGGGGGACCGCCGCATAGGGCGGACGCGCACCGCAGTCGCGCAGCACGAGCAGGGGAGTGGCCGCGGTCGGCTTGGGCCACGCGGCGGGCGGAGTGGGGCGGGCGGCCGGTTGCACGGCCAGGCGCGCGGCGTCCAGCCCGGAGTGCAGCAGGACCGGATCCCATTCGTCGGCGCGCGCGGTCTCCACGATGACGCGAGCGCCCACGGCGGCACCGCGCAACGCCAGAATCTCGGCGAGGTAGCGGCCGCCGACGACCGCGACGCTCAGGCCTCTGCGACGGAACAGGCCGAGCGCGACGGGGCGGTGCGCCGGATCGACGCCGACGAGCACGCCGCCGGGCGCGGTCACCAGGCCGTCCGGCCCGGTGGCGGCGAGGGAGTCGGCCAGCCCGCTGCGCAGCCCCGGGAGATAGTCCGTCTCGGTCAGGGCGGTCGTGCGGTAGCCGGCGACGGCGAGCTGCGCGGAGGCGGCCCGGGCGGCCTTGTCGAGCGTCCGGCGCGCGCCCTCCAGGCCGCCGCCGCGTGCCAGCATCGGCCCGGCGGCGCGGTCGGCCCAGGCGTGGCGCGGGCTGCCGGGGAGCTCCAGGCGCATCGTCAGCCAGGTCAGGCGCGCGGCCGGGATCGGCTCGGCGGAGGCGTGCTGGGCGACGTCGCGGTTCAGGCTCTGATAGGAGGTTCCGGCCTGGGAGCGTTCGGGCAGTCCCGCGCCGGTGGACTGGAGGTGCTGGACGAGGCGGACGTCGGCCAGGCCGAGCAACGGATCGGCGCGGAGGTTCTCCAGCACCTGCGCGGGGATCGGGGGCGTCTGATCGCCGGCCGGCAGGACGGCGTCGACGGGCTCGAGTTCGAGCACTGCGGTGAGGAAGTCGAGGCGGGCAGGGGCCGTCGGCTTCGCGGCGACGCCCGCGCTCGTGATGGTGGTCTTGACGGCGCCGGTGAGGGCGCTCGCGGTCGCGATCGCCGCGGGCGGCTCGCTGAACAGGGTGTCCGCGGGGGAGCTCAGGCTTCTGCGTCGGCCGCGCAGCCGCCGGACGGCGAGCAGGCCGGAGGTGACGACGACTTCCGATGCCACCACGAGACCGATTCCGACGAAGGCCCGCATGAGGACGTATCGTACGGGGAATGGCGACGCGGAAGGAGCAGCTGACGGCGACGGAGTTCTCGCGGCGCCGGATCCTCGGGGCGGTGCTGCGGCCCCGTGCCGGGGAAGTCGGGGAGGGCGTGCCGAGGCCGTTCCGGGCGTACTTCGTCGCCGGGATCGTGGTCGTTTTCGCCCTGGGTACCGCCGCGGTCGTGGGCTATATGAACCCGAAGCCGAAGGACGCGTGGAAGAAGGGCCTGATCGCCGACGGCTCCGGGACCGAGTACGTGATGCTCGACGGCCGGCTGCACCCGCTGCTGAACGGGACCTCGGCCCGGCTGCTGTTCGGTTCGACGACGAAACCGGTCCGCCCCGGGGACGCACAGCTGGCGCCGTATCTGCGCGAGCTCGGCCCGGCGGTGGGGCTGGCCAAGGTGCCCGAGAGCCTGCCTTCGGCCGCCGACCTCGATCTGAAGGACTTCTCGGCCTGCGTGACGCCGGAGGGCAAAACAGTGGTCGAGGTCGGCTTCCCGGCGGCCTCCGGCCCGGGTCTGCTGGCCGGTCCCGACGCGCTGCTGGTGCAGGACGACGCCGGACAGCAGTGGGTGGTCGAGGACGGCCTGAAGTACCGCATCGGCGACCGCGCCGTGGTGGCGGCGGCGTTCGCCACGAACGGCGTGCACCCGCGCCGGGTCCCGGCGGCCTGGCTGAGCGGTCTCTCGGCGGGCGACGTGCTGGGCATCCCGACCATCTCGGGCCCTTACGGCGGCCCGGACCCGCGCCCCGCACCTGCCGGCTTCGACAAGATCGGCATGTTCGGCAAGACCTTTGGACCGGGCGGCTCGGTGGCGGACTACTTCCTGGTCACCGGCGACGGCGTGGCCGCGGTGACACCGACCATGTACGAGCTCTACCAACGGGATCCGCGGCTGACGCAGTACAAGTTCACGGAGGCGGTGCTGCCGGCCGGCAAGGTGACGGCGGACATGATGGTGGGGACGGCGGCATCGCAGACGCTGGCGTGGCCGGTGGCGCCGCCGCGGTTCTCGGCGGAGTGGCAGGACGCGGGGACGTCCGGCGCGGCGGTGGTGTGCGCGACGTTCGCGGGGACGTTCGATCAGCAGGGGCGGGCGCATATGGAGGTGGCGGTGCGGGGTGCGTTGCCGGCGGGGGCTGCGGGTGGTGGTGCGGCTGCCGGCGCGGCTTCGGGCGGCGGGAGTGCCGATCTCCCGAGCGCGGTCGTCCGGGCCGGACACGGAGTGATCGTGCGCGAGTCGGGCAGCGACCCGGCGACGGCGCCCGAGTATCTGCTTGCTGATACCGGACTCCGGTACGAGCTCGTGGACGCCGCACCCTTGCGACTCGGATACGACGGCATCGCCTCCTGCGAGGTCCCGGCGCAGTGGTTGCGGCTGGTGCCCCTCGGGACCGCACTGGATCCGAGCAGAGCGGCGACGCCGGTCGGTTCCTAGCGTTCCGACGGCGTCCGAACTCCCTCCTTCTCAGTCATCACACTCTCAGTTGTCGAAGCATGCCGCGCCGGGTACCTTGTAACGCATGGAACCTGGTGGCGCCGCGAAGGCTGTCAGCCAACTCCGTCGCGGCGTCCTCGAATTCTGCGTCCTGGCCCTGCTCCGCGACGGCGAGCGCTACGGCGTCGAACTCCTTCGCGACCTCGCGGCCGTCGACGCCCTGGTGACCAGCGAAGGGACGATCTACCCTCTGCTGTCCCGCCTGCGCAAGGAACACCTCGTCGAGACAGCCTGGCGCGAATCCCCCACCGGCCCGCCCCGCCGCTACTACAAGCTCACGCCCACCGGCGAGAAGGCCCTCGCCGAGTTCAGCACCGAGTGGCGCCGTTTCCGAGACGGCGTGGAGTACTTCCTTTCTGCGAACGGGAGCGTGGAGGAATGAGCACCGACAACGACGACCTGACGGCCGCCTACCTGGCCGAACTGGAACGCGAAGCAGCCCGCCTGCCCTGGAACGCACGCGCGGAGCTGCTGGAGGACGTCCGCAGCCACATCGAGGTGGCCCTCGCCGAGATGCGCGAGGCCGACGAGGCGTTCGGGGACGGGTCTGCTCCCGCCGACGAGGCGGCCCAGGTCCGCGCGATGCTCAGAGCGCTCGGCGAACCGCGCGAGATCGTGGCCGAGGCGCTCGCGGATGTAGCTGTAGATGTAGATGGCGCTGGTGATGTCGCTGTTGCTGGCGATGCTGGGTCTGAGCTCGGTCGGTCTGCGTCGGGTCAGCCTGCGTGGGGCCGGTCGGAAGTGGGCCAGCCTGCTGTCGACCGTCCTGAGCTCGGGCGTCCTGAGCTCACCTCACCGTACCCACTCGGCACCCAGGAGATCTTTGCGATACTCCTCCTACTAGCCGGCGGCCTCCTCTTCGGCGCCGGCTGGATAGCCGGCGTCCTCCTGCTGTGGAACTCCGACCGCTGGACCACCCGCGACAAACTGGCCGGCACCCTCATTATCCCCGGCGGCTACGCGACCCTCCTCTACGCCCTGACCGTCCCGGTCAACTGGTCGCTCCCCACCTGGCTCGGCGCACCACTACTCCTCCTAGCAGCCGCAGCCCCCGCAGCCACCGCCACCTTCCTCTTCCGCCAAGCCAGACACCACCCCGGCACCCGCCCAACCGCCCCCACCTCCACAACCACCCGCATCGTCCTCAGCCTCATCGGCGGCATCGCAACCATAATGGCCATCGGCCTCGTCGCCGCCTTCGTCAGCGTCGGCAGCAGCTCCGGCCGCGTCCACCCCGACCACGGAAGCCTGACCACCGACTACATCGACGGCCCCGGCCCGACCTCCGGATACGTAGCCCCGATGAAGTCCCCTGTCCCACCGTCCTCGTCGGACTCCACGTCCCGATGAGGGGCTTCAGCGCCGGCAGCGTCCGCCTCCTGCGGTTGGAATTGGACTTGGTCCTGCTCTAGCTCTTGGTTATGCCCTGGCTCTCGGTCCTGCGTCAGCTTCCGGTCCTGCGCCTGGTCTTGGCCTCGCACGTGGTCTTGGTTCTGTTCTTGTTCTTGTTCTTGTTCTTGTTCTTGTTCTTGTTCTTGTTCTTGTTCTTTACTATTATCTTGGTTTCGTTCTCGGCCCGATTCCGGCGCTTCAGCAGCCGCAGGCTCCTGATCCTCGAACACCACCTCCCACCGCGGCTCCGGCAACAAAGCGGTCTGCACCAGCACCGCCCCACCCCGCCGCGTCACCAACTGCCCCCGCCCCACCGGCTGCCGACTCGGCCGCGCCGCACCGAGCAGCGGCCCCTCCTCCCGGTCGCCCGACAACAACAGCCCCGGCGCGTTCAGATCCCGCATCTTCTGCAACACCGGGTCGAACATCGCCCGCCCAGCCCCGCCGCTCTGCCGGGCCACGACCAGGTGCAGCCCCACATCTCGGCCGTACGGCAGCAGCTCCACCAGTGGCGTCAGCGGGTTCGTGGTCGGCGACGCCACCAAGTCGTAGTCGTCCACGAACACGAACACGTCCTTGCCCGTCCGCCAGCTCCGCGTCCGCAACTGTTCCGCCGTCACATCCGGCCCCGGCAACCGCTGCCGCAGCGCCTCGGCCAGCTGCGTGATCATCGTCAACGCCGGCGGCCCCGCGACGGCGTACCCGGCGCCGTACCGCTCCGGCACCGCGCCCATCAGGCTTCGGCGATAGTCGACGACCATGAACCGCGCCGCCAGCCGCTCCTCGTCCACCGCCTCCACCAGCGACGCGATCAGCAGCCGCAGGAAGTTCGACTTCCCGGACTCCGCCTCCCCGAACACCAGGAAGTGCGGCTCCAGCGCGAAGTCCAGGGTCACCAGGCTCAGCCCGGCCTCCTCGACCCCGATCGTCACGTCGGCGGCGCCGCGCTGCCGCGGCACCCGCGACCGCAGCTCGGCCGCGTCGACCCGCGACGGCAGCATGCGGACCCGCGGCACCGGAGCCCCCGGCCACGCCTTCGCGATCGCCGCCGCCAGCTCCTCCGGCGGCACGTCGGTCATCCCGCCGAGGCTGTGCGCCTTCTGCCGCGTCATGCCCCGGCCCGGCATGCCGGTCGGCACCTCGGCCGCCGCGCGCCGGTCCATCTCCGACTCCATCGGGTCGCCCAGCCGCAGCTCCAGCCGGGTCATGACAGCGTCCTTCAGCTGCGCCCGGACGTCCGCCCACCGGCCGGTGGACGCCAGCAGGTGCACCCCGAACCCGAGCCCGCGCCGCGCGATGTCGACGACGTCCTGCTCCAGCGGCTCGAAGTCGTGCCGGAACGCCGACCAGCCGTCGATGACCAGGAACACGTGGCTCTCGTCATAGGACGACGCCTTCGCCAGCCCGGCCGCCTCCCGCCGGTCCAGGGTCCCGACCGTCTCCGCCACGATCCGCCGCACCAGCTCCGGGTTCGAACGCCCGGCGACGGCCGACACGTGCGGCAGCGCGGCCAACGGCCCCAGCGAGCCGCCGCCGAGGTCGATCACCAGGAACCGGATCTCGCGCGGCGTGTGGGTGAGCGCGAGCGAGAACATCAGCGTCTGCAACACCGTCGACTTCCCGGCCCGCGGCCCACCCGCCACCAGCACGTGCCCACCGGCCCCGGACAGGTCCAGCACCTGCGGGTCCTGGCGCTGGTCGGTGGGCTTGTCGACGATGCCGACCGGCACCGCCAGCCGCCCGCTCCCGGGCCACCCGGTCGCCGAAAGCCCACGTTCCTCGGTGACCGCGATGCCCGGCAGCAGGAAGTCCAGGGTCGGCGACTCGTCCAGCGGCGGCAGCCACACCCGGTGCGCCGGCGGTCCGAAGCCGGACAGCCGGTCCACGATGACGTCCAGGACGGAGGCCGACGTCTGCCGGTATCCCTCGGCGGAGTCCAGCACGACCAGGGACGTGGCGTCCGTGAGGTCCGGTTCGAGCGGCGGCCCGTAGAGCGTCACCACCGGCGCCTGGTGCAGCGCCGTGAACCACACCGGACGAGGCTGCTGTACGCTGCGCGCCGCCGGCGTCGCCTGCGCCTTGGCATGTCCGTAGGGCCCTGACACGTACGCGGCCTTGAACCGGGTCATGGTCTCGCTGTCGTACTTCAGGTAGCCGGACCCGGGGACGTTCGGCAGGGTGTGCGCGTCCGGCACACCGAGCACGGAGCGCGACTCCGTGGCCGAGAACGTCTTCAGCCCCAACCGGAACGACAGATAGGTGTCCAGCCCGCGCAGTCGCCCTTCCTCCAAACGCTGCGACGCCAGCAGCAGATGCACGCCGAGCGAGCGCCCGATCCGGCCGATCTGGAGGAAGGTGTCGATGAACTCCGGACGCGCCGCGAGCATTTCGGAGAACTCGTCGACGACGATGAGCAACGAGGGCAGGGGGATCAGATCCGGCTTGGCGGCGCGGACCTTCTCGTAGTCGTGGACGTTCTTCACGTTGCCGGCGCGCTTGAGCTGCTCCTGCCGCCGGTTCAGCTCCCCGGTCAGCGCGTCGCGCATCCGGTCCACCAGCGTCAGGTCGTCGGCGAGGTTGGTGATCACCGCCGCGACGTGGGGCAGGCCGGCCAAGCCCGCGAACGTCGCCCCGCCCTTGAAGTCGGCGAGGATGAAGTTCACCTGCTCGCTGGAGTGCGTGAGCGCCAGCGCCGCCACCAGGCTGCGCAGCAGTTCGGACTTGCCGGAGCCGGTCGCGCCGATGCACAAGCCGTGCGGGCCCATGCCGCCGAGCGCCGCCTCCTTCAGGTCCAGTATCACCGGCCGGCCGTCCTCGCCCACCCCGATCGGCACCCGCAACCGGTCGTTGGGGGCCGAGGCGGTGCGCTGCCACAGCCGCGGCGGATCCACCTCGGCGGCGTCGCCGAGGCCCAGCAGGTCCGTGAACTCCAAGGCGGACAGCAGCGGCTCGTCCCCGTCGCCGGCCGACAGGCGCAGCGGGGCCAGCTGCCGAGCCAGAGCCTCGGCCTGGGCCGTGGTCAGCAGGTCGACGCGGATCGGGAACGGGCGCTCGTCCGGCCCGACGTGGACGTCCGGCACGTCCAGCGTCGCCATCCGGTTCTTGGCGATCCGCAAGGCCATCTGGTGCCGCTTCAGGCGCGGTTCGGGTTCCGGCACGATGTCGAGCACTGTCACGCCGAGGAGGCCGTCCTCGGACAACTGCAGCAAGGAAGGCGGAGCCGGAGCCGAGGAGGAGGCCGACGTCGAGGACGGCGACCCGGACGAGGCGGAGTCGTCCTCTGAACCCGACACGCCCGACACCCGCGACACCCGCGACACGTCCGACGCGCCTAATGCTTCCGATGCCGCCGGCGCCGCGACGTCGAGAATCACGAGCAGATGCGGGCGGTCGATGAGCATGACACTGGTGGTGAAGCGCGGCCGTTCGGCGAGCAGCGCCTCCAGCCCGCTCTCGGCGTCCGCCGGATCGTCGTAGATCATGCGCTGCGGTCCGGCGGCGTCCTGGGCACTCGGATGTTGGACGTGCGGCAGCCATTTCGCCCAGTCCCAATCCCGGATCCGCTCGCTGTCGGCGACGACGCAGATCCGGAGCTCGTCGGGGGAGTGGAAGGTGACCGCCTGGGCCAGCAACGCTCGGACCACCCCCGGGGCGGGCGCGCCCCCGACAAACAGCCGGGCCACCGAGCGCAGCGCGATCGCCACCGGCTGGTCCGGCAGCGTGCCGTGCACCGCGAGCAGGCGCCGCAGGGCGTCCGCGCACATCGGCTCGACCTCCGGCAGTGGTGCCGTCTCCGGCGGCACCAGCCGGGTTGCCGCCCGCGCCGGGCCGCGCCCGATCCGCAGCGCGAGGAAGTCCGCGTCGATCGGACGCCGCTCCCACAGCCGCTCGCGCAGCGCGACCAGGCTCCACAACACATCGGGCTCCGGGTTGGCATAGCGCGTCGCAGCCTTCTGCGCCTGGGTCGCGGCCACCACCTCCGCACGCGCCTGCGCCAGATGCCGCAAGTAGTCGCGCTGGGCGTCGGCCAGCTTCCCCTTGCCGCCGTTGCGCTGCCGGAGCGCCGTCACCGCGCCGAACACCAGGCTGGAGACGAAGGTGAGACCTCCGATCACCATTATCAAAGCATTGGCACCAGGGACGAAGAAGAACACCACCGATCCCAGACCGGCCACCATCGGCAGCAGGTTCAGGGCCCAATGCCCGTCGCCACCGCCGCGCGGCAGCTCCGGCGGCGGCTGGAGGACCACCGAGCCGGCCGACGCTTCCGGGGCCGGACGACGCGGCGCGCGTTTGACAGGGGTCGTGCTCATTCGTGAAGGGTATTCGGAGTGACCGGCTGGCTACCATAACGGCATGACAGCAGGTTCTGGGGCCGTTCGGCCCGGCGCGGCCGGCGGCCACTGCCGGGTCACGGTCGTCGCGCCGACCCGCCGCGTCGATGTGGCGCTCCCGGAGGACGTGCCGCTCGCCGAGTTGCTGCCGGAGCTGTTGCGCCTGGTCGGCGCACCGGGCCCGGCCACCGGCCCGGCAGCACTGAGCGGCTACGTCCTCACCGGCTTCGACGGCACCGCCCTGGACACCGCCGCCGCCCTGTCCGACCAAGGCGTCGTCGACGGCGGCATACTGCGTCTGCGTCCGGCCGACGACGTACCCGAGGCGGCGGTCCACGACGACATCGCCGACGCGGTCGCGGAAGCCGTTCTGGCGGGCAGCAGCCAATGGAGCGCAACGGCCCTCCGGGCAACGGCGCTCGCCGTGGTGGGCATCGCCGCCGGCCTCGGAGCGATCGTGCTGTGGTTCTCCGGCACCGGCACCTTCCACGGCTGGAAGGGCGTGATCGCCGGAGTCATCGCCCTGCTGCTGTTCACCCTCGGCGTGCTGCGGGCGCGATACGACCCGACCGCGGTCGGGAGGGGGAGCTACTACGGATACAGCGACCCGGCGGGACCGGAAGCTGTGCCGCGCGACCTCCGGCGTGCTTCCGGTGGACGAGGCGGTCGTTCGACGGCCGCCGCCCGTCTCCACAACGCGACGCGCAGCCAGGCGCGCTACGACGGCGACGACGACCACTCGTACTCCGACTCGTGGAGCGGCTACGAGGCGCATTACGGCGAGGACCCGGGCCGACATCGCTCGTGGGATCACGATCCGGACTTCCGGGACAACGACTCCGAGTACGGCCGCGACTTTTTTGATCCAGACTTTGACCCTGCCTCGGGGCACGGTTTTGGCAGCGACTTCGGCTACGGCCACGATCCCCGTGACCGCGACCTGGACTCTAGGGGCGGCTTCGGCAGTGGGCCTGACTACGGAGACGCCTCCCGGAGTTCGGGATTCGGTCCTGACTTGCGGCGTGGCTTCGGTGACCCCAACTACGGTGACGGCAACCCCCGGGACCCGAGGCTCGGCCCCGACTCGCGGCGTGGCTTCGGCGGTTGGCCCGATCACGGTGACGACTTGCGCAGCACAGGGTATGGCCCTGACTCGCGGCGCGGCTTTGGCGGCGGTCCCGGATACGGTGCCGACCCGCGCGGCCCGGGGTCCGGCCCCGACTTCCGGCGCGGCGCCGGTGGCGGACCCGGCCCTGGCTCTGGCTACGGTGCTGATCCCAGGGACTCGGGGTTCGGCCCCGACCCACGGCGTGGCTTTGGCGGCCGACCTGGCTACGGTCGCGATCCCCGAAGCTCTCGCGATCTGCGTGACTCCGGCTTCGATCCAGGTAGGAATCGGGACTTCGGCGGCTACGGCTCCGGCTATGGCCATGACCCTCGTGACCCGGACTACACACCCGGCTACGGTCGCGATCCCCGGGACCCCCGAGATCCGCGTGATCCCCGCTATGGTGCCGACCCGCGCCGCGATCCCTATCCTCGTCCAGGACATGCTGGCCGACGCCTGTTCTTCCGGAGCCGTCGCGCCTACCCCTCGAACCCTGATTTCGCCGCTCCGGCCGGGACCTTCGACCTGTCCTCCTTCGCCGCGGACCAGCATTCTGGTCGGCGTGAATCGGGCCCTCGCGCCGTCGGCGCCGGCACGGTTGCGCTCGCCGCGACCAATGTCCGGACCGGCGGCCTCGGCAGCCTGGCCGCCTGGCCCAGCATCGCCGAGGCGATGGCCTGGGCCACCGGCGCCCACCACCAGCGCGACTACACCGCCGCTTCGGTCCTGACCGCGGCGTCGCTCCCTTACGCGTTCATCGCCGGCGCCGGAGTGCTCCCCGCCCACGCGGCCGCCGGTCATGGCCTGGGCCGCGCCCACTTCACCGCGGGCGCCATCGCGGTGCTGATCCTGGCGCTCGCCGCGATCGTCGGGCTGGGTCGCCGGGTCGCGGTGCCCATCGCGGGCGCTACGGTCGGCCTGGTCGCCGCACTGGCCGGCGTCGGGCTCCAGCTCACCAAGTCCAGCCCGGCCGCGGGTATCGCGGTCACGGCCGCTGTGTGCGCCTTGGCGGTCGAGCTGCTGCCGTTCGCGGCCATGGTCGTGGCCCGCTTCGTCGTCGAGCCGCCCACCTCGGGTGTCGAACCCGGCGAATTCGAAGGCGCCCCGGTCAACAATTACGCGGTCGGCCTGCGCGTGGCCCGCACCCTGGATACCCTGACCGGCCTGACAGCGGGCATCGGCACGATGCTCGTGTTCTGCGTCGTGCTGCTGGTCGTGCCGATCCACGCGATGCAGACCGCCCCGCAGGGCGAGCACACAGTCTGGGAGCAGGCGCTGGCGTTCCTGGTCTCCGGGGTGATGTTGTGCCGGGCGCGCCTGTTCCGGCAGCGCGCCCAAGTGTTCGCGGCGGCCCTCAGCGGCCTCGCCGGGCTGGTGGTGACCTTCGCGGTGATGGCCGCGAACGCCGAACCCGACCTCCGGGCCCTGTGGCTGGCTCCGCTGCTGGTCGTGATCGCGCTGCTGGCCCTCGGCCTGGCCTCGATCCGGCCACGCCGGGGCACCTCGGAGCCGATCCTGCCGCCGCGCTGGTCCCGGACGATCGACCTGATCGACAGCGGGGTCTTCCTGGCCGTTCTGCCGGTGCTGATGGCGGTGCTGGGGGTTTACGGCCATGTACGCGACCTCAAGGGCTGACCGCCACCGGCGCACGATCGCGTTCATTCGGCGTCCCCTTCCGTGGGCTGCCACGGACTGGGACCCGGATACCAGGCTGGGGTATCCCGGTACCAGGGCTGCCGGGGCTGCCGGAACCGGCGGCCCTCGTTGTGCGCCTTGACCTCGGCCTCCTGCCAGCTGAACTGGCGTTGCCAGAGTTCGTCGTGCAGCTCGCGGTGATGGCGGCGGCACAACAGGCGCATCTGGTCGACATCGGTGTGGCCGCCGTCCGCCCACGGGATGTCGTGGTGGGCGTCGCATTCGTGCGGCGGCCGATCGCAGCCGGACGTGGAACAGCCGCCGTCGCGCACTGCGAGCGCTTCGTACTGGGCCCGGCTGGCGAGCCGGCGTTTGCGTCCCTGCCACAGGATCTCGCCACGGCCGTCCACCAAAACCGCCTTCAGGGCCGCCTCACACCGCAGCATGTGGGCCTCGGCCGCCGGAATCGCCCGACCGTACCCGGTCTTCGCCGCGGGCGCCCCTGGCAGGCCCTGAGCCGTGTCGGCCCGCATGACGATGGTCATCGCCGTGGGGCCGTTGTGCCGCTGGGGGAGCTCGCCTGAGCGGATCCGGTCCTCGGCCATCCGCACCAGAGCGTCCGCCCGCGCCTTGGCGACGTCTTCCCAGCCAGGGGCGTCCTCATCGGTCTGACGGGTCGCCATCGAATCCAGAACGGTCAGCAACGCCTCGCCGCCGACCGTGGGCAGGAAGCCGCCCGGCAGGTAGCCGTCCAGCACCGGCGTCATGTGGAATCCACGCCGGTTCTCGGCCGCCCGCGAACGGGCCAACACCGTCATCGGCGCGGCGCGGTGAGCGGCGTCCTCCGCATGATGGCGCAGGTTCTCAGCACCCTCAGCCATCGCCTTCGCGATGAGCGCCTGCCGTATCTCGCTGACGACCGGTTCCGGCAGGTGCAGCATCGCGGCCAGCGCCTCGGCGATCATCCTGGCCTGCGGCGCCGAGATCTCACCGCGCCGCAGGACCTCCTCGGTCTCCGGATCCTTCCGCAGCGCCTTCGCCGTGGCTATCAGCCGGCCGGCATCACCCCGGGTCCGGCCGACATTGACGATCAGGGCCTTGCGAGCGGCGTCCGCCGCACGCCACTTCAGCTCCTCCTCCGTGGTCTCCGGCGTCTGCACCGGGTCGCCCCGGTCGTGCCAGGTCCGCACGCAGCGGATCAGAACGGCTTCCGCGGCCCGGCTGACCTGCTCGGCAGCACGAGCCAAGGCCAGCGAGCCATCGGTATCGAAGGCGAGCGGATCGAGCGCGGCGAGGTCCGCGGTGGCGTCTTCAAGACGGCGCAGGGGGTCGACGCTCATGGTCGTGTCCTTCCGACGTGTTCCCCGCACGCCTGTTGACATGACCCACTATAACTGGTGCAACCGACAAAAGTCTGGCAAACTACTCACATCAGGGCCTTTGATTCAGAGCTCGTAGCCCTCCAGCCGATAGAAGAAGCAGCGTTCATCCCGGGGCGCACCCCCGTACTTCGCCGCCACCAGCGAATCCAGGACCTTGACGAGCTCGGCTTCCCGCCCGCCGCCCACCGCGACGGGCCGATAGGCGACTCGCTCGCCCACCCCATGGAAGACCTCGACCCGCGCGGCCCCACCCAGCCGGGTGACCGCCTCCCGGTCCCGCACAGCGAGATATTTGACCCCGTCGTGGCGCACGAACTTGACGCCGGCCAGATCAGGGCCGCCGTCCATCCCCACCACGACCCGGTCCAGGATGTGCTTCTCCAACGGAACATGACGAGTCCGAATCAGCTCCCGATACATCCCGAACGGGAGCGCGAACCGATGATCGACGGGATACCGGGCATACACCCGCGCCTCACCCACATCCGTGGGCAGTGGCACCGTGACCAGCGTGTCATCGAACACATAATGCGGCGCCAACGCCGGCAGAGGCGGCCGCCCGAACGGCTGCGAATAGAGCACGATCTCCACCGGCCGCGTGGGCCGCTCCCCACCCATGGCCGCGTTCACCTCACGCTGCCACCGATACAGCACCCACAACACCTCCTCGAGCCCCGCCAAAAACCCCGGCTGGCTCTCCCGCAACGCATCCGCCATTCGCAAAGCCGCATCAGACTCCGGACACAACAACGCGACCCACACCGAAGCCCCCCGCCGCGCAGCGTCCCCCAACGCCTTCAAGAACGCGGCCCGCCCCTCCGCCGCCAACTCCGGCACCGAGACCGCCACCACCTCCACATCGGCCGACCGCCCCACCCACCCCTGAAAGGCCCCCGCCCCGAACCCCTCCAGCACGCCCTCCTCAGCACCCCGCGGCACATCCTCATCCACACCGATCAACGTCCCCACCGCCCGCCGCCCCACCCGCCGCCGCGGCCCACCCGGCCCCGCCACCCCGAACCCCACCCCACCGCCCGCGCCAGTCCCCACCACAGGCGCCGACTCCACCGAAGCAGCCATCCAGCCCCCACCCCGCGCCCCCACCACCGCCACACCGGCGCACACCCCCGCCACCAGGGCACCACCCACGCCACCCACAGCGCTCACCGCCAAGGCGGCACTCGCCCCCAACCCGGCCCCCACCCCCAGAGCAGCCCCGACCCGCCCCATAAGCCCAGCGGAACGCCCAGAAAGCAGAACAAATTGCATCAGCGATATCCCTTGAACCCGACGACCAGAACAGCCACCCGACCCCCAACCGGCGAGGTGACCCCTCCCAAATACCGCCCAACCCGACATGATCACCGGAACTTGCCCCAACCGTGATGTCCCCACCCCGACCCTCCGAACAGAAATGTGCAGGCCCCAGCACCGCCTCCACCCCACCCCCACAAAAAATCACCAGAAAGAGCTACAGCGATCCCTAGCGCCACCCCAGCGCCACCACCCACCCGAGCCCCCACCGCACAACCACACCCCCCTGCACCACGCCTTAGCCCCACCACAACCTAGATCAGCTGACAGACCCCACCCCACGGACCCGCTCCCCGCTACCCCTCACAGCCCCCGCCAGCCCAGCGCGACCAGCCCCCACACGTCCGCCAGCCACGCGCCAAGCCACGGCGCGCGCGGACGAACTCCGGCCAGCCCCCCACACGTCCGCCAGCCCCCTCGACACCACTCAGCCACCCCGCCGCCAGTCCACTCGGCCCCACGCGCCTATCTCACCCTCCTCACCCTCCTCATCCACCAACTGCGCCCCACGCCGCCTTCCACTCCCACTCCCGCACCGACCACCCAGCACACATCCCCGACAAACATCCCGCCCAGCCAACCCGCCCACACGCTCGACCCATCCAACCTCCACGACGCCGCCATCGAACCCACGCTCGACCTCGACCATGACTTCGCGCCCCCACTTTCAACCTCCATGCCCCGCACTCCCACACCGCAGCTGCCCCCACAAATCAGCACCTCACCCCAACATGTCCCCCACCCTCCACACCCACATATCGCCTCATCAGCCCACCACCCCTCCATCTCCTCTCCGCCTCCACCGCCTCCACCACACCAACCCCCCACCAACAACACTAACCAATCCCACCAAGCCACCACCCCCCCCCATCCCCCGGCCCGCCCCCCCCCCCC